>JBILKY010000027.1:0-20050 GCA_044376395.1 Chthoniobacteraceae bacterium | reverse complement strand
GCAGTTTCCCAGCGACCGGGCTCCTCCAGCCCGTGCCCACCGAGAGTTTCGGCGAAGGATGCATCGCAACGCTGTGCGGTTTCATCGTGCCAGGCACCTTCACCGTCTGGTCCGAGGAGTTGGCCGTTACGCTCAGTGCAGAGTCCCCAGTCCAACCGCGCACGAAATTGTAGTCCGGGGTGTTCAGCATCTTTTTTGCAAGCAACTGGCCGACAGATGCAGCCGCGTCCGCCGTGACGCCGACGTACGCGAGCCAGCCTTCGAGCACTTCAGGCTGGACGCCGTGCTTGCGCGCAAGTTCAGCCAGACTCACCGGTGTCGACTGTGATTCCGCTTCATGCGCGGCTGCGAGGCATTGCACCGTGGTTTCCACGACAGCGGCGCGGCGTTCCGACAAAAGACGGACCATTTTTCCAATGTCACGCAAGGAAAGATCGGGACGTCCTTTCGCCACAATGCGCGGGTTGTCCCACAGCGCGTAATCGTCCGCGTTTCCATCCCCTGCATCACCCGCGGAGAGATACACCGAAACGTCTCCGGATTTGTCGTGTGCATCCAGTTTGACCCGGATCTCGTGCGATGCAGCGAGCGGAGTGACCGCCTCCATCCAAGACTTCGGACCGCCGACCTTGCCGAGGTGCCCGATGTTGTTGAGTTTCCAAAGCGCCTTCTGCCACGGCTCGATATCGGCTGCCACAAGGGTTTTGGAACGATACTTCGCGCGGAGATTTTCCAGCAGGACCGACGGACTACCTTCGCGCAACGCGTCATCGAGAAGCTTGAGATACTTTGCGCTGAGGCCTTCTCGGGAGCCGCCCCGTTGCAGCGCGTCGAGATAACGCTGCACCGGGAGCGTGCCGAGCTTTGTGGTCACGTTGCTCGCACCGCCCACCTCGATTTTTTGTACTTCGCCCTGCGTGAAGCGCGCATAGAACGCCTGGAGCTGCGAAAGGGTTTCATCCGTCCAATCGCGTTGCGAAACGCTTTTGGAAAAGCGAATGCTTGATTCCGTCAGCACCGCATGGGCGGCGACTTCCTTCGCGGCCTCTAGGTATTTTCCCAAAAGCGATGGAGACATCACGAGCGCGGCTGCTGCGTTGGTGAATCCTTCACCCGCAGCTCCGTCGACTGGAAATTCTCGCGCAGGATCGAGCTGCTCGACCCCGGTAAGATCACGAACCGAGTAGGTGTACTCCATGTTCGAAAGTCGCCGGAGCACCACCGGTCCAGGGTCACCGGCGTTCGCGAGCGCGATTTCATCGAGCGTTGAATGCAGCCAGTCGGTGAGGATCTGTCGCTGTTGGGCGGAGGGCTGGGGCTTGTCTTTGGGGGGCATTTCCTTGTCGCGGACCTGTTCCAGCGCGTGGTCCCACACCGCCGGATCACGTTTGATGTCATCGAACGTTTTGAACCGCTCAAGATCGAGGTCGCCCTTCTGCTTCTCCGTGGAGTGGCAGGTGACGCAGTATTCGTTGAGGATCGGTTTGACCGCTTGATTGAAGACCACCGGGAGCGCGGAGGTCGTGCGTGGTGCCGCATTCTTTTCGGCTGCGGCCGCATCGATTCCGAGGCACACGCAAACGATAACCGGCACGAGAACGCGTGCTGATGGTGAAAAAAGCGTGTGGTACTGCGCTAGGCTTGTGAAGGAAGAAAAGATGCTCCGCCGTTTCCGCAGAAGGGTTTCCAACGTCCGTTCGAGCATGGTGAGGGGGGATTTCATGCGTGGGGGGATTTTGCGTTTGGCTCCGAGTGGTCGCGTTCCGCTTCAAGGCCGCGCGTTCGCCTGAGCCGCGGCAGCGCTCGGCGCGTTGTCTTCATCCGAGTCGTGATAAGAGGAGGACCATTCCATCGAGCCTTCGATGTGGGACGCCATGGTTTCGGCGGCTAGCGCGGGTTTTCCGGATGCGAGCGCGGCGAGCAAACGGCGGTGTGAAACCACGGTGATGTTGCGCGGTTTGAAGGCGAGGTTTTGCTGCAACCGGTGCGTCGTGGCGAGGCACATTTCAAACTGCCATCGGACGCTTTGCCACAGCGCAAGCAGACGCTTGTTGTCGCTGTGCTTCATGACGTATTCGTGCAACTCGATGTCGAGGCGGCTCAGTTCTGCGAGTGTGGAAGCTTTGGACTGCGCCTCGATGTTTTGCTCGATGAAGACGGTGTCCGCGGGCGTCCAGTTTTCTGCAGCCCGCCGTGCGGCCATGCTTTCAAGAGCGACGCGCGCATCGCGGATTTCCGTGAAATCCGTTTCGGTAAAGGAGCGGACCTTGGTGCGGCCGGTGGTCTGGAATTGGACGAGTCCTTCGCGCTCGAGTTCGATCAGGGCTTCGCGGATCGGGGCGCGGCTTGAGCCGAAGAGCTTGGCGAGCACCGGTTCGGCGAGGGGCGAACCGGGCCGGAGTCGGCCGGAGATGATGTCCGCGCGCAGGGCGAGTGCGACTTCGCGCGCGATGTTGCGCCGGGCGCGGGGTGCGGGGTTTGTGGGAGCGGCGCTGGTTTTGGGACGGCTGGCGGTTGGTCGGTCGGGCATGACGGACGGGATCGTAAACTGTCGACAGTTCAGCGCAAGCGAAAAACTGTCGACAGTTTTTCGCCGGCGTGAATTGGGCAGGGGGAGGTCGGCTTCGCAGTCAGACCTCAGCCGCGACAGTTTGATGCCTGGCTAAAGGTGGCTTTCCTTAGAGCCACGCAACGCATCCAGATCTTCGGATACGGGCGGATGGGCGTGCTGACGCATGAGGACCTCGTATTCGGGCAGCGTGCGGCGCGGCTGCCTGCCCAGAACGGCGAGAGATTCGGGCGAACCCAAAACCGCGACAGGGTGTCGGCGATCGGTAATCAGCGTCAGCGTTCACGCCTTTCCGGCAGCCCGGACCAGTTTGCCCGTGGCCTCATGAAGTTGTTTGATGGTCAGCACTTCATCCATAGTGGCAGTTTGTCACCTTCGCGCGCCTAGGCTGGATTGTCCAGTTTTTGGACGACGCCGGAAGCGTGCGCGCCTGGCCCGCCTTTGGAGGCACATTGACTATTTGGTCATCGCCTCGAGCACCTCACATCTCTGCACTGTCCGTTCGCGCATCACCTGATCCGTCAGATTCTTGCCCTCCTTGCTCGCAGACGAGACACCGGCCTTCGAGAGGAGCTGGGGACAAACACTTCTGTACGTACCTTCCAAAAGATTTTGCCCCCGAGTCTTACCCGATGCCAATTACCTGTGAGTCAACGGATACGCCAGGCCGCTCGCGCTCGTTTAACGACGCAACTCGATGGTTGAACCCATCACAGTCAGCGTTGCGGTCCGTGAATCCAATAAGACGAAGTCGCCTCTCCGGCCACCGAACGTAAACGCAAACCGCCCAGAACTGCCGCCCGCCGCCCACTCACCACTGTTTGCGCCTCCGCTGTTGGTGAGCGACGCGCTGCCGCCATTTCCGACTTTCAGGACAATTTTTTCCCCATTCGAAACGCCGCTCCATGTCCCGACAATAGACACTTTTTGCGCTGCGGGCTTCGGTGCGCTCGGCACATCTCCGCCCCCGCTTCGTTCACTCGTTGCTGCAACCTGACTGCTTCTCGATGAAGAGCCGCCTTTGGATGTACCCTCCGCGTCGGACGAAGCGGATTGGTTACCCGATGCACTCATCCCGTTCTTAGATGCTGGACGACTTCCTCCCTGGCTCGATGCAGAGCCGCCTCCAGAACTCGAATACTGCCCGGAACGCGATTGGCTAGCTTCCAAGCTTCCACGGCTGCTGCCAGATGACCGGCTGCCGCTGGTTGCCTGACTTCTCCCACCGTAAGAAGCAGGTCCCCCTTCGGCGCTGAAATTTTGGTCCTCCTTCTGGTTTGCGCAGGCAGCTAGGAAAAGAAGTGGGAGGGCTAATAATGCACGTTTCATTGATTTTTAATTAGTCGAAATTGAGGCGGTCTTTCAGTGATTTCTGCGGTGGGGCTGAAGCGTCGGGTGCCGCACTCTTCGCTGGAGCTGCAGTCGCAACGGTGGCTTGGCTGATCCGCACTGCGAAGGCCTCGCCTTTTTGGAATTTGATCGATGCGTCTGCGAAGGCCAGCTTTCCGCTGTTGGACGTCAGCACGCTCTCCGCCACTCTCGACATGGCCGTTCCCTCACCCTTCCAGAGACTGATCTTGTCGCCGGGCTGCAGAAGGTCGGGATCGAGGCTGCCTCCCAAAACCCACAGGCCCCCTTCACCGAAAACGATATTCGCCATTCCGAGTTTAGAGAAAATATCAAACCTCAGGGTCCTCAGCGTTGGTTGAAGATTCTGTTCGATCTCTGCAACGGCCTTTTTCAGTGCGTCAGCCGCTGAGCCGGGAGCTGTGACTACTTTCGGATTTTCCACCGAAAAGGCGGAACGACAAATTTCCCCTTTCGTGGAGACATCCAGCAAACGAACCGTTCCGTTTAAGCGGATTCGCGCTCTGTTGATGCTCGGCGCTCCGTTGCTGAACGTCGTAGGCTCCGGTTGCTCCACAACTAACGGCTCGCAGCGGATTTCCACCACGATGTCCGCTGTTTTCTCTGCCTTGAGTTTCGATTTTTCCTTAACCGCTGAATTGCCTCCGGCTGCACGCTCGAGTTCAGCGTTGAGTACCCCCTCGTCCTCTCGCTCGAGCAGCACAAAGTTAGGATGGTTGCTGAAAGTTTCACCCACCCACCGGTGAAAGGCCCGTGCGACTGATTCCACGACGTCCGCGGGCGCTCCTTTTCCGCCGAGCCCTGCTGCAATGCGGTTCACCGAAGGCAGCACAACGGCCTCTTTGCCATCAAACCGATCAGGAGCCGTCCCCAGCACCGTTGCAGAAATCTGGACAGCCCAGCGGCCATTTTTTTGCTTCTCCTCTTTCTTAATCTCAAACCGCAAGAGATATCCGTCGAAAGAAATCCCCGTATTATCGCGGGTGGAATAAACGCCGCCCTCTAGCTTCAATGAGAACTTTTCTCCCTTCTCAGTACCTGCGGCATCCAACTTCACCGTGCTGAAGTCCGTATTCGACATGTGACCCAATACTCGCGTCCCATGCACTTTTGCAACCGCGAGTCGGCATGCATCCACCACAGCCCGCTCCCGCGTCTCTGCGGTCCCTGTAGCCTCAACGGTCACTTCCACTTTTTTTGAGTCGACGGCGCGACCAGTGACGATTGATGCCGCCAACGCTAGCCAAATCGCGGCTGTCTTAAGGTAATTCATGTTCATACGCGCTTCACGCCAATTCCACGCCTACAGCTTCTTGTTGGAGCGGAGCTTAGATGTCATGTCTTGCCCTGTTTCTATCGCGATGTTTTTAGCAACGTCTCCCTTAGCCTCCTGCTCGGATGCACCACGTCCCTTTAAGATGACAGGATCTAAAACCGCAACGACTTTCGGTAACTTAGTGCCTTCAGGCTTTTTGTAGACTTTCCCCAACGCGGTTGCGATGCACTCATAGTTTCCAGTGAGTCCCGATTTTCGAGGGAACTGGAAAGTGATACTCATGATAGCCACGTAATCGGCTTCTTCATCAATTGCCGCACTGGTCATCCCTTTAAGCAATTTTGAGTCTGGCTCTTCACCGTTGGCCATCACCGCGTTGTAATCCTTTGATAATTCGTGCAACCCACCATCGATGAATTCATCGAATCCCAAGTCTTGCAATTTAGCCTGCAACTGGTTGCCGAATACTTGCCTCGGGCCGATATCGCTAATGGAAAACTTGTATGAGTTTGCTACGCTTATTTTCTCACGCGTCTTAAGAATCTTTTCCTTTAATTGATTCGCCTCGGTCTTCAGGGTGCCATTGTCACTTGCAGCGACTTGGCCCTCAATTTCCTCGAGCTTTTTCACGTCAACAGATGTTGCCTCGCCCATAACCCGTTCCTGCTCCTGTGATGTTTCTCTCATCGAGTAAAAAACCATCGGAACCAGTTTAGATTTTTCACCACCCCCAAGCACCTCAAGAAGCCTCGTAAGGTCAAGGGTGCCTGCAAACACGTAGGTCACGGTACGCGTTTTTTTATCAATATCTTGTACGCCAGATCCTGGAGATTCCGTTACAATTTTTTCGTTGATGAAATCATCCGCTCCATGTCGATCAGGACCGGTGGTCTTACCCCAGTTGTCCTTAAATAACTTTCTAACGGGATCCGACTGCCCCTCCATTGCTCGATTAACCGCATCAATGATTGCGTTGGTGCGAGCGACATACTCGGTATCCTTCTGGATACCGCCAAACAATCCGCCATCCTGTGCTTGGCCAGTACCGCGAATCTTACTAGAACTAGATTTTTCGGCAGCCGAAGCTGAACCGAGAATTAGCGACAGAGACAACAGGAGGGTGGCTAGACGTTTCATTATTTTACTTGGGTGAATGATTTCGCGCAGTCCGGCGCGCACATGAGAAAGAATTTCCGCAACGCTGCGGGCTTGGACACGTCCAGCGGCTGGTTTTTGTTGATCTCCGGGCCCGTGACCGCTTTCAGGATCTCGAGACCAGCGAACGTAAACATCGTGTTGGTCGCCGCAGCGTAATTCGCCCATGTTTTTTCCACGCCCGCGAAATGAATTTCACTGCCATCGTGTTTCCGGGAATAGAACGTCTGATCATCCACCTTGATCTCAATCCGTGAGTACGCGCTGAACTGAAGTCCCGCCGGAATGGCGTTGGTTTGAAAGCCAGGCATCACGAGATCCACATCGTAAAGAGGCCGGCCGAGCGAAAAATTGACGTTCTTGGAATCCGCCTCGCTGCGTGCACGAAGTTTTACACGGAAGGCGTCAGCCAACTCCTCTACCAGCATCGAATACACAACTTCGTTGCCTTTTGAAAAAGGCAGGCAAGCCACCCCGTTGGCCGCGTATTCCCAACGGATTTTCATCCTGTCTTTCTCAAGAGGGTTTTTGGGCCGATGCGTCGTTCCAAAAAAGAAATTGTTCGCAAAGAGGCCCGCAAAGTATTCCTCTGCAATCGGCTTGAAATACGGGTCCATGGCGTTGAGCGCATCGTCTCGAACGTTCACTCTGCGCACAGCAGCTTTCTCAAAGCTCAGCGCCTTCACTGGCGTTTTCGCGAGGTTTAGAAATGCCTCCCTGAGAGTCGCGGGACACGCGACTTTCAACGGTTTTGTTGGATCGTTGTTTACGTATTCATTTTGAAACACGGGTGTCTGGCGGGTGAAAGCCTGCTTGGCGTCCGCAATGCCTCCCGTGTAGATCCGCCGCAGCATGTCGGCGTCCTTATCGCTCGCGCTCCCAATCATCTCGATCCGGTATGGAAACGTGGCCACCACGGACAGCGTCGCGAAATCACAGATCACCAAATCGAAAGAAACTTCCGCAAACTTCTGAGACAGGGAACGCCCAACTTTCCGCGAAAAACAATATTCGTGATTAAGCACGCATGCCATGACCAATGCGGACCCACTGTCCGCCCTCGGTTGGTAGTCATTGCCAGCCAGCGCGTCTACGATCCGGTTGCCGCCTGGATTTTGATTCTGGAACGTCCGCAGGTCGTCCAGTAGCTGCTTGGACAGTTCGAAGGATTTTGCCGCCTCCTCCGAGAGAACGCGGCGGGTCATCACCAAATCCTTGCCCACAGGAAACCGTCTTGCCCAGTCCTCGGCAGGCCCCGCCATCCAAATGCCGGCGAATGAAATGGGGTCCAAAGGCGCGCTAGGAGGCTCAGGAACCTCCGGCTCCGCCGGAGGTTTGCCAGCAGACTTTTCGGTTGGACTCGCAGCGGTGGCTGCTTTTTTGGGAGCCGCTCCGTGAGCCACTCCGTGCGGAAGGCCCCACGCGAGCATTCCGAAAACAAAAACAGCGGCGGACCTAAACCGATTGAGCGTCGACCTCATCATTAAATATCCATCGAATTTTGTTCCCCCTTGTCCTGCTCGACACGCGCCGACCACCCATGGCGGGCCTAGCGGAACACCGCCCCGGAGCGACAGGGCGGTGATGGAATCCTATTTACGAACCCTTAGTAGTCACCCTTCGCCAGTTTAGGCGTCGCGAGATTCGTCTTCGGTAAGACAATCTTCTGCTCCTTGGCGTACTCTTGGCAAATCACCTCGAACTTGCGTTCCGCATCAAGGAAGCGCGGGACATCTTTCGAGAAGAAGAACAATGGATCAAGAGTGGTAGTCAGCAGCACCTTGTCCAAAGGTGACGCCTTCGCGATCAATGCAATACCACGAACCGCCTCCATAGATGCCTCCACTGCCAGCGCCGACTGTATCTGGTAAGCGTCGTTCTTGGCTTTCACACCTTGCACGAACTTTTCTTTGCTCGCCACAGCCACACCTTTGGATTTTGCCATGTGATTGCGGACATCTTTCACGATCCCGTCCGTACGACTGATTGCCTTGCGCGTGTCAGAGAAGGTCGATCCAGAATTCAAAAGATTCGCCTCGGCCCTGAGGGTGGCGGCTTCTTTCTTTAAACCGATCGCATCAGCAACCAGCGCGTAACCTTCGAGCATTTTCTTGGTGCCACCCGTAAACTTTCTCGCGATGGCATCCTGCCGGGCCATCATCGGCTCGAGAGCCGTACGGATCGGAGCTGGCAGCTTAGCAACGCGCTCCTTGGTCATCACGGCCGCACAAGAGGCGAACAGCAGAGCTACGCCGGAGACAACGAGTGGAAGGACAATCTTTTTCATCATGGTTGAGGGATGTCTAGGGATGGACTGATCTGGTGGCATGCACGTTGTGCACACAACCGTCATGTGTGTTATCCTAAAAGCCGTAATGCGCAATTAGATATTTTTAACTAACCTGCCTAATCATCCCTTACCTAAACTTTCCCGAAAGTTTGCTCGGCTTGATAAAGCGCTTCCTTTCAATTGGTTAATGAAAAAAGCACGCAGATAACCGATCCCAGTTCGCCACTCAGGATGATTGGCAAAACCTTCCGCTGGCGCGCATCGTACCTAAGCTTCAAAAGTTTACTACCTTTGAAGCACAGTAACACGCTGAGTGGGGAAACAGACCGCCCGCTCTTTCCCTCAGTCCCTCGGCAAATCAAGACCGTCGCCCTGCAGTTCCTCAAACTCCGCAAAATGATCCGGCCGCAGGGGCTCGCTCACCCGGTAGTCCTCGGCAAACCAGCGCCCCAGATCCACCATCTTACAGCGCTCGGAGCAGAACGGGCCCATCGGCGCGCTGAAAAATTCGGTAACTGCGCCGCAAATCGGGCACGGAACAAGATTCGGGGTGGTCATCTCAAGGCCACGTTTAGCGAATCCCCAAACCCGTAGCAACTCCCGCCGGCCTGGACGATTCCTCTTGGCACTCAGGGAGAATGACGCTCTGTTGTCAGGCTATGGGTCACAACAAAGGCAAGAACAACGTCACGAAACGCAACGCACGCCGCAAAAAAATGGAGCGCTTGCAGCTCGCGAAAGAAACCGCAAAGAAAGGCTCCTAGCCGCTTCTGCATTCAGGCGGGGCGCACTGCGAAGTGCGCCCCTCTTTTTTTGCACGCATCCCGCGGTGCGGCGTGCAAGCCGCCGCGAGCCACACGTTCAACGGTCCGTCCCCCTAAAAAGCCGCAACGAACCGCAGCCTTACACGCCGAGCACAGGATAATCCGTGTAGCCCTTCGCCCCCGGCGTGTAGAACGTCGCGGGATCCGCCTCGTTGAGCGGCGCGTTGCGGCGGAAGCGCTCCGGCAAATCCGGGTTCGCCAAGAAAGGCACTCCGAACGCCACGGCATCCGCCCATCCCTCGCGCAGCGCCTCGTTGCCGGTCTCCAGCGTGAACCCGCCGTTGGCGACAATGGTGCCCCGGTAATGGGCCCGCAATTCCTTGGGCCCAATCCCCGCAACCGCCCCGTGCGCCACGTCCTGCGCCGTCACGCGGGTGATGTGCGCAAACGCCAGGTTCAGCGGTTCGAGCTGGCGCAGCACGTAACCGAACGTGCGCAGCGGATCCGAATCGCGCATGTCGTTGAACACGCCGCCCGGCGAAAAGCGGATCCCCACCCGGTCGGCGCCCCAAACATCGACCACGGCCCTCACGACTTCCAGGGTGAGGCGCGCACGGTTTTCCACGGAACCCCCGTAGGAGTCGGTACGCTGATTCGTGCCGTCTCTCAAAAACTGGTCCAGCAGATAGCCATTCGCATTGTGAATCTCGACTCCGTCGAATTGCGCCGCCTTCGCGGCCTTCGCACCATGCGCATACTCGGCGACGATGCCCGGAAGCTCCGAGGCATCCAGCGCGCGCGGCGTCACGTAATCCTCCATGCCCGTGCCGGTAAAAACCTGGCCGTTGGGCCGCACCGCAGAGGGCGCGATTGGCGCATCACCGTCGGGCTGGAAGATCGGATGGGAAATGCGGCCGACATGCCAGAGCTGCAGAAAAATCAGCCCGCCCGCCGCATGCACAGCGTCGGTCACCTTGCGCCAGCCGGCGATGTGCGCGTCGGTGAAAATGCCGGGCGTGTTCGGGTACCCGAAGCCACGCGGCGAAACAGAAGTCGCCTCGGCGATCAGAAGCCCGCCGGAGGCCCGCTGCCGGTAGTACTCCGCGTTGAGTTCGCAGGGGACGTTTCCGGGCTCCGCCCGGCAGCGCGTGAGGGGCGCGAGGTAGATGCGGTTGGGCGTGCGCACTGCGCCCAGTTGCAGCGGTGAAAAAAGGTCTTTGTTCATCAAAGTGGCGTTTCTGTTCTACTGGTTGGACGGCGCCCCGAAACCAGGTTGAATCCGAGGACGCGCGAGCCGTGCACCATCACACAGCGCGCCGCCGTTGGCCAGACAATCACCGTCACCAGCGCACCCGCTCAGCGGTGGCGGCGGATCATCCACAAAACTGCGTAGACCGCGGCCTGGTGAGATTCCGCCGCGATTGGCGCGCGCACCTTTTTCCAGCCGCGTGCTCAATCCGCGCGCCGGACCTCAACCGTGAGCGCATTCATTTTCGGGGCGTCGTGAATGTAAAGCAGTTTGCCGGGCGTGATCTCGCGGATGCTGGTGTAGTTAAAACCCACTTTATCGGAGATGACATGGTGACTGGGCCAAGTCCTGCCGCCGTCCACGCTGAACATCAGGCAGCTCGCCGGCCTTCCGTAACTGCACGCCAGCACGCCGTTGCTCATCAGGCAGAGGTCGGGCAGCACCTTGCCTACCTCCAGCCGCACGGGCTTGCTCCAAGTCCTGCCGCCGTCGTTTGAAAACATCTGTTTCATCTGCGAGTCGCGGTCGCCGCGGATGACGGCGGTTTGCTCCGTCGCGCTCAAGCGGCAGACCGCCGGTTCGCCTCCCGGGCCGATCGTCGAGAAATACGTCCACGTCCTGCCTTCGTCGGTGCTGCGCACAAGATGGGACATGCGCACGGTATCGGACCGCCCATCGGCGAGCTTCACCGCCTTCCGGCTCCAAACCACCATCGTCGCGCCGCCGTCCGCATCGTTCCAAATGTGGCGCTCGCAGATGATCTGATCGCCCTTGGATTCGTTGTTAAATTCCTTCGGAAGAATGATCTCGTTGTCGGCCATTTCGAAGTTTGTGGCGTCCGCATTGAGCAGGGACGTCTTGCCCCGCACGCGCCCGTCTTCCTGCGTGCGCGTCCACCGCGACACGGCAAGGATGCGCCCGTCGGGGCGGCGCAGGCAGGGAAGCGGGGTCGTGTCGGTTTTGTCGAGCCCGGCGATGGGCGTCCATGTTCTGCCCGCGTCGGTCGACCTGAGGAGACCGTATGGCTCGTAGAAGGCATCCGGCCCCTGCGCCACGCTCATCAACAGCAGGCCCGCGCCCATGTCATAAAGGTACGGCCGCGTCTGGCGGATGTCGTCGCGCGGGATCTCCCATCCCTCGCCCACGGTGATTTGCACGGGCGGCTTCGGTACGGCTCCAGACGCCTTGCGGACTCCGAGTTTGACGGACGCCCACAGCGCCTCGCCCGTTGCAGTCTTCGCAGTTGATCCGAACTGGATGAACGCTTCGGGTGACTCCGCCGGTTTCCAAAATGCGCCCTGTCCCTCGACCTTCCTCACGCCATCGACCCAGATCTGCATGTCGGACCCGCGGATCACCAAGCGGTACGTATGGAAAGCCTGGGTGGTGTCCATGGGGATGAAACGATCCGTAAAGCTCGCGGCCTGCGCGGGAAACAGCACGAGCCCATCCTGGTGCCTGCCGTCGCTCACCTGCACGGCGACCGGCGCGCCATCCCGCCACGGCCAGAGGGAGCCCGCTGTTTTCTTCGGCTGCGAACCGGTGATTCCTGCGGTTTTGACGATGGCCTCGACGATCAATTCGTCCTCCGGTTCCGTCTGAAAGGCCGCCCGGTAGTTGGCGAACCCGGCATCCGAATCCACGAGCCGTAACCCCTCCGGCTCCACCGTCGCATGCACCGTCGCGTTCGGCGCTCCCGCCGTAGCGTTGGGCGCTCGATTTGCAATCCATGGCCCTGCGGGAAGCGCTTTGCCGTCGTACTTGAGGAGCCACGTGACACCGGCGTCCGAATCCGGCACCCCTTGCGCCCGGCAAACAAGCGACAAGCTGACTGCGACAAGGCCCCGGGCGAGGGCGGTCTTAAAAAGTGAATTCATGCGGGGGGGCTTTTCGGCCACGACCCTAAGACCGGATCTGCAAAAAGACAGCGCTGCTTTCGCCGTTCCGCCTCATGTGAACCCGCGATTTGATTCGGATGCACTTTCAAAAAGCGCCTTGACCGTTACTCTCGATCCACGCGACAACCGCGGCTCCCCCCCGATGAAAAAGTCCACCCTCCTCGTTTCGCTGCTGCTCTTGTGCGCGGCAAATTTTCTGATCGCCGATCCGGCGGTGCTCCTGTCGGAGTTCATCTACGACTCGGGGCCGTACCCGTCCGTGCACGCCACGACGCTGGTGGAAACCCCGCAGGGCCTCGTCGCGGCTTGGTTCGGAGGCACCCACGAAAAGCATCCGGACGTCGGCATCTGGGTTTCACGTTTTACGGACGGCAAATGGACGCAGAGCATGGAAGTCGCAAACGGCGTTCAACACACGCTGGCAGACGGAAAAGTGGTGCGGCATCCCACGTGGAACCCGGTTTTATGCCAGCCGAAGGGCGGGCCGCTGCTGCTTTTCTACAAAGCCGGACCGTCGCCCCAAGCGTGGTGGGGCATGCTAACCACTTCCATGGACGGCGGGAAAACATGGACGCAGCCACAGCGCCTGCCGGAAGGCATTCTCGGTCCGGTCAAAAACAAGCCGGTGCAACTCGGCGACGGCAGCCTGTTGTGCGGAACCAGCGAGGAAATCAAAGCGGAAACCAAGGGTGAAAAGGAAAAATGGATTGTGCACTTTGAAAGGACGCGGGATTTTGGAGTGACTTGGGAGCGCACCGCGGGGCTGCACGACGGCATTGGAATCCAGGCGATCCAGCCGAGCATTCTTTTTCTCGGCGGCGACAGACTGCTCGCGCTGGGGCGCTCGCGGCAGAACCGGGTGTTTGAAATCCGAAGCGACGACGGCGGCAAAACTTGGGGCGAAATGCAGCTGGGCTCGCTGCCGAACAACAACAGCGGCACCGACGCGCTGACGCTTGCCGACGGCCGGCATCTCATCGTCTACAACCACGTGGGAGGCGAGCCGGGCAAATGGGGCGGCAAACGCACGCCGCTTAACATTTCGGTCTCGAAGGACGCGCGGGCATGGGACGCCGCGCTGGTGCTGGAAAGCGATCCGGGCGAGTACAGCTACCCCGCCATCATCCAAACTCAGGACAAGCTCGTGCATGTGACCTACACATGGAAGCGGCAGAAGGTGAAGCACGTGGTGATCGATCCCGCGAAACTTTCCGCAAAGCCGATCGTAGACGGGCGTTGGCCCGAATAGCGCCTTCCTTGAGGAGTGAGACGTTTAAGTCCGCGTTCAAAAACAGAGCGCAACATCCGCTCCACGGTGGTGAAGAAATGCCGCATGTGCTGTACCTTGGATAGCTCGGCGGCGTTTCCGAACTTCGCCGTTTGTTCTGCCGAGAGTGACGAGAGTGCCGATAGCATCCCTTGGCAGAAGCCTCTCATCGGAACCATCGACTTGGCACAAGAGTTAGCTTGTCCAGAGTAGGCCGACCTCAAAAGCATTGAAAATCCGGATTTGATTCCGTATTTTCAATGCAAATGGTCCGCCGCCTTCTTGAGCCTACGCTCCTCCATCGCTTATCCAGTACGCCGGCTTTGGCGTTATTGGGGTCTCGCCAAGTAGGGAAAACCACCTTGGCTCGGGAGATAAGGCTGGATAAGCCAGTTCACTACATCGACTTGGAGCGCCCATCGGATTTGGTCAAACTGGCAGACCCAGAACTCTACCTTGGCAGACTCGCGAATCACCTCGTGATCCTGGATGAAATCCAGAGGCTTCCGAATCTGTTCCCAGTGCTTCGGAGTCTTATCGATGAGCGGCGACGAAACGGTGAGCCCTCGGCGCAATTTCTCCTCTTAGGGTCGGCCTCGCCTGAACTCCTTCAACAAAGTTCGGAAACGCTCGCTGGCCGTATCTCTTACCTTGAAATGCACCCGTTTCATCTCGCGGAAATCGCATCCTCAGGAGGAAACCCCGAGTCTCATTGGTTCCGCGGAGGCTATCCGGACAGTTATCTCGCGACGAATGACGTAACGTCCATGCAATGGTGTGAAGACTTCATCACAAGTTACATCGAGCGATATCTTCCGCAGCTCGGAGCCGAGGCTTCACCACAACAACTGCGCCGATTTTGCAGAATGCTCGCGCACCAGCATGGCGGCACGCTCAACCTCAGCAAAATCGGCAGCTCACTCGGCATTGATGCCAAGACCGTCCGCCGTTACATCGATTTGCTGGAAGGCCTCTACCTCTTGCGCAGCCTCCCCGCATGGAGTCGAAATGTCGGTAAGCGGCTGGTCAAAGCCCCCAAAGTATACTGGCGCGATACGGGACTTCTTCATTCCCTTGCAGAACTTCCCAGTGTTGAGCATGTCCTTGGACATCCGCTCTGCGGTGACTCTTGGGAGGGTTACTGCATTGAACAAATTTTATCGCTTCTTCCGCGTGGGATCCGGTTCAGCCATTACCGCACGCATGCCGGAGCGGAAGTAGATCTTGTGCTCGAGACGTCGGGTGGCGATGTCACCGCGATTGAGATAAAACGCACGCTTTCGCCAAAGCTATCCCCTGGCTTCATCGAGAGCATGAAAACGCTCGGGGCTTCACGGGGCTACTACCTGATGCCGGCGGGCGATTCATTTCCGCTCTCAGCATCAGTCGAAGCGCAATCATTGGCGCAATTTCTGCGTTCCCTGCAAAAGTAGAGCCGGCGCAAGTTTTCCGTGCGAAACGGGTCAGCCACGTGCAATGCGTCTGATAAAAACCAGACGCACAGCATCGTGGGTTGTGGTTGCTTCCTCGCGCCGTTCTGCAAACCTGACGGGCTGCTTTCCCACACACCTTACAAATTCCACACATGAATATCATTGAAGCCATCGAAGGCCGCCGCTCCGTGAAACATTACGACGCCCAATACGTCATGCCCGAGGCGGACATTCAAAAGCTTGTGCATCTCGCCAAGCTCGCGCCTTCGTCCTTCAACATGCAGAACTACCGGTTCGTGCTGGTGCGCGAGCCGGAGCTGCGCCGGCAGATCCGCGGGGTTGCATGGGATCAGGCGCAGGTGACGGACGCCTCGCTGCTCGTGGTGCTGTGCGCGGATTTGAACGCGCACAACAAAAGCCCCGAGCGTTACTGGAGCCATGCGCCGAAGGCCGTTCAGGACATTCTGGTTCCCGCGCTGACCCCGTTTTACGAAGGCAAGCCGCAGATCACACGGGACGAGGGAATGCGTTCCACCGGACTTGCCGGGATGACCCTGATGCTCGCAGCGCGCGAGCTGGGATACGAATCCTGCCCGATGGTCGGGTTCGACGCGGAAGCGGTTGCAAAACTGATCCGGCTGCCCGACGACCACGCGATCAGCTTCATGGTGGCGATCGGCAAACAATCGCAGCCCGGCTGGCCGCGCGGTGAGCGTCTCCCGGATGCGGAGGTGGTCGTCACGGACCGCTTCCCGGCGTAGCACCCTATCGCGGTTGAATCAGGAGTAGGATTCGATGAACGCGCGGTAGAACCGTGCGGCTTCCTCGACCTGGGCGAGCTCGACGAATTCGTCGACAGCGTGCGCTTGATCGATGCTGCCCGGCCCGAACACCACAGCCGGGACGCCGCTTCGCGCAAGCTTGCTGGCATCGCTCCCGAATGGCACGCCGCAGGGCTGCGGGTCACGCCCCATGGTCGCGAGAATGCCCTGCGCGTGCCGCACCACGCGGGTCTCGAAGCTGGTTTCGAGCGCGTCGTCCACGAGCAGCAGCGGTCGCTCAAGTTGGCCGTCAAAGTTGCGATGACGCACTCGCATGTCCGCGAGAAGCGCGTCGTACGAACGCGCGACATCTTCGGCGCGCTCGTCGGGGAGCAGGCGGCGATCAATTTCGATCACCGCCTCATGCGGCACAAAATTCACCTGCACGCCCCCGCGAGCCACTCCGACGTTCACCGTCGCTGAACCCAGCAGCGGATGACGCTTCGCCTCAAGGCGCGCATTTTCAGCTTCGAACTCCAGCACCACGCGCGCCATATCGCTGATGGCGTTGTGGCCGAGGTGCGGCTTCGAGCTGTGCGCGGCTACGCCGCGGGTCACGATCCTGAATCGCAGAACGCCCTTGGTGGCGGTCACGAGCCGCATCTCCGTGGGCTCGGCAACGATGGCGGCCTCAGCCTGCAGACCTTCGCACAGGTTCACCACCCCGCGGTAACTGAATTCTTCGTCCACCACGGCGGCGAACCACACCTCGCACTCGGGCGTAACGCGGTCCGTCTTCAATGAAGCGACGGCGTGCATCATCGCGGCGAGGCCGGCTTTGTCATCCACCGCGCCCCGGCCGTAGAGCCTGCCGTCGCGGATTTGAGCGCCGAAGGGATCGATGGTCATGCCTTTGATCGAAACGGTGTCGGTGTGCGCCTCCAGCACGATCCGCCGCGCGGAGCGTCCGGGGATCCGCGCGATCAGGTTGGCGCGCCCCGGGAAAACCTCCTGCTCGAATGTCTCGATGCCGCGGCCCGCGAAGAATGCGCGCAGGTATGGCACGACATTGGCCTCGCTGCCGCCGTCTCCGTACGCGGGGTTCACCGAATTCAAACGGACCAAGTCCGCAAGCGTTTGATGGATCGGATTCATGGAAAAGGTCGGTCGGCTGCTCCCGCAGCTCAGGCTGGGATCGGACCGGCGAGCATGGATCCAAGCACGGACAGCAACCGCGCAACATCTTCGGACGTGTTGTAGCCATGCACGGCTACACGGATTCTGCCGGCCTGATGCATGACATGAATTTGTTCCTGCTCAAGCGCCGCATGCAGCCTCGCGCCTTGCTCGTGTTTGAACGAGACGATACCCGTCGGATTTTCCGGCCGCCACTCGCAAAGCGGTTGCAGGCCGAGCCCGCGCAATCCGGCGTCGACCTCCTGCGTGAGCGCATCCGCGTGCGCGGCGATCCGCTCCAAGCCGATGGATTCCAGATACGCAAGCGACGCACGCAGCGCGTACAGGGACACAAAATTCGGCATCCCTACCGAAAAACTCGCCGCGCCCGTCTTGGTGACGGCCCGCTCAAATCTGTCGGCGTCAAACGCGTTGAGCAGATGGAACCAGCCGCCGGCATGCGTAGTGAGGCGGTCTGCGGACGCTGACGGAATCCCGATGACGCACCCGCCGTGCATGCCGAGCGTCCACTTGTGCGTGCTTGAAATCAGGATGTCCGCATTGGTGCAGGAGATCGGCACGCGGCCGAACGCCTGGGTGATATCGACCGCGATCACGGCGTTTGGCGCAAGCGCGCGGACGGCTTTGTGAAACGGTTCCCAATCGATGCGGTGGCCGTTGTAAAAGCTCACCAGCGACACCTGCACCAACCGCGTGCGCTCACCGAGGATGGACGCGAGATCTTCCATGACAAGCGCGCCATTTCTTGCCTTCCAAACCTTGAGCGCAGGCGGATGTGCGGCGCGCAGCCAGGGCGTGACACCCGCTGGAAAGTCGAGATCCGTAACCACCACTTCATCGCCCGAAGACAACTGCAGCGCGGACGCGAGGAGGTTGTACGCCTCGGAACTGCAGGAACAAAACGAGACCTCCGCCGTTTGAAGCCGCAAGAGCCGCGCGCAGATCTCGCGGCACTTTTCGACCTGCGCAAAGTGTCCGTCCCTGCCGCGCATGCCCAGGGCTTTGTCGCGTAGATAATCCTGCACCGCTTCGTCGACGCAGACCGGCGGAATGCTTTCCGCAGCGGTGTTGAGATACGTCATCCGCGACAGCGCGGGAAACTGTTCTGCTCTAGAGGCGTCGGTCAGCATGTTTTTGTGGGGATGATGGTTCGTGGATTCATGCGGAATGGCCGCCGAGCGCAGGGCCCGTCGCGTCGGGATTCTTCCAAAGCAGGCGCAGGGAAACCACGCCAATCCACGGCATGAGGCCGGCGATCATGAGGCCGGGATCGTACGATTTGGTCCAATCGGCGATCGCGCCCATGAGCGCATGGAGCGGTGAAGTGAGCGCCCACACCCAAAGGCTGAGAATCCCCGTGAGACGGCCCACGTGGGTCGCCGAAAGGTCCTGCACAAAACTGTAGTAGCAGGGGAAAAGCGCGAGGGCGCCGGCGCCGATCACCAGCAGCGTGCAGAGCAGGGGAACGCCTTTCGATAGAAAAGGGAGCATCAGACTCAAGGATGTCAGCGCGCAGGCTCCGGTATAAACGCGGCGGCGCGCCGTGTGCGGTGAAAGGTCCAGATGCTTGACGAGCGCAAGCGCAGTCAATCCTGCGAGGATGCAGCCCACGTCGGTGGCCGCGAAATAGAGGGAGTTGAAATTCAGCGCGGCGGATTCCGAATAGCCGCGGCCGGTTTGCAGGAATTTCATGAGCCACACGCGGAACACGTGCCAGACCGTTTGCGCGCCGATGATGAGCAGCGCTACCGCCCAGAAGGGTTTGCTGCGGATGATCGCACCCAGGCCGGGCGCCGGCGCGGCAGCGCTTTCCGAAGCGGCGGAAGGAGTCGACTCCACCGAGGCCTCGAGGTCCCGCGGCCGGATCAGCAGAAACCAACCCAAACACCATGCGGCGCCGAGCGCGCCGACCACCACGAAGGTTTTCCGCCACGAACCCGGCGCGTCGGTGAGCAGGATTCGCATGAGCTGCGGGGTGAGGATGGCGCCGATGGATGCGCCGCTCTGAAGGATGCTGTTGCCAAGCGTGCGCTGGCGGTTTGAGAGAATCGTGTACGTGGTCTTCAACGCGCACGGCCAGTGGGCGGATTCAAAAAAACCCAGCAGCGCACGGCAGATCAGCAGACTTTGATGCCCCTCGGTGAGGCCGCTTGCGGCGCCCATCGCGGACCACGCAAAAAGCACGGCGGGATACAGAAGATAAATTGGCAGCCGGTCGGCCAGGAAACCGAACACGACGGAGCCCACCGCGAAAGACCAGCCGAAAGCGAGTTCGAGGTTGCCATACTGCGTCTCGCTCAACCCCAGTTCGTTGGTGATCCGGACCGAGGCGCTCGCGAGCGTGACGCGGTCCATGTAATTGATGGTCGTCGCGAGGAGCAGCAGGCCCGTGACGCTCCAGCACCACGCGGGGATGGAGGATCTGGACGCGGCGGCGGGCATCGGGCTTTCGAAGTGAGGGGTGGGGGTGGGGAAACGGCAGGTGGCTGGGCAGCGTTCTGCCGGCAGGGATGCTGCGCGGATCGAGGCCGCTTGATACCACCGGCGCCACCCGCAGCGCGAACTTTTTAAAGCCGCGTCTTGATTGCGGGCGCTGCGCTGCAAGCATGTTTCCGAAACCATGCGCCCCCGCCCCCCTTTTTCTGCACTTTTAGCCGCACCTTTTGCCGCACTTTTTCTCGCGCGTGCAACCGTACTCGCGCCGGCGCTGTCCTTCGTGACAGGCGGCACCGCGGTCGCGGAACCAAAGCCCGTGCCGCGCATGCAAGCCATCCCGCTGCCGCACGACCAGGTTTCCTTCCAATCCGAAGGACGCGAACTCAC
>JBILKY010000190.1:0-7163 GCA_044376395.1 Chthoniobacteraceae bacterium | reverse complement strand
TCTCTCCGGAGTTCCTCCTCCGGTTTCAAATAAAGATTGTAAGCAAAGTAACCCGCACCCCCGAAAACCACCAACGCGAGGCCAAGCACGATGAGGGTTTTTAGGAAGGTACCCACGGTTAAATCAACCCACGCCTGCGGAAATCACCCATGTTTCCACTGGACGACTCTTGGATCAGATCCGAGGCAAACTTCAGCAAACTGACCTCCCACCCCTCATCGACCCCCTGAATGATCGCGCTCAGTGGATCCTCAGAGTGATCAACCACGTCCCGGAGCCGATCGATAACCTCCTCGATGGGGCTGTGGACTACCGACTCCGAAACATCCGTCTTTCGAAACTGGAAGCCGTATTTGAGAACGGCCATGTGCCCCGCGTTCGAACGAAGCCAATCCATGAACTGCTCAGCTCTTTCGCCAAAACCCTCCAGCATCATTCTCTGAAAATTGCCGGGAGCGATAATTTGAGGCCTTTCCGCATGCAACCGGCCATCGCGAACCCGGACTTGATTGGCTGAATCCATCAATTCGGTCACCAGATAGAACCGGAAGCTGGTCGATCCAAACGTTTCAATCCGCCGCTCAGGAGCATGGATGACCTGAGTATTTTCGATGGCATATTGGAAGGAAGTCTCGTCAAGCATGGGATCCGAAAAGGTTATCCGACAACAGCAGCAAGGCAAATGCGAAGCGAAATTTCGTGCCGTGAAGGGCAAGCACGCCCCGATTCACGCAGGCGGATCAAAAATCTCGACCAACCAGCTCCAAATTGCCCCTTGAAGCATCTTTTTACAACTCTCCCCGCTCGACACTTCGATCGAGTATTCTGAAGATCCATCCGCTTTATGAACGTCCTTATTCTTGCCGCCGGATACGCCACCCGCCTCTACCCCCTCACCCTCGCAAAGGCTAAGCCTCTCCTCGAAGTCGCGGGAAAGCCGATGATGGAATGGGTCATCGACAATCTGACTCCCATCAAGGAAATCGAGACCATCTATGTCGTCACTAACAATAAATTTGCGGCTGACTTCGAAAGCTGGGCATCCGCATACATCAAGTCCCACGGCGCGGCGCGCATTGAAATCATCAACGACCAGTCCACGGGGGACGCGGACAAACTCGGCGCGATCGGCGATATCAACTTGGTGATTCGAAAAGCGGGACTTGAAAACTCCGACCTCATGGTAGTCGCGGGGGACAATCTTTTCTCACAAAGTCTCGAATCTTTCGGGTCTTTTTGCAGGGCTAAAAACCAACCGGTTCTCGCCCTTTACGACGTGGGTTCACTCGAGGAGGCCCGCAAGTACGGCGTGGTTGCAGTCGACCAGGAAGGTGTAATCAGCAGCTTTGAGGAGAAACCCCAGGAACCCAAAAGCACGCTCATCGGTATCGCACTCTACTATTACCCGAAACATACAGTCTCAGAGTTCGCCACATATATCAGCGAGGGCAACAACCCGGATCAACCGGGCCGATTTGTGCAATGGCTCTACAAACGCACACCAGTACAAACTTGGAACGTCCCCGGCACATGGTTCGACGTGGGCAGCAAAGAGACTCTCGAGGAAGCGAACCGCATTTTTGATAAGTTTAGAAACGCCTGATTTCAGCGCGTAAGATTTGAGCGCATAAAAATACTCAGCCCGTGGATCGCCAATGATCCTGACATCCAAGCAAATTCAGGAGATCGAAGCTGCAGCAATCTCCGCGGGTGCTTCTGAAGAGGCGCTCATGGAGGAGGCGGGCGCCAAGATGACGCAAGTCATCAGGGAATTCTTTCCCGTTCCCGGCCGTTGCATCGCTGTTTTCGGCAAAGGCCACAACGGCGGCGACGCGCTGGTGGTTGCCAGAATCCTCTCGGAATGCGGCTGGCAGGTCAGTCTAGTCCCGGTCTTTTCGCGATCCAAATGGCGCACCCTCACAGCAAAAAAATGGGAGCAGGCCGGGCGCTGTCACACTTTTGAGAGTTGCCGCATTCCCGATGCGGCATGCGGCGAATCAAAACCATTAATCGTCCTCGACGGCATCCTTGGGATCGGAGCAGCAGGTGCTTTGGCAGATCCAATCAACAAAGTTTGCCGCGATATCAATGCACTCAGGGAGCACTCACACGCGCAAACAATCGCGCTCGACATTCCGACCGGGTTGAATGGCGAGACTGGAGAAGCAGACTCGCATGCAGTTGTTGCAGACCTAACTATCACTGTTGGCTTCGCAAAAGCCGGCCTTGTTGCTGATGGCGCAGAAAACTTCACTGGTCGCCTGTGCGTTGTGCCGATCCAGCCGTTCTGTGAAGTGCCTGAGCCCGCCGGCGCTGATCTTTCCTGCGTAAACACCGCGGGCATCCTCAGGCTGATGATGAAACGGCGGCCCGCGTCCTCGCACAAAGGATACAGCGGGCGGGTCCTCTTGATCGCGGGAAGCGTGGGCACCCTCGGAGCAGCTTCCCTTGCAGCCCAAGGTGCACTGCGCTCCGGGGCCGGCCTCGTGACGCTCTGCGTCCCTCGGGATACCTACGCGAACGTCTGCGCACGCACACCTGCTGAGTGTATGGTCGTTCCGTTTGAAGACCCTTGCGATGTGCTGCCATTGAAAGCTGATTCACTGGGCATAGGCCCGGGCCTTGGAATTCGCAACGAGCAGCAGGTGCTGTGCGCAGTCCGCGATTTCTCAGGGCCGGCGGTGGTGGATGCGGATGCTCTCAATATCATTGCGATGCACGGAAACACGATCCTATCGCAGTGCGCGGGACCACGCTTGCTGACTCCGCATCCCGGCGAGATGAAACGGCTTTGTTCTGAAACTTCCCCTGCATCGCGTCGCGCTGTGGTGGAGGCATTCACATCTCGTTTTCCGGTCACCCTGCTTCTGAAGGGCGCCAGGACTATTTTTGGAGAGAGAGGCGGCTCTATTTCGTACAATTCCACAGGCAACGCCGGAATGGCATGCGGCGGAATGGGCGACGTTTTGACCGGAGTGTGCGCAACGCTGCTTGCGCAGGGCCACGGCTGTCTGAATGCAGCACGAATTGGATCGTGGCTCTGCGGGCGGAGCGCTGAAATACTGATTTCATCAGGCCAGCGAAGCGTTGAATCGCTGCTTCCCTCCGATGTTGCGCACGGGCTTGGAGCCGCGTTCGAAAGCCTCCGGCGAGGCATGCTTTAGATCACTCCAGCAGCGTGTAGTTTTCGGGTTGTTTCGGTCTGTCGTTCCTGCAGGCGAGCATACGTCGAAACGTTGGACGCATTTGGCGTACACCTTGATGCTTCGTCCAATTCGACCAACTGTGCGCAAACCTCCTTGAATTGAATTCTTTTGCCCTGCGCATTCTGGCAAGCAACCACAGCTTGAACCGCCGCGCCCAACGCCGCACCTTCTGCGCTTTTTAAGCAGACTGTTTCCGCGCCGAAAACGTCCGCACAAATTTGACGCCAGATCGCGCTTTTGCTGCCACCTCCGGTGAGACGAATTTCAGATGGCTTAATGCCAAGTGCCCGAAATCTTGCGAGACCATAGCCGAGCCCCATCGTGACGCCCTCCATCACGGCACGTGCCATGAAAGCGGGTACCATCGTCGTTGTGGTTAGTCCGTGCATCACCCCGGTTGCCGACGGTAGGTTTGGTGTTCGCTCCCCATTCAAGTAAGGAAGGAAGCCCAGCCCGCCCGCCCCGACCGGAGTGCTCGAAATTTGAGACTCCATTTCCTGATGGCTCCACCCAAGGGTGTGCCGAATCTGCTCCGTTGCGACCGTAGCGTTCATTGTGCACACAAGCGGCATCCAGCGGTCGGTGGAATCGCAGAAAGCAGCAACCTCGCCCTCTTCGTCGGTCACCGCCTCGGTTGAATAAGCGAAAACTGTTCCGGACGTGCCAAGGCTGACGGTCACAACGCCGGGAGCAACATTTCCAGTACCGATCGCGCCCATCATGTTGTCGCCGCCGCCTGCGCTCACAACAGGGCTTTTCTCAAGCCCCCACTGGGCACGCAGACTCTCCCTTAAAAGCCCGATCGCCCGCCGCGACGAACCAGGAGTCGGAAGCGCATCCGCAAGCTGCGGATCAATAAAGTCAACCAGCGGCTCGCACCACTTCCGCGAGCGAACGTCCATCAATCCAGTCCCGGAAGCATCCCCATATTCCATGGCGCGTTCACCCGTGAGAAAAAAGTTGATGTAATCGTGCGGCAGCAGGACGGTGTGAAGCGCCTTGTAATTGTTCGGCTCGTGTTGTTTCAGCCACAGAATTTTCGGTGCCGTGTAGCCTGGAAGCATGGGATTTCCAGAAAGCTTGATAAGCTCGTCGCTGCCTCCGAACTCAGCTTCAAATTGCCTGCATTGTTCAACCGTCGAGGTATCACACCACAACTTTGCAGCCCGAATGACGTCACCTTTCGCGTCCAATGGAACAAATCCATGCTGCTGGCCGCTGACGCCTATCGCGCTAACCTCTTGCTTGCGATCTCCAAGCTGGCGAAGCACCTCCAGAATCGAACTGTCGACCGCATCCACCCAGTCCTTGGGGTGTTGTTCCATGTGCCCCGCCGGCAACCCAGCAATGAGCGTGTAGGACTTAGAGGCGCTGGCAAGGATTCGCCCGTCCTCGGCATCCAAGGCGATTACTTTGGTTGACTGGGTGCCACTATCGATGCCGAGCGATATCATAGGTTTTATATGGAAAAGCCGCTTCCCTCGAAGGGAGAGTCCAGCAATGTTTACCAACCAACCCAGCAACCAGAAGCACGAAAATCACCCATGATCACGCGCCTACTCCACACCCGCTACCGGGTGACCGACCTCGAGCGAACGACGTTTTTTTACACAAAGGTCCTTGGACTGGAGGAAGTTTCACGACACAAATCGCCTAGAGGCTCCGAGCTGGTTTTCTTTAAAGCCCCACAAAGTGAGGAGCTTATCGAAATCTGCAAGTACGACGGCTCCGGTCCGGTAATCGTCGGCCCGGACCTCACCCACCTGGCATTCCAGGTGGATGACCTCGCTGCGTTCGCAGCGCATTCAGAAAAACTGGGATACCCCCTCTCAGACGGTCCCACGCCGACTAGTTCTGGAAGCACCATCGCCTTCATCGATGCGCCGGAAGGTTACGAAATCGAACTCATCCAGCGTTCAGCTCACCATTAAGGCTTCCCTTACCCTCATCCCGTTGCCCGGCGCGTGCCAGCGAAGCTTCCCGCTTCACGCGGAGCCCTAATTCCCACACATTACCGGCATGCGTCTCCTCAACACCCTAGCTCTTCTTTTCATGACCGCCACAACTGCCCTCTGTTCGGATGCTCCACTACGCCACGTTGTTTCATTCAAATTCAAGAAAGAGACCCCGGCGCAGGAAATTCGAAAAATCGAAACAGCGTTCTCCGAATTGAAAGGCAAAATCCCGCAGATCCAGTCCCTGGAATGGGGCACGGACGTCAGCCCGGAAGGCCTATCTAAAGGATTCACCCACATGTGGATAGTCACATTTAATGACCTCGCAGCGCTGAAAACCTACATCGACCATCCCGATCATGTAGCTTTCGTGAATATTCTAAAGCCCAACCTCGAGGATGTCTTCGTCTTGGACTTCCACTCCAAGAAATAGGCAAATTAGCTTTCCCCCCGAAGATAGGCGGAGACAATCCATCCCCCTTTTCTCATGGCACTTATTGTTCAAAAGTACGGCGGCACCTCCGTTGGAAACCCCGAGCGAATCCTCAACGTCGCGCGGCGGGCTATTGCAACCCAAGCCGAGGGCAACCAACTGGTCGTGGTGGTTTCGGCGATGAGCGGCGTCACCGACAGCTTGATCAAGCTCGCAAAGGACGTTTCGCCCACCCCTAGCGAGCGCGAAATGGACGTGCTGCTTGCAACGGGCGAACAAACCACAATCGCCTTGACCGCGATGGCAATCAACGGGCTTGGGAAAAAGGCCGTGTCGATGACTGGTGCGCAGGCAGGGATCATCACATCCGACTTACACACCAAGGCGAAGATCGCGACCATCGCCCCGGAACGCGTGGTTGAGGCGCTGGCTGAGGGGAACATCGTGATCATCGCCGGGTTTCAAGGGGAAACCGCAGAAGGCACGATCACCACGCTCGGGCGCGGCGGCTCGGACCTGACTGCGATTGCAATCGCTGCTGCCATCAAAGCTGACCTTTGCCAGATCTTCACCGATGTCGACGGCGTCTACACCTGCGACCCGCGCATCGTGCCTTCCGCCCGCAAGATCACAGAGATTTCGTACGATGAGATGCTGGAGATGGCATCGAGCGGCAGCAAAGTCATGCAAAGTCGCTCCGTGGAATTCGCAAAAAAGTTCGGCGTCGTCTTCGAAGTACGCTCAAGTTTTAACAACAACCCAGGAACCATCGTGAAGGAAGAAACCGACAGCATGGAGGCCGTGGTCGTCCGCGGCGTGAGCATCGAAAAAAATCAGGCGAAGGTGACAATTACCCACGTTCCCGACCGCCCTGGAACCGCCGCAAAGATTTTCAACGCCGTTGCAAATGCAGGCCTGATCATTGACATGATTGTTCAAAACGTCAGCGTCAAAGGATCCACGGATATCTCTTTCACGATGTCGAAAGACGAACTGCCGAAGGCGCAGGCGAAATTGGCGCCAGTGGTCAAGGAAGTAGGCGCATCAGAAATTCTCGCGCAGGACGGCATCGCAAAACTGTCGATTGTGGGGATCGGTATGCGGTCGCATTCCGGTGTAGCGGCGAAGCTTTTCGAGGCGCTCAGCTCGGGCGGCATCAACATCCAGATGATTTCCACCAGCGAGATCAAAACCGCTGTCATCATCGACGAATCCCACATCGCTCAAGGTGCAAACCTCGTCCATGAGGCCTTCGGTTTGGGTGTCACTGGCAACTGAACATTCCCCTTGTCCGGGGCCCAGACCCGCTGACGCTTCATGCCATGAAACAGCACCGCATCAACCCCAGCTCGCGACTCGAAGGCGTCAAATATGAAATCCGCGGGCCGCTGGCACGCCGAGCCGGTGAATTGGAAAAAGCCGGCTACGACATCATCAAGCTGAACATCGGCAATCCGGGTGCGTTCGGATTCCGGGCTCCGGAGACGATGCGGCTTGCGATGATTGAAAACCTCCGCGAGGCGGACGCATACTGCCACCAAAAGGGAATCTTTCCAGCACGGGAAGCGG
>JBILKY010000189.1:0-7186 GCA_044376395.1 Chthoniobacteraceae bacterium | reverse complement strand
GGAAAACGGCAGTCGCGCGAGTGCGTCTGACACCTGGCTCGGGCAAAATCATCGTGAATGGTCGCACCTTCGAGGATTACTTTAAGACGCAGGCTCTTCAGAACACCGTCTTGCGTCCTTTTGAAGTGGCGAAGCAGCTCAACCAATTTGACGTGAGGGTGAATGCAGATGGTGGCGGAATCAACGGTCAGGCCGGGGCGTTGCGCCTTGCGGTTTCGCGTGCGCTGATCGATTCCAACCCAGAACTTCGTGCCGCGCTGAAAGCTGAGGGATTTCTTCGAAGGGATCCTCGGATGAAGGAGCGCAAGAAGCCCGGTCAGCCTGGAGCTCGTAAGCGCTTCCAGTTCTCCAAGCGCTAAGCCAATCCACAAGAGAGCGCTGCACGACAGCGCTGTATTTTACGCCGCCCTGAGAAATCAGGGCGGCGTTTCCTTTTTCAGCAACTCGGAATGGAGTCTCAAAAACTCGTTCAAAAACTTGCACAAGAGGGTGCGAAGTTTTTGCGGAGCATCACTTCTTCAGATGCGCCTTGTAAGACGCCAGTGCCACATCCCTTTCCTTGGCGTGGTCCACCATCGGCAGAGGATATGCCGGTGAGAGGCGAATGCCTGGGGTGGGCGGCTGGTGAAGGCGCGCAGCGGGAACTCCGGTGAGTTCAGGGATCCAGCGTTTGATGTATTCGGCATCGATGTCAAAACGAGAGCTCTGGGTCCATGGATTTTGAATCCGGAAGTAGGGAGCCGCATCTGTGCCCGTGCCCGCGCTCCATTGCCAGCCGCCGTTGTTTGCAGCAATCTCACCGTCAAGTAAACGTTGCATGAACCACTGTTCGCCCTGTCTCCAATCCAGATGCAGGTCTTTGGTCAAAAACATCGCCACGATCATTCGAACTCGATTGTGCATGAACCCTGAGGCACGCAACTGCCGCATGCCCGCGTCTACGATTGGAAATCCAGTCTTCCCCTCGCACCATCTGCTGAAGGCCTCCTGGTTGTTGGTCCATGGGAGCCCTCGGTAAGCCTCGCTGTATTCGTGCTCGAGAACCTCGGGTTTGAACCACAGCACCTGGTAGTAAAATTCGCGCCAGCACAACTCATTTACGAAAATCTGCAGGGACCGTCTTTGATCGGACGTTGCGCCTTTGAGCCGCTGTTGCACTTGGTCATAAGTTTCGCGAATCGAAAGGACCCCAAAGCGAAGATCCTGAGAGATCCGAGAAGTTCCATCCAGTGCAGGGATGTCGCGGTGATCGGCGTAATTAAAGAGGCGGTTATCTAAAAATTTTTGGAGTCGCGCTTGTGCCTGGGTTTCGCCTGCTTCCGGAAGCTTGATGTCCTCAGAGGGAGTGAGATTCCACGTTTCAAGGCTCGGTAGTGGAAGGCTTTGGAGGCCTTGGGGCAGGGGCGGCAATTGAGTCACTCGGCCTCCCGGCCGCGGCTTTTCAAGAGAGCTCCACGCGCGGGAGAACGGGGTGAAAATACGAAAAGGAGTTCCTGAGCCGGTGAGTGCCTCGTCCCTCTCGTGCAGAGCCACGTCCTTGAAAAGATGAAGTTTTGCACCAAGTTTTTCAGCTGCCAACGAGAGGCGTTTTTCTATTTCACGACCGTGGGGATCTGGATCTCGGTTGGCGTAAATTGCAGAGGCGTTTGTTTCTCTCACCAACCGCGCTAGTTCTTCAAGCGCATCACCCTGCCTGAGAATAAGCGCGCTTCCGGCTTTGCGCAGTCCTCGGTCGAGAGATGCGATGGAGTCGCAAAGAAACTGCTGCCTTGGTGCGCCTGTCCAGCGGTGGCGTCCTTTCCAGCTGCTCAGTACGTATGTTGGAATGACGCGCGTGTGCTCTTTTGTAGCAGCATTGAGTGCGGTGTTGTCATTTAGGCGCAGATCGCGCCGAAACCAGTGGATGGCGGTGCTCATGTGTTTTACTCGGTCATCTGGCGACTTGGTTTCGGTGAGCGCTATTCCAGTAGACCAATTACTGCGGTATAGCCGTGCACAAAGTTCCTGCCCCCAATCGGCCCGACCTCGCCATTGCAGAACAGCCCGATATTCGGGATCGCACCAAATTGCTCCCGGACGCAGACCGCGTCATGATGCGGCGCCCCGAATAGTCCGGAACCGCGCCCGCCGCAAAGGAACGATAGCGCTGCAAATGGCCGGACTTTCTTTCGCGCTGCTTTCTTCAAAATCTGCTGCAAGTCATCGTGAGCAGAGTGCCTGTCGCGCAGTTGAAACTGCAAGGTCTGTCCAATCCGCGGGTAAGCTGCCAATTCCATGTTGCCCGAAGATGAATCGACGCCGATGAGATTGCGCACGAGGAAGTCTCCAGTTTTGAATTCGTCCACGTATTCATTCAGGGCAAGACCGACGAACAGGTTGCCTGCAGCGCGCGCCTTCTCCTCGGGATCCAGTGATTCAAAGGATTCACTCAACCTGTCGTATGCTGAGATTGAGCCGATGGTGCTGACTACATTCTCACTCGCACCCGTGATCGCGTGGGGTTCGCCTATAGGCCTGCATCCTTGACTGACGATGGAATGAAGCCGAACGCCCCCTTTCAAACCGACAAGAATTCCCGCGTCGATCTGTGTGCGATTGTGCATCACAAAAATATCTTCGCCGCCGCGGCCCCCGCTAAGCAGTCCGCCGAGCACTGGAGCGTGGTGGACGGCGCTTGAAAAGGTATTGAGCCAAGGCTCTGCAGCGATCTTTAGAGGGTTGCCCAGAAAAAGCCATGCTTCTGAATCCGCTGCAGAGCCCAGCAGCTCGCGCCACTCCTCCGCAGTGTAGTCGTCCGCTTGAGTTTCAGAGAACGGGAAAGCGGTGACCTTCGTATCCGGAAGGCTTAAGAGTTGGAGACTGAATCCGGTGCCCGCCTCAGCCTCCTGGCCGCTTCCAACCAAACCCGATGCGCTGCCTCCGATAATGAGCGTGGCGTGAGCGTGGAGTTGTATGAGCTCTAGGAAATCGCTCAGAGATGCAGCGTAGTCTGAGGAGGCAAATACAATCGCGAGATCGGGGTTGCGGCCAAGGTCCGAGAGGCACTCCCTGGAGACCCTGATTACTGAGGTCTCGGAGAATGGCTCGAGACAAAGTCGGGAGGCGGCTGCGTTGCGCATGTTCGATGGCTGGAGAGGTGGCGTTGACCTTATTGTGCTGCTAGAGCCGCGGGCGTTCCCGATGCCATGGTGTGGACTGTTCGTATGCGCCGGCGAGTTGCAGGAGGCGTGCCTCGTCGAGGGGCTTGCCCAGCAATTGAAGGCCCACAGGCAGGCGGTTGTCGTCTTTCTGTGCAAAGCCGCATGGAAGGCTGATGCCGCAAATCCCGGCGAGATTCGCCGCGATGGTGAAAATGTCCGCGAGGTACATTTTAAGCGGGTCTTCCGTGCGTTCTCCCATCTTGAATGCGACTTCCGGCGAGGTAGGACAAATGATGGCGTCCACTTTTTCGAAAGCCTTTTCAAAATCCTGCCGGATCAGTGTGCGGACTTTTTGAGCGCGCAAATAGTAGGCATCGTAGTAGCCGCTTGATAAAACATACGTTCCCAGAATGATCCGCCGTTTCACTTCCTCCCCGAAGCCTTCGGCTCGGCTTCTTCCATAGTGATCCAGCAGGTTTTGCACGTTGTCGGCGCGGTGGCCGTAGCGCACTCCATCAAATCTTGCGAGGTTTGCAGAAGCCTCAGCTGTTGCGATGATGTAGTAGACGGCCACTGCATAGTCAGTATGGGGAAGCGACACATCTACGATTTCGGCGCCCAGTGACTCGTATTGTTTGATGGCGGCGCGAACAGCAGAGTTCACCTGTGGATCGATGCCATCGATGAAGTATTCTCTCGGCAATCCGAGGCGAAGACCTTTGATGTCGTGACCAAGGTTTCGGGTAAAATCCTCCGCCGGCAAAGCCAGGCTGGTGGAATCCATTGGATCTTTTCCGCAAAGCACGTTCAAAAGCAGAGCGGAATCCTCAACTGTTTTGGTGAATGGACCGATCTGGTCGAGCGAGGAAGCGAACGCGATGAGCCCGAATCTTGAGACGCGGCCGTAGCTGGGTTTCATTCCCACGCAACCGCAAAGTGCAGCGGGTTGGCGGATCGATCCGCCAGTGTCAGAGCCCAGCGAAGCGTATGCCTCGTCTGCGGCGACGACAGCCGCAGAGCCCCCACTGGAGCCTCCGGGAATCCGGCTCAAGTCCCAAGGGTTGGCCGTTTTCTGGTAGGCGGAGTTTTCCGTGGAGGACCCCATCGCAAATTCATCCATGTTGAGGCGCCCAAATGGAATTGCCCCGGCGTTTCGCAAGCGCTGGATCACCGTCGCGTCGTAGGGGGCGGTGTAACCTTTGAGAATCTTGGATCCTGCCGAACAGGGCTCGCCAATGACGTTGATGACGTCCTTGATCGCGATGGGGATGCCCCCAAGCGGCTTGGAAACGTCTGCTGAAGCAGCCTCGCGCAGGGCCTTTTCAACGTCGCGTGAGAGGTACCCGCGCACTTTTGCATCGGTACTCGCGATTCGATTTTCGAGCGACTGAACGGCTTCAGTCGGCGTGACTTCTCCGTTGCGCAGTCGCTTTTGAAGTTCAGAGAGTGAGAGCTGATGGAGTTCCATTCTGCGAGTTATTCGATGACTTTGGTGACGATAAAGAGCCCGTTGGCCTGTCGTGGCGCGTTCATCAGTGCTTGCTCGGAGGTAAACCAGTCGCGTTCTGAGTCATCTCGGAACACATTGCAAACCTCTGAGGAGTGCGCCGTCGCCTTCACTCCTTCAACATTCACCTCCTTGAGCTTTTCGACGTATCCCAGAACATGGGATAGTTGCTCCTGAAACTTGGCGGCTTCGGTTTCAGAGAGGCTTAGGCGGGCTAATTGGGCGGTGTAACGGACGTCGAACTCGGCACTCATACGTGTCACAGTAAAGGCGGGCTTTGGCATGGGTTTCAATAGTCGAATCAGCGTGTCGGTGCTGGAGCATATGCAAATTTATGTTTTTGTGGCTCTTAAAGATGGTGGGGTTGGTTCTGCTTGCTCTTCAAAAATGGGTTGGTTGCAACGTTGAGTTGGTCTAATGTGAAGCGTGCGTCTCCAGAAGGGCTTCTCTAGCGCCGCGAGGCTGAATTTCTTCTTTCGTCTGATCCGAGATGGTTGGGCTCCTGGGTCAAACCAATGCGGACGCGTCCCCTGAACCTTCCGACTCCTCCAAGAAGTGAGTAAACCAAAACAATCTCCCGATTCCTCCGTCCAATTGAACCCCGAGGCTGATCTCGGTACGCCCTCCTCTTCGGGTTTGCCATCCTCTGAGAATTCCGCCGGCCCGTTGGATATGCCCTTGGCCAGGCGGAATCTAGTCCTTGGAATTGTGCTGAATTTGATCGCGATTCCGATGTGTGGTGCGGCCTTTGTTTTTGCGCCAAGGGAGGCGTTTGTTTCGCTGGCGGCGGCTCTTTTGATTGCCCTAGTCGTTTTCGTATCGACCCAGTTTGGGGTCATGCTTCAGCGTAACGGAACCTTCGCGCTCATTGGTCTTGGCCTCGTGCTCACGCTGCTGGTCCCTTTGGGCGTGAGTTTTTGCGCCTCTGGGGCCGAATGGATACGTTTGCTTCTGGATGTAAAACACTCAAAAGAAATTCGGCTGGCTGCTGACCGTGAATCCAGTGCCTCGGGGATGGCTTCACATCGGGACTCAAGTCTCGCCGGAAAGAGTGCCGTTCCGAGTGAAACAGGTGTACCTCCTGCACAAACATCAGGCATGACGGGCGCCGGTGTCGCGGTTGCTCCGGCTTCGCCGCTAGCAGATTCAAAAACGCTTGGTCAGGCAGAATCCTCAGAATTGAAAAACGGAGCAGGCAAGGCAGAGAAGGCCGCAAAGGTTAATGATTCCCAACTCGAGGATCCTATCCGTCCGGAGGAGAGTTCTGCGGAGCGTACCACGCGACTCTCTAAGGACGAGGCGTTGAAGCGTTATCCGGCACTGGCCACACCGGGAACCTCTGAGCACAGTCGTTATCTAGACGCATACAACGAGTTCGCGCGCCTCAGAAAGTTCGAGTTTTTTAAAGATCCGAAGTGGCCTCTGAATCTCGCGGAACTTGTCGCGCTCAAAGAGGGCTGGAAGCGCGCAGACCAGTCTCAAGGTGAGGCGTCTGATGGTGCAAGCGAGCCTCAAAAGGCGAGGGGAACACCAAATCTGCAGGGTGCGTCCGCTTCCACTGCGCCCAAGGCTGCAGCGGCCCTTCCGGCGAACGTTCCCCCGCAGGTTTCGGATCGCGCTCAGGGCGAAGGGCTGCCTGGGGACGGGCTGTCGCTGGAAATCCCAGCCGTTGACGCTTCGGATCCTAACGCCAAGGCAGTGAATCAGGCGATGATCGAGGTTCGCCGGCGTTATCCAGCTATTGGGCAGAATGGCACTCCGGAGAACCGTGCTTACGTGGCTGCTTACAGGGAGTTGGAGCGGTTGAGGCCTGACTTCTTTGAAAATCCGCAATGGCCGGTGAAATTGGCAGACTTGGTTGCAAAGAGCGAGGGATGGAAGCGGTGAAGGTTTACTCAGGGAGTTTCCGATCGTTTTTAGGACGTAGCTTGACGCCGGGCTGAGCTGCCTTTTGTCTGGAGACTCGCCCGCCCGACTGCCCCACTCCTCATCAATTTTAGTGAAAAACCACCGCCCCACCCATGAATGCGGCGTATTCGCCGTCTACGGTCATCCAAACGCCGCCGTATTAACTTATTACGGTCTTTATGCGCTGCAGCATCGCGGCCAGGAAAGCGCTGGAATCGTTACGGCAGATGAGCCGAACTCATTGTTCCGCAGACATGTAAGCATGGGCCTCGTCTCCCAGGTCTTCGCCCCCAAGGATCTTGACGCCCTCAAGGGCACTCGGGCCGTAGGCCACGTTCGCTACTCAACAACGGGCTCGAGCAACCTCGTGAACGCTCAACCCTTTGTGGTCAACACCGCGCGGGGTCAGATCGCGATTGCGCATAATGGGAACCTTGTCAACGCTGCCCCCCTCAGGGAAGACCTTGAGGAGCGTGGCTCGATTTTTCAAACCACCGTCGATAGCGAGGTGATTCTACATCTCCTCGCGCAACCCGCGGAACCGGATGGCGTCTTCGCCGCGCTCCGCAAAATCCATGGCGCATATTCGTTGGTGATGATGAGCGAAAGGGAAATCATCGGCGTGCGCGAT
>JBILKY010000188.1:0-7193 GCA_044376395.1 Chthoniobacteraceae bacterium | reverse complement strand
TCGGCGCGGTGTGGCAGCCTGACATCGGCTCAAGAGGACATTGGGATATGGAGTTCAACGAATTTCCCTCGCACGCGGTGACTCGGGGCGTCACGTCTTTCGCCGCGCCGTTGGACGGCTGGCTTTTTAATCTTCATTTCCGAAAAGGCGCAGTCCCCGTTGCATCGGGAATGGTCCCGGACAAAAACCGGTCCACGGCGGATGCAAAGGCGAATATCGGCCGGGCGGAGGTCATCGGGTGGGCGTATGAGCGGCCCTCGGGCGGCAGAAGCTTTGGGTTCACCGGATGCGACCTGCATCGGAACTGGGGTGTCGAGGGGCAGCGAAAGCTGGTGGTGAACGGAATCCTGTGGGCGGCAGGCGTTGACGTGCCGATGGAGGGCGCTTCGGTACGGAATGAAACGGCGGACCTGCTCCGCTGGATGGACGAAAAAGCCAAGCCGGCTGCCGCCGTCAAACAGTAGCGGATTGCTCTTTGATGTCCCAGGAGCAATCCACGCCCGCTATTCCGCAGGGCCGCGCGCCTGCGCGATATCGGGTCATTTTGCACGTGGACATGGACGCGTTCTTCGCGTCGATCGAGCAGCGCGACAATCCGGAGTACCGTGGCAGGCCGCTGGTGGTGGGTTCGCCGCCCGATCAGCGCGGGGTGGTCTGCGCCGCCAGTTACGAGGCGCGTCGATTCAAGGTGCGTTCCGCGATGCCGTCGCGCACCGCCTTCAAGCTGTGTCCGGAAGCCGTGTTTGTGCGGCCGCGGATGTCTGTTTACCGTGCCGAATCAAACCAGATCATGCGCATTTTCGAGAGCTACACGCCGCTCATCGAACAAGTCTCGGTCGACGAGGCATACCTCGATCTGAGCTTCATTAGCCCGAGTTCCGCATGCGGAACTCGGGTTAGCGAACGCTGTGAAAGCGGCGATGCAGCGTTGCAGCGCGCAATTCCGCTCGCGCGCGACATCAAGGCACGGATCTTGGACGAGCGCGGTCTCACCGCGAGCATCGGAGTCGCATCAAACAAGTTTCTCGCGAAGCTCGGCAGTGATTTTGAAAAACCAAACGGGCTCACCCTGATCGAAGACAGCCGGAAAGTGGAGTTCTTGCGGCCACTCTCGGTTCGGAGCATTCACGGCGTTGGGCCGGTAACGGCGACCGCGCTGGAATCGCGTGGCCTTTGGAAGATTAGTGATATTCAGGACACAAGCTTGCGGTTGGAAGAGCTGGTCGGTTCATTTGCCGCGAGTCTGAAATGCCGCGCGTTTGGTGAGGATGATCGTGAGATTGAGTTGGAGAGGGAGCGTAAAAGCATCAGCTCCGAGCATACGTTTCTCAACGACACAGACAGTCGCGCAGAACTGCGGGAAGTGTTGCATGCCCTCGCCGAGGATGTCCGGTCGTCTCTGGACGAGCACCAAGTGGGGGCTATGACGGTGCAAGTCAAAGTGCGGTACAGCGACTTCACGACGCTCACGCGCCAACTGCGCCTCGACGAGCCTGTCACCACTTCGCGGGAGCTGTACCGGATCGCCTGCCATTTGCTCGCAACACACCGGCTGGTGACGGGTCCGTTGAGGCTGCTTGGCCTCGGCGTCTCTACGCTTGTTCCACCTGTTCGCAAGCAAATGCTGCTGCCGCTGTTTCCTGAAAAGGATGCGCCGCGCCCGCCACAATTTGTCGTGCAGTGAAAAATCCGGGCGGAGGCGCAAGCCTGCTCCAAAGCGCGCCCGAAGGTGGGCGGGCTGTGGGTGAGCGCGTTTTTACTGCGCTGTCCGCCTCGTGTGGTGCTGCACTTCAAATGCCGGGTGCGTTTCGATGATCTCTTTGAACTCAAACAAGGATTCAAACACCGGGAAAAGCGCGTCACCCTCGGGTTCAAGATTCACCAAGCTGAGGTAAAGATCGGAACAGAACGGCAAAGCCTGCTCATATAAATTGCTTCCTCCGATGATCCACACTGTGCGGTCCCCAAACGACGCACCAAGCAGTTCATCCATGCTGCGGATCATCCGCACTCCGGGGATTTCCGCAGACCGCGAGAGGACCACATTCTCGCGGCCCGGAAGGGGTTTGCCCAGGCTTTCATAGGTTTTGCGGCCCATCACCACGACACCGCCCATGGTCGCTCGCTTGAACCAGCGGAAGTCCTCGGGAAGATGCCAAGGAATTTTCCCATCCGCACCAATCACGCGGTTCTTGGCCATCGCAGCAATAGCTTTCATGTGCTGTGAAGAGCCGCGGGTCAGACTGCGATCGGCGCCTTGATGGCAGGATGCGGGTCGTAGCCCTCCAAGGTAAAATCCTCGAACTTGAAGTCTGTGATTTCACGGACCGTTGGATTGATTCGCATCACAGGGAGAGCGCGGGGTTCGCGGGAGAGCTGCAGGCGCGCCTGCTCGAGATGATTGGAATACAGGTGCAGGTCGCCGAATGTATGCACAAAGTCGCCGGGCATCAGATCGCACACCTGCGCGACCATCATCGTGAGCAGTGCATAAGACGCGATGTTGAAAGGCACACCGAGGAAAAGATCCGCGCTGCGCTGGTAGAGTTGGCAGCTTAGTTTTCCGCCAGCCACGTAGAACTGGAACAGCGTGTGGCAGGGAGGCAGAGCCATCATGTGGATTTCGCCCGGATTCCACGCACACACAAGGTGTCTGCGGCTGTCGGGATCGCGACGGATGCGTGCGATGGCGTCGCTGATCTGGTTGATCGACTTGCCGTCGGGCGAACGCCAGTCGGTCCACTGCGCGCCATACACGCGGCCAAGGTTGCCTTCCGAATCGGCCCACTCATCCCAGATCGTAACACCGACTTCTTGGAGTGAGCGTACGTTGGTGTCTCCCCGCAGGAACCAGAGGAGCTCGTGGATGATGCTTTTAAGGTGCAGTTTTTTGGTGGTGAGCAGCGGGAACCCCTTTGAAAGGTCAAACCGCGCTTGCGCGCCAAAGACGGAGAGCGTGCCGGTGCCGGTGCGGTCGGCTTTTTCGTGGCCGCTTTCAAGAACAAGCCTGAGCAGGTCGTGGTATTGGCGCATGGGGCGGTCGTGAAAAAGTGTGTTGTAAAGAGCGGCCCCGCATCGCATGCGCCGGGCCCGTGTGGCTACAGAATTGCTGCGTCACCGTACAAGGTGAACCCGCTCGAACGAGTCACCCGGACATCCAGCAATTGTCCGTGATGCCGACGGCTTCCCTCGAACACCACGATCTTGTTCTGCGGGGTGCGCCCTGAAAGCCGCTGTTCGTTGGTTTTGCTCACGCCTTCGCAGAGAACTTGCACGTTTTTCCCAACCAACTGCTCGTTTTTGCGGGCAACGATTTCATTCAGCACGCCGAGCAAATCCTGGTTGCGCTCCTCTTTCACCGATTCAGGAAGCTGCTCTTCCATGGTTGCGGCGGGCGTGTCGCGCCGGGGCGAGTAGCGGAAGATGAACGCATTGTCAAATTCCACACGCTTCACCATCTCGCGCGTCGCCGCGTAATCTTCCTCGGTTTCACCGGGGAATCCGACGATGACATCGGTAGTGACGGCGATGTCTTCGCGCGTTTTTCGGATCGACTCCGTGAGGGTGAAAAATTTCTCGGCCGTGTAGCCGCGGTGCATTTTCTTGAGGATCCTGTCCGAGGCGGACTGCATGGGCAGGTGCACGTGTGGCATGAGCTTTGGAAGGCGCGTGAAAGCCTCGATCAAATCAACCTTGAATCCGATGGGGTGCGGCGAAGTGAAACGGAGCCGTTCCAGCCCGTCGACTGCATGAACAGCCTCCAGCAGTTGCACGAATGGACTGAGGCCTCCGGCCTTTTCGAACTCGTGGCGGCCGTAAAGGTTCACGATCTGCCCGAGCAGGGTCACTTCGCGGACGCCCTTTTCGACGAGCGTTCGGACCTCATCGACGATTTCGGGGATGGCGCGCGAGCGTTCCGAGCCGCGTGTGCTTGGAACAATGCAAAAAGTGCAGCGCATGTTGCACCCCTGCATGATCGAGACGAAGGCGGTTGCTTGGTTTTCCTCGAGCACATGTTCGCGGATGGTCTCTTGCGAGCCGGGTTCCTCCTCCACGTCGACAATGGAGAGGCGTTGGTCGTCCATGAGCCGCTCTCTTGATCGCTGGCGGTGTTGGACGAGTTGGTCGACGTAATCCGCTACCTTGTGGAACTTTTGGGTGCCGACGACCAGATCCACGTGCTCGATGTCGCGCACAAGCTCCGCTCCGCGGCTTTGAGCCATGCATCCGAGGAAGCCAAACACCATCTCCGGCTTGTTCTGGCGCAGCTTGGCCAGCATGCCCATTTTTCCGAGGGCTTTCTGCTCGGCCATGTCGCGGACGCTGCAAGTGTTAAGCAATACGACATCCGCGGACTTCTCGCTTTCGACGAGTTCATACCCGCGGGACAGCAGGTCGCGCGCGACTTGCTCGGAGTCGCGCTCGTTCATCTGGCAGCCGTAGGTTTTGATGAAGACTTTGGGCATGGCGGGGGCGGGAGCTTGCCACGGTTGGAGTTCGGAGTCTAATCCTGAGACGGTTTCGGGCGCGATCCGGCGATTTTTATGCCTCTAGGGGCGCAACTTCCACTTTTGGGTTTGCATCGGCACGCGTCCAAACGGAGTTTCGTTGTTTTGAGATCCAATTATGAGTTCTGCGCGCCGAGTTGTTGTAACAGGAATGGGAGTGATGAGTCCGGTTGGGACCGACCTCGACACTTTTTGGAAAAATCTGACCGCCGGTCAAAGCGGGATCGGGCGCGTGACCCTTTTCGATATCACCGGCTACGACTGCCAAATCGCGGGTGAAGTGGCCGGGTTCGATCCGGCCCAGTGGTTCAAGGTGCCGAAGGACTCGCGCCGCGCGGACCGCTACGCGCAACTGGCGATGGCCGCATCGAAGCTGGCGATGGCTGATGCCGGACTTGAAGGCGCTCCCGGCAACCCTGAGCGTTTCGGCGTGATGATCGGTTCGGGAATCGGCGGGCTCAAATCGCTGGAAGACCAGCACACAAATTTGATCACCAAGGGGCCTGGTCGTATCTCGCCTTTCATGATCCCGATGATGATCTCGAACATGGCGAGCGGGTTGGTGTCGATGGAGTATGGGCTTCAGGGGCCAAACTTCGCCCCCGTATCAGCCTGCGCGACTTCGGCTCACGCGATTGGCGAGGCCTGGCGCATGATTCGGGATGGTGACGCGGAGGCTTTCCTCGCCGGCGGTTCGGAGGCTGCAGTCGTGCCGCTTGGCCTGGGGGGATTCGGCGCCATGAAGGCGCTTTCCACCCGCAATGACGAGCCTACGCGCGCCTCAAGGCCCTTTGACAAGGGGCGCGACGGCTTTGTCATGGGCGAAGGCGCCGGCGTTCTGGTGCTTGAAGAACTCGAGCATGCCAAGGCACGTGGTGCCCGCATTTACTGTGAATTGCTCGGATACGGGCTCACCGCGGACGCGTATCACATGACTTCACCGCTGCCGAACGGAGAGGGTGCGCAGCGTTGCATGCGGATGGCGCTGGCCAAGGCGGGCCTGAATGTCGAAGCGGTGGACTACGTCAATGCCCACGGCACTTCCACTCCCGTCGGCGATCTCTGCGAGGTTCGTGCAATCAAGGCGGTTTTCGGCGAGCACGCCAAAAAACTGGCGATTTCCTCCACCAAATCCATGACCGGCCACCTGCTCGGCGCGGCTGGCGTAGTCGAAAGCGTGGCCTGCGCCATGAGCATTCGGACGGGCGTGGTGCCTCCGACCATCAACCTTGAGGATCCCGAGGAGGAGTGCGACTTGAACTTCACCGCACTCACCGCGCAGGAACGGCCGGTGAAAGTCGCGCTGAACAATAGCTTTGGGTTCGGCGGGCACAACGCTTCTCTAGTGATCGGGGCGTTTTAGGCCCCGTACCACGTGGAGTCGCTGGGGAAATCGCGGCCGGCGGCATCCTGAGCGTTTTGTCGGCGGTGAAACGCTTTTCAAGCAGCGGCTTGCATCGCGCTTTCTACCCGCGAACTGGCGATCCGCTTGAACTGGCGGGAGCCTTGGCGCATAGTTTTCGGTCCGAGCCGCAATTCCATGCGGCTTGGACCAACCTTATTCCTAAAAACCAGCCGTATGACCTCCGAATCCAATGGTGTCAAACCACTGAGCGCCAACGAGAACATCAAGACGCTCTCAAATTTTCTGCGCGGCAGTATCGCGCAGGAGCTGACGGATTCCTCCACGGGTGCGATTTCAGAGGATAACAGCCAGCTCACTAAGTTCCACGGCCTGTACCTTCAGGATGATCGCGACCAACGGAACGCTCTGAAGAAAGAGGGCAAAGAGAAGGCGTTTTCCTTCATGCTGCGGGTGCGTCTGCCCGGGGGGAAAGCGACTCCGCAACAGTGGCTGGTGTTGGACAAACTTGCGGGAGAGGTGGCATCTCCATCGCTGCGTCTCACGACGCGCCAGACATTCCAGTTTCACGGGATTCTCAAGGGCAACGTCAAACCGCTCGTGCAGCGCATGCACAGTGTGTTGTTGGATTCGATCGCGGCTTGCGGCGACGTGAACCGCAACGTGATGGCGCCGCCCAACCCCGAGCGCAGCGAGCTGCTGCAGCGTGTTTATGACGATGCGCGCGCATGGAGCGACTATTCGCTGCCCAAGACCCGCGCCTACCACGAGATCTGGCTCGATGAAGAAATGGTCGCAGGTGGCGAGCCGGAGCGCGAAACAATGTACGGCGCAACGTATTTGCCGCGTAAATTCAAAACCGGATTCGTGCTGCCTCCCTCGAATGATGTGGACGTTTTTTCGCAGGACCTGGGATATATCGCAATTGTCGAAGGTGACCGTTTGGCGGGGTACAATGTGACGGTTGGGGGAGGCCTTGGCATGAGCCACGGGAACGCGGAGACTTATCCACGTTTGGCCGATGTGCTGGGCTTCATCACGCCTGACAAGGTGAACATCGTGGGCGAAGCGGTTCTCACCACTCAACGCGATCACGGCGATCGCACCAACCGCAAGCACGCGCGCTTGAAGTACACAATCGAGGATCGCGGGATCGAGTGGTTCCGCGCTGAAGTGGAGCGCCGTGCGGGGATTAAATTTGAACCAGCCCGTGCCTACGAATTCACCACCATCGAAGATCCCCACGGCTGGCACCAGTGCGTGGATGGGACATGGTTTTACGGACTGCACATTCTGAGCGGCCGCATCCGCGATTTGCCCGG
>JBILKY010000187.1:0-7232 GCA_044376395.1 Chthoniobacteraceae bacterium | reverse complement strand
GCGGAAGGTTATGCCCGCGCGACCGGGAAGGCCGGCGTTGTCATGGCGACTTCCGGACCTGGCGCGACCAACCTGGTGACTTGCATCGCGGACGCCTACTTGGACTCGATTCCGATGGTGGCGATCACGGGGCAGGTGCCCCAGCACATGATCGGAAAAGGCGCGTTTCAGGAGACCGACGTGTTCTCGGTGACGGCGCAGGTGGTGAAGCACAATTATCTGGTGATGAACGTGCAGGACATCCCGAGGATTGTGAAAGAGGCTTTCCACATCGCGCAGACGGGGCGCCCGGGTCCGGTGTTGATCGATATCCCCAAGAACATCCAGCAGGCGATGGGACGGCTCGTGTTTTCCGAAAAAGTGAACCTGCGCGGATACGATCCCGTCCGCAAAGCCGACGACGCTGATCTGCAGGAACTGGTGCAACTGATCGCGCGCTCCAAGCGCCCGATGCTTTACGTTGGCGGTGGGGTGATTTCGGGGGAAGCTTCCGCGGAGCTGAAGGAGTTCGCGCTGCGCACCCAGATCCCGGTGGCTTCCACGTTGATGGGGATTGGTTGTTTCCCGGAAACGCATCCGCTCTCGCTGCGTTGGCTTGGGATGCACGGCACTGTGTACGCGAACAACGCGGTGAATGAGGCGGATCTATTGATCGCCGTTGGTGTCCGTTTCGATGACCGAGTGACAGGAAAGCTGTCGGAGTTTGCGAAGCACGGAACGATTGTTCATATTGAAATTGACGAATCGGAGATCAATAAGAACAAGCCGGTGCGCTTGCCGATTCTCAGCGATGTGAAGTACGCGCTGGGTCGATTGAACCAGATGCTGGATTCGGCTGGGAAAAAAGTGGTGGACCAGAAGGATCTGATCGCTTTCACGGCATTCCCGGACTGGTACCGCCAGATCGCGGCATGGCGCGACGAGTTTCCGTTCCAGTACGAGGACACGCCCGATGTCATCCAGCCGCAGTACGCGATTGAGTTGCTGTGGGAGCTCACAAAGGGGGACGCGATCATCACCACCGGCGTGGGACAGCATCAGATGTGGGCGGGGCAGTACTACAAGTTCAACAACCCGCGTTCATTCATCACCTCGGCCGGACTGGGTGCAATGGGGTTCGGGTATCCCGCGGCGATCGGCGCGAAGGTGGCGTGTCCGGAAAAGGAGGTCATCGATATCGACGGTGACGGCTCGTTCCTGATGAACGTGCAGGAGTTGGCACTTTCGCACATCGAAAAGATCGCTGCCAAAGCGCTGATCCTGAACAATCAGTGGTTGGGGATGGTGGTGCAGTGGGAAGACCGCTTTTACAACTCCAACCGCGGCCACACGTTCCTTGGCGATCCGTCCGACTTGAACCGGATTTACCCTGATTACGTCAAAATGTGCGAAGGATTCGGGGTGCCTTGTGAGCGCGTGATCCATAAAAAAGATCTGCGGGCGGCCATGCAGCGCATGCTCGACTCCAAGGAGGCGTATGTGCTCGATGTGATGGTTCCGTACACGGAGCATGTGTTACCGATGATTCCGAGCGGCCAGACGTACAAGGACGTGATCTACAAGGGCACGAAGAAACTCGAGGCTGGAAGCGGCCTGTAAGCAGTCTGCCGCGCGGTAAGTGACCGTACAATGCACGGCACATTATTTCTGTCCAGGGACGGAATGATTGCTGGGTGTGTGCGGTGACTGGACGTTGTGCGCAATTGTAGCCGGATTTGATTGAATCGAGGTACTTTTCAAGATGCAGGTTCCGCTCCTAGACCTCAGGCTCCAGTACGCTCCGCTCAAAGCGGAGATCATGAGGCAAATCGAACAGGTTGCGGATTCCCAAACGCTTGTTCTGGGGCCGCAGGTCGAAAAGCTTGAGCGCAGCGTCTGTGGGTACTCGGGCGCGGCGCATGCGATCGGCGTTTCATCCGGAACTGATGCGCAACTGGTTTTGATGATGGCCCTCGGGATTGGTCCGGGGGACGCGGTGGTCACTACGCCGTACACGTTTTTTGCCACCGCAGGTTGTGTTGCCAGGCTTGGGGCGCGGATTGTTTTCGCGGACATCGATCCCGTGACGTTCAACATCTGCCCCGACTCGCTGGCAGCAGTTTTGCGGCAGACGCCGAACGTGAAGGCGATCATCCCCGTGCATTTGTACGGGTGTTGCGCGGACATGGCGCGCATCACCGCGCTCGCGGCGGAGCACGGGGTACCGGTGCTTGAGGACGCGGCCCAGGCGCTCGGCGCATCCCACCCGATGGGAGGGGCTGGCGCTATTGCGGAGGCGGGTTGGTATTCTTTCTATCCCACCAAAAATCTCGGCGCATTCGGCGATGCTGGAATGGTGACATGCCGCGATCCGAAGCTCGCGGAGAAGATTCGGTCGTTGCGCAATCACGGGATGGAGCCGCGTTATTACCATCACGCGGTCGGTGGAAATTTCCGGTTGGATGCGATTCAGGCCGCTGTGCTTAACGTGAAGCTTCCGCACCTTGATGCCTGGGGTGCTGGGCGTCGCGAAAAGGCGTCTTTCTATCGAAGCGCGTTTGCGCGGAGTGGGCTCGACCAACTGCTCAAACTCCCGCGTGAGCCGTGGAGTGATTCAGGTCTCAAGAACCACCACATCTACAATCAATTCATCGTGCGCGCACCTCGACGTGACGATTTGCGGGCTTTTTTGAAGGGGGCAGGGATTGGGTCGGAGGTTTATTACCCACTTCCGCTGCATCTTCAGGAATGCTTCCTTTCTCTCGGATACCGAAGAGGTGATTTTCCGGAATCCGAGCGTGCGGCGCTCGAAACAATTGCGCTCCCGATCTTCCCGGAACTCACGGACGCCCAGCAGGAGTACGTGGTTTCAAAAATAGCGGACTTTTACGGCGCTTGAAGCGGCTGCTTTCTGCCAGCCGTTTGCGGCGAGTCGTAGGTTCGACTCGGGAGCGCGACGACTGCTCAGTTGTGAGTGCCACAGGTGGCGTTACACATTTCTTCGTAGAAATCCTCTTCGGTAGGGACGCGTCCCACCTCGAAGGTTTTCGTGACAAGGCGCATGATTTGATGCTGCGTTTTTTGGATCAGCTCCTGCGCCTCGATGAATTCACGAATCGTATCGGATTTTAGGATCGCGTTTCGGGTGCCCTCGTAATTGCCGATTTCCTCCTCGGAAATCTCCGAACCCATGGACTGACGTTGCTGGAGAAGATCAGTGAGCTGCGTGAGTTGGTTGAGTTGGTACTGGGCGCCAAGGTCGCCGAGGTAGCGCTCGACTTTTTTGAAAAGCTCGGGAAAACCGGGCTGGGAAACGATGGCTGCGCACAATTCGCGCGTTTTAAGTTCGATGGGATCCGTGGTGTTTTCCATTGGAGGTGTTGGTTTTGAGGAGGGTGAAGAGTCTTCGGTCGAGTTCAAGCTTGGAGTCGCTTCCGTTGTCGGTTGCAATTGCGGGGCTGCGCGGCCGCTTTGCGCAAGAGTCAAACCATCACGCCCCCTCTATGAACAGGAAAGAGTTTCTACGCTCCCTATCGGCTGTATCCTTTCTGGAATGCTTGCCGCTCCCAAACGTAACGGCGGCCGCTGCCCACGCGGGATCTTTCAAGGTTGCCGTGATTGGTCACACTGGGCGTGGGAATTTCGGGCACGGTCTCGATTCAATGTGGGCGAATGTAGATGGTGTCCAAGTGGTCGCCATTTGCGACGCGGGGGCTGGAGCGAAGGGTGTCGATGTTTCGCGGTATCCGCAGGCAAAGCCGTACGAGGATTACCGTCGGATGCTTTCGGAGGTTAAGCCCGAGATCGTTGCTATCGGCCCGCGCCATGTGGATCAACACTTCGAGATGAGTCTTGCTGCGGCACAGGCGGGTGTGCGCGGGGTGTACATGGAAAAACCCTTTGTGCGCGACCTTCGCGAGGCCGATGAGTTGGTTGCAGCGTGTGGGCGAACAGGTATGCGTTTGGCTGTCGCGCACCGCAACAGATATCACCCCGCTTTGCCTGTTTTAAAAGGGATGCTGTCCGACGGAAACTTCGGCAAGCTGGTGGAAATCCGGTGTCGCGGCAAGGAGGACGCTCGGGGCGGGGCGCTGGATCTTTGGGTGCTGGGATCGCACGTGTTAAACCTCGCGGCCTTTCTGGGAGGAAAACCGGTGGCATGTTCTGCTGGAGTGTTTCAAGACGGACAGCTTGTGGAACGCAAGCATGTGAAGGAGGGGGAGGAGGGAATCGGTCTGATGGCTGGAACCGAAGTGCACGCTCGCTTCGAGTTGGAGAGCGGTGTTCCGTTGTTTTTCGACTCGGTAAAAAACAACGGCCAGAAAACGTCTGGCTTCGGAGTTCAATTGATTTGCAGCGAGGCGGTCGTGGATTTGCGGATGGACGTGGAGCCGATGATCCATGTGCGAAAGGGCAATCCATTCAACCCGACCCTGGAAGCAACACCTTGGGTGCCGTTAACAAGCGGTGGCCTTGGAGTCGTAGAGCCGTTGAAGGATATCAAGCAGCTTGTGGCTGGGCACGGGCTGCCTGCGCGGGATCTGCTTGAGTCGATCCGGAACGGTCGTGACCCGTTATGCGGAGTGGGGGAGGCGACGACAATTATTGAAATGATCGCCTCGGTGTTTGAGTCGCATCGGCTCGGGGGGAGGCGAGTTTCTTTGCCGCTGGAGAACCGGGTGAATCCCTTCAGTTTGCTATAGGAGCGGTCAGTCCGTTGGAATCCGCTGCCGGAATCCCGTGAGGCAGACTGATTCGCTGTTTTTTAACGTGACCCGCGTTGGGTTCTTAAGTCCAGATCACAATCCGGATCATATGGCGCTGTTCACTTTGTCTGTAAGTGTTCATGGGGAGTTGGAGCTCCTCGTGGCGGTTGTGCGGATGTTTTTTTTTTGGTCAATGACCAGTTATTCGCGTGGCTGAAGTTCAACGAGGCAAATTTTTCAAACCAAACCCTCACCTAGAGCGAAGGTAGTTGTGAGGTCTGGTGTAGCCCGCATACGCGGACTGAAAGTGATTTTGGCGGGGGCGGGGTTTGATTGTCGGTTTGGTTGTTGGTTTCGTGGGTGCTCAAAAGGACAGCAGTTGGGCCGATAGGCGGTGTTCCCGGCGTCGAGGCGGGGGAGTCAAAAAACAAAATAAGCAGTTATGAAAGCAAAAATACTTAAACAGTTTGTTGGCGTGTTGACTACGGTGGTGACTGGTAAATTCTCCTTTCCAGCGGTCCGCGTGGTGTTGGGATGTAGTGTGTTGTACTTGGGGTTGGCCGGATGCGTTGGAGTGCATGAGCCGCATTCGGTTGGTCGAACAAGTGCGGGAGCGGTGATGTGTGACAAATGCCGGACAACATGGGTTTCGCGTGGAGAGCCGTTTGGCAAGTTGACGCGGTATTCGCGGAAAGAGGTTATGGTATGCGAGGACTGTGAGTCCGCGGTGGAGCACTGGATGAAAACGGGTGATCTTCGGCACTACTGTGCACACTGCAAGGGGCACATGACATGCTCGCCGGAGTCAGCGAGATGAACCGCAAAATAAAAATGACAGCCACGACACGTCACCTCGGTGTGCCTTAATGTGATATCGCGCGGCGAAGCGTTTATCGTTGGGATTGGAGAGGTGATTTCGTTTTTTAGCTTCAATCCTGAAATTTGAAAGATCATTTACACCATTAATGCGATCGAAGGCCTGAACATGCAGATCAGGAAGGTGTTGAAAAATAAGGTCGATTTTCCGAGCGATGAAGCAGCAACAAAATTGATTTACCTAGCCTTGAAAAACATCACTCGGAAATGGAAGAATCCACCGATTACGTTGAGGGATGCAATCAGCCAATTTGCCATCCAATTTGGTTCGAGATTTTTGGAATCAGATCGCTGATTCCAAAAAGTGAACCTAAGTAAACCCGATCCTAAATCCGATCCACACACAAAATTTCGGATACTGCCTGGTGTCATGACTTCTGAGTCAACGACTCCACCGCTCCGGACTCTCTCCGGTGTCACTTACTTTTGAGTCAACGGGGCAGGCGCGGGCGCCACTCTAACCCCAACTCGCGGGGAGTGGGGACATGACCTTTTTTATGCTTGGTGACTTCCCCAAAATAATGAGCGGGTGCCATGCTCAACCGCTCGCCCTCCTCGTACTCTAGGCCGTAGGATTGGCGCCGACGTTGCGTGTCGCTGCTTGGAGCGACGCTTTCCTGCCCGCGCAACGTGGTCCGATACCAGTTTTGCCGAAGCACTTCAGAAGGATTGCGCGGCCGCCAAGGGGCGCCACAGCATGGATGACTAAATCGCATAAAATAGCCAGCATGGCGGATTGCATCTCTCGAGATCTCGACGCATTTCCCGAATGGTTCGGGCTGCCGGCACAAGCCCCCCCGAGGGGCTGTCTCATTTTTGCCATTGCATAGCTTCCACACCTCTCTCTAATGTTAGAATCAGAGATTTCTTCCGCAGCTTGATTTGAGTATCTTAAGAGTGGAGTCCAAATCTCATCGCACTTAAATATCATCGAAGTGACCGATATTTGTTCAAGGATTTTACTTGTCGGAAGGAAAGGAATGGTTGGCTCGGCAATTTCCAGAGTATTGCGTGGGTTGGGTTTTTTGAATGTGCTTGAGACGGATCGAAGCGACACGGATCTCACGGATGGAAATGCGGTCGAGACGCTTTTTTCTAAGACAAAGCCCGAGTTTGTTTTTTTTTCAGCAGCCCGGGTTGGTGGCATCATGGCGAACAAGATGTATCCTGCTGAGTTTCTTGAGCAGAACTTACGTATACAGTTGAACGTCATGCGTTCAGCTTATGATAGCGGTATAAAAAAAATGTGTTTTTTTGGGAGTTCCTGCATGTATCCGAGGCTTTGTCCTCAGCCGATGCGCGAGGATTATCTGCTGCAGGGATCCTTTGAGCCGACCAACGAAGGATATGCTCTGGCGAAGGTCTCTGGCTTAAAGCTGCTTGAATATTACCACCGTCAGTATGGGTTCGAGTCCGTCACTGTTGTGCCCTGTAACTTATACGGGACGAACGACCACTTTGATTTCGAGTCGGCGCATGTCCTTTCGGCGCTGGTTCGACGGTTTGTGGATGCGCGGGATGCGGGGGATTCAAGCGTAGTGGTCTGGGGTACTGGACAGGCGCGGCGGGAGTTCATGCATGTCGACGATGCGGCGGAGTTGGCAGTTGAGCTTATGGGTAGAGCGGATGCTCCTCGAATGATCAACATCGGCCCCGGGACGGATGTTAGCA
>JBILKY010000186.1:0-7283 GCA_044376395.1 Chthoniobacteraceae bacterium | reverse complement strand
GCGACGACTTCCTCCATCCCCGGTCTGCCGATCAAGTTTGTCCATTCCGAAGGGTCGGCATGCATGTCGTAAAGCTCCTCGGTCCGGTCCGCGTACCGGATGTAGCGCCAGCGCTCACTGCGGACCGCGTGGTTTCCCTGATTGTGGCTGGTGAGCGCGGGACGCTCCCGCTTGGTCTCCGCCTTCTTGAGCTGCGGCACCAGGCTCAACCCCTCCAGATCCGCCACCGTGCTCAAGCCGCAAAGCTCGTTCAAGGTGGGGTAAATATCGAGCAATTCGGCGGGCTGCCCGCACCGCCCGCCCGCGCTGACCCCGGGGCCGGCAAAAATCAAGGGCACACGGGTCGCCCGCTCCCAGAGCGTGTTCTTGCCCGTCAGCCCCTTCTCGCCCAAATGCCAACCATGATCCCCCCATATGACAACGACTGTGTTTTCCGCGAGCCCGGCTTTCGAAAGCGCGTCAAGGATCCGGCCCACCTGCGCATCCACAAAACTCGTGCAAGCGAGGTAGCTGCGGACAAGGTTGCGCCACTCGTTGTTTTCCTGCAGCCAGCCGAACCGCGGCTCGGGCAGGTTCCAATGCAGGTACCACGAGAAACGCGGCGTGTCGCCCCGGTCGTCCGGCCGGATTTTCGGCAGCACGCTGTCGTCGTCAGGATACAGATCAAACCACTGCTGCGTCGCGTAACACGGCACGTGCGGCAGAAAAAAACCCGCCGCTAGAAAGAAGGGCTTCTCCCGATCAGCGTTCTGGATCTGCTCGATGGCCCAAGAGGCGAGCTGGTAGTCCCCCTTGTCTTCGTCCTTGTGCGGGAAGACGCCCCAGTCCATCGCAGGATGATTGCCCATGGGGGTGGGGCCGATCAGCTTCGCGGGCGGTCTGACGCCCACACCGGCGACTTTGCCCAGCACCTGAAACTCGGGCTCAACCTGCTCGGAACCCGGCGCGCCCTTCCGTTTTTCCCCGCCGGCGCCGTGGTGGAATATTTTGCCATTCGAGAGGGTGCGGTACCCGTTCGCCGCGAAATGCTGCGGAAGGGAAACGCGGTTCTTCCACTCGGGCAATGCGCGGAACGAAGGCGAGAGACCGTACACGCCCGTGGTGGTGGGCCGCAGACCGAGCAGCAGGCTTGTGCGGGAGGGATTGCAGAGGGGCGCGTTGCAATGGGCGTTGAGGAAGGTCGTGCCGCGCGCGGCCAGCCGGTCCATGTTGGGAGTTTTCGCGAGCGGATGCCCGCCCATATGGCCGATCCAGTCGTTCTGATCGTCGATGGCAATGAAGACCACGTTCGGTTTGGAGGCGCCGAACACGGCCGGCGCCGTTACGGCGGCGAAAAACGAGAAGGCAGCAAGAAAGGGGATGGTTTTCATCGGGATGGCGGGATGAGGTTTTTGAGGGGGGAAGGAGAGAGCCGCGGGAAGCGGCATGTGCACAGTTGTTGTGGGAAATCCATTGAATTTCAAGTGGTCACTAGGAAACCCTGAGCTATATTTTGGATGTGTGTTCGCAACAGCACCGCGAACATAGGAATCTCCCTCTTATGCGAACGAACCAGGCGTTGGCGGTCATCTTTTCGGTTGCATGGCTTGTGATGCTCGGGGGCGGTTCCCCGATTCTCCATGCCGCGAGCACGCCGAACATCGGAAGCATCCGCGGCCTCGGCGCTGAGGCGGATTTCGGCGAGTTCTCCGCGGCACTCGCGCCCTACGGCCGCTGGCTCGAAGTGGCAGGCTACGGGACCTGCTGGAGCCCCGACGTGGAGCAGCACTGGGCGCCGTACACGGAAGGCTACTGGGCGTATACCGACGCGGGGTGGACTTGGGTAAGCCGCGAGCCTTTCGGCAGCATCGTTTTCCACTACGGCCGCTGGCTGATGACCAGTGAAGGCTGGTGCTGGGTTCCCGGACAAGACTGGGGGCCCGCTTGGGTTTCGTGGCGCACCGGCGACAAATACGTAGGCTGGGCGCCGCTTCCTCCCGAGGTGCCGTGGAATGCAAAGCGCGGCGTCGGCTCTTGGGTCGACGTCCAAAGCGACATCGGCCCGGGTTACTACCGGTTCTGCAGGGTCGAGGACTTCGGGTCTCCTCAAATGCGCGAGGTGGTTTTTCCGGTGCACTACAATCCCGAGGTCTTTGTCACCACGCGCAACGTGACGCACATCACGGTGCGCGAGGAAACCGTTTTCTGCGCTGGGCCGAGCTATGTGTGGATTACCAGCCATTGCGTGCAACCGGTGCCAGTCCTCCGCGTGGTTCGCGAGCCCAGCATCAATGTGTTTGTATCCTACGGATCGGGTCTCGGTTTCGCGGGGTTCATCGCGCGGGACTGCCTGTTCCTGCCGGCGCCAACACGGGTTTGCAAACCGCAGCCGCATCACTTCGCCGCAGCCCCCATCCAAGTCCAACGCCAGACCACGCGGGGCTGGTCCGGGGACCGTCAGGAGGTGAGCAACATCTCAACATACGTCAGCCAGGAGTGGGACAAACAACGCACCTCGCTCACCGCGAAAACCCAGGTGCCGGCGGGGGGCGCGGTTATTCTGAATGAAATCCGCCAGGCGCCGCGGCCGGTCTCAAATCAGGAAAAACGCTCGCTTCTCGCGAATGAGCAGCATTCCAAAACGCCTCTCCACACAAAGCCATCCTCTGCGCCGGATCCCGCTGCCTCAACTTCGAACACGCCTTCGAACACCCCAGCCATTCCCGCCTTTCCCGCATTCACTGCGCCCCTGGGCAGGCAGCCGTCAAACCCGTCCTTGGGCAGCAGATCTCAGACTGCTCCCGCAGGTTCGCTCTCCACCTCCGGCTCACTTTCGACCTCCGGCTCGCTCACAGGCGGCTTGTCGACTGGCTCGCTCGAAGCCGCACCTGCGGTGAGGACCATCAAATCCAACCCTGCGCTGCGCGATCCATTCGCAGGAAACTCCTTTGTCCCCCCCGCGCAAACCGCACAAAAACCCGCTCACTCGACCCCGACCGCTCCTCCGCCCGCAACGGGAGTTCCCTCGATACAGCCTCCGCAACCCACGGCAACCGCATCCTCTCTCCCGAAACCGAGCACCGCCGCCGCTGACGGCACAACCAAACCTGCGCCTCATCCCGCGAGCCAAACACCGTCTTCCGCGCCATTGCCAAATCTGCAGACGCCCGCGCAGACGCCAACATCCGCCGCCGTGAAACCCATCAGTACTGCGGTTCCCGCACCGGCCCCCAATACCGCGCAAAATCCCATCGAATCACCGAAGACTGCAACCCCGATCGCTCCGGTCACGATCAAGAATCCGGCCTTGCCCGCGGGGGCAAACATCCCTCCGCCCGCACCCGCCAACCCTCAGAGCCGACCGACAACGACCACACCCGCGCCGGTCACTAGCTCAACCAACAGCAGACCTTCACAAAAATCGACCCAGACAACCCAGCCCTTCACGCAGATCACCGCGACCACCGAGATCGGGCGTCAGACAGCTGTGCCCGCTCAGACAGTGATATCCACACGTAGCGCTACAAGCGCTGCACCCCAGGCGCAGCAACCCACACGAACCAGTCTCGCACCCCAGCCCTCGCAACAACCGCTCCAAACACTTCATACGCAGACACCGCGAACCGAGACCAGCCGCCCCGCGGTGAATCCCTCGCCCTTCGGAACAAACAGCCTGAATCCGCAAAGCAATACGAGTTCCTCCACCCGGCAAATACAACCTGCCCTGCCGCAGTCCGCCGGCATTCCACAAGGAACCACGGGGACCTCGCGGCAGGTTTTCCCGACCCAGTTACCCGGAAATTCCACTTCCGCTTTCCCGCCAGCACGCTCGAACACCACTGCTCCCCTCCAATCGAGCGTCTCGCTCGGTGGCACATCGCCCCAACCCCAGCCGAGCCCACAACGTCAGACCATGACGCCTGCACCAAGCGTAAGAACCGCGCCAGCGAGCCCGATCTCAACGGCGACTTCCACTTCAACACCTTCGTCGCTCTCGAAACCGAAAACAATGGATCCCAACGCGCCGAGGCCCTGACGGTGACGAAGGCTCTACCCATTCGCATCCCGATAAAAAGGTCTGGAGGCGCTTGACTCCGAGACTCAGGGAATGCGTCGAGACTCGGCTCATTTTTTCGAACCACAAACGGTGTGTTCTTGCGCGTCTCTGAAACCGGTAACGCGCCGAGAGCAAACAACGCAACCAGGCAGCGCATGATCCAGAGCCGGCACTTAACGCAGCGCCGACAAACGATTCTTAAATGGTATGCGTTCACGGCCTCTCGACTTACTCACCGCCGACAACGTCGCGACTCTCCGCGCAAATTTTCGCCATTTCACGAAAGCCGCTTGCCTGACTCTGCAGGTGCTCGTCTTGGGAATCCTTGATTGCTTTGGAATGCCAACCGCAGAGCCGGCCCGGCCCGCAGCCGTTCCGGAGGTGCATGCCGGTGCTTTCGCCATCGATATCACACCCGAAAACTTTCCTGTCATTGTCAATGGCGAGATCCTTGGCAGGGAAACAAGCAAGGTGACGGATCGCCTGCACGCACGAGCAATCGTGCTCGAAAGCGGCACAAGTCGATTCGCGATTTGCGTCGTCGACTCGCTCACCATCGGCAGGGAATTGCTGGACGAGGCAAAAGATATCGCCTGCAAAAACACAGGCATTCCGACCAATCGGATGCTGATTTCCGCGACCCACACGCACTCGGCACCATCAGTCATGGGGTGCCTCGGTACGGAGGTGGACTGGACATACGCGTGGTTTCTCACGCGAAAAATCGCCGAGGCCATCCAACGCGCAAACGAACGTTTGGAGCCTGCGCGCATCGGCTGGGGTGCGGCGCCGGCTTGGGGTTTCACGCAGTGCAGACGATGGATTTTCGACGCTGAACATCCGCAGATGGATCCGTTCGGGGAACGAACCGCGCGCGCAAACATGCATCCCGGCTACAACAATCCTCATGTGATTTCACCAAGCGGCCCGGTCGACCCCGAGGTAGGCATCCTGTCCATCGAGACGCGCGCAGGCTCGCCGATGGCGCTTCTGGCCAGTTTCTCGATGCACTACCTCGGTGCCGCGCCGTTATCCGCCGACTATTTTGGCGAATTCGCGTCCGGCCTAGGCCGCGCCCTCGGCGTCGATTCAAAGCAGTTTGTGGGCATCATGGCGCAGGGCACCAGCGGCGACGCCCACTGGATGGACTACAGCCAGCAAAGGCAAGAGAAGCCCCGGGATTACGCGCAGAAGCTCATCCAGATCGTAGCCCAAGCCTCGCGCAACATCCCTCACCACTCGCACGTCCCGATTCACATGGCTGAATCAAAGTTGACCTTGCAACGGCGAATGCCGGACGCCGCACGCTTGTCTTGGGCGGAGACCATCGCGTCTTCACTCGGTTTGCGGCCCCCGAGGACCACACAGCAAGTTTACGCAAGGGAACAATTGTTTGTGGCCGCTGAGCCCGAAAGAGAGATCAAACTTCAAGCGCTGCGCATCGGCGGACTCTGCATCACGGCACTGCCGATTGAGGCATTTGCCATCACCGGGCTGAAACTCAAGGCGGAAAGCCCGGCAGAGGTGACGTTTCACATCGGACTCGCCAATGGCAGCGAAGGCTACGCCCCCCCCCCCGAACAGCATCCGCTCGGCGGCTACACCACGTGGCTGGCGCGCACCGCGTCCCTCGAGGTCGCAGCCGAACCAAAAATCGTGGAGTCCGTCCTCAAGCTTCTGGAGTCCGTCACCGGACGCCCCCGCAGACCATCCGCCGATCCGCCCAGCCGCTATCAAGATGCGGTCCTTCGCGACACGCCGCAGGCTTTCTGGCGTCTGAATGATTTAAGCGGTCCGGTGCCGCGCGAACCCTTTAGCATCCACAAAGCCGTTTTTGAGGATGGCGTTGTGTTCGGACTTCCAGGTGCGCAACGGTCCGGAGGTGCGGTTTCGGAACCGCCCGAACTTCACTCCGCATTCCAGCAATCGGGCACGAACCGAGCCGTACATTTCGCGGGAGGTCGAATGAAGGTGTCGCTGCAAAGTCTTGGCAAAGATTACACGGTGGAATTCTGGGTGTGGAACGGCCTGCAGCAGACGCTAAGACCTGTCGCGGGCTGGCTGTTTTCGAGGAGACAGCTTGGAGGCCCAGAGGCCGGTGGCGAGCATCTTGGAATTGCGGGCGCGGGTGGGGGCCTCCAAGCAGGGCGAATTTTACTGAGCAGCAGCGGCATGGCGGGTGACGCCCTGTACGGATCCACGGTGCTTTCAGCACGGCGCTGGCACCATGTCGTGATGACACGCGACAAAGGCGCCGTCAAAGTTTACGTCGATGGCAAGATGGAGATCTTCAAGCCCAACGCTACTGACGCGCCACAGCCAGTTCAGACAGTATTTTTTGGTGGCAAACACGACGGTGCCGATGGCCTGGAGGGCCGGATTGATGAGATCGCCGTTTATAACTTTCCACTGAGCCCGGAGCAGATTGCCGCGCATTTTAATGCTGCCCAGCAGGAGCCGGTCCCGAATGCGGCCCAGCGTGCATCCTCCATGCGCGAATAAGTCATCCGCTTTTTTAAAAGGTGGAGTCATGAGGGGAACAGGATGCTGTCTTGGGCATGAAACTTGCACTACGTTGCGGCGGAGACGCACCACCAGAGAAAGGGATTCTAATTCTCTTTCGGATGATGCCTTGCGATGTTGACACGAAACATCAACGCGCAAGTTCTGCCTTAAGGTTGTCTCGGAGGCGAAGGCCTGTTCACCCCACTCACGCAAGAATTTCAGCTAAACCCACCCTCGTTACCTCCCGTGAGACACTCATTTCCCTTCAAAACGCTGCCGGCTGACCTCGTGGCGGCCTTTATTCTTTCCCTCGTAGCCCTGCCGCTCGGGCTTGGTCTGGCGAACGCTTCCGGGGCTCCCTTGCTTTCGGGCATTCTTGCCGGGGTCGTTGGGGGCCTTGTGGTGGGGGCGCTCAGCGGATCGCCACTGAGTGTGAGCGGACCATCCCCGAGCTTGACCGCAGTCTTGGTAGCCGAGCTCGCGAACCTGGGTTCCTTCGAGAACTTTTTAACAGCCGTTCTCGTTTCCGGCGTCATCCAAATCGGATTTGGCCTGATTGGAATGGGCTCCATTGCTGCCTTCTTCCCATCCAGCGTCATCAAAGGCCTGCTCGCAGCCATCGGCCTGATTTTGATCCTCAAACAGCTGCCGCATGCCATCGGACACGACCCTGATCCGGAGGGCGACATGGATTTTTCCCAACCCGATGACAAAAACACTTTCTCCGAGCTGCTTTCCATGC
>JBILKY010000467.1:0-20425 GCA_044376395.1 Chthoniobacteraceae bacterium | reverse complement strand
CGACAAGGCGCTCGCGGAACTAAAGGCCGGCAAACTCGCCCAGGCCGAGGCGTCCCAGTCCCAGATCACCCAACGCAACTGGTCGGATCTGGATGTTGAGGCGGTCTGCCGCGAACTCGACGCGCTTCTCAACAAACATCTGGCTGAAATCAACACCATCGCGCTGCGCGACAAACCCAGGGCCATTACTCTCGCATCGCAATACGCGGAGAAATACGCGCACAGTCCTCGAATTAGAAAAGGCTTTCTCAAGCGGAAATCCTGGATCGAATCCGAAATACTCATCGCCTCCACCTCCCGCAAATCGATGGCAGGCGGATTCTCCACGATCGCCTTGTACGGAGCCGTGGCGGCGATGGCGTTCATGGGTGTGGTGCTCTGGTTTAACCACCATGAGGAACAAAAGGCGGTAGACGAAGATGCAAGGCAGCGCGGTTGGATCGAAAAGATTGACCGTGAACAGTCCGCTTCGCGCGCGAGGGCTGCAGAGCAAGAGGAAAAAGAGGCGCCTGCTGCTGACAAAAACTAGCCTGAGACAGCCCGCGCCACCACGAGGCAGCCGGCAATGAATTGCCCCGGCTGCGGGTGGCCCGCCGGATCGATTTTCAAACTCAACTCCGAACCGCCGGCCCGCTCGCTCTAAAACTCGAGTCCAATCGTCACGTTGAAGTAGCTCCTGCTGCTGCTCCTGCGGATCTCGCGCTCGGCGGTGAGGCGCAGGGAAATCCGCTGCGTGAACGCGATTTCCAGCGAACCGTTTAAACGAAACGCGTTCTTGTCTCCGCCTGCGCTCAGGACGCGGAAAGAACCCGCATCGCTCGAAGCCGACAACAAGGAGGCCCGCACGGAATCATCCCCGACAAAGTCATGCAGCCAGCTGCCCTGCAACCGGACGGCGACCGGCACCCTTGCAACCACCCAACGGCGCCCCACCGTCATCCCCACCTCGTTGATGAGCGCGGCCTGCTTGCCTTTTTGTAATCGGGCACCGAGTGGTCCTCCCGCGCGCTCGTCAAAACCCGCCTGCATCGCGCCGACATATTGCAAATGCTCCGTGGGCGTGAGCTCCCACATGCTCCCCGAAGGCATGATCTGGTACCCGCCACCGATCCGGAACACATACTCCTGCGACCGGAACTGGGCGCGAGCGCTCGCGCTGCTCCCAGGAAACTCAATATTGCGCGTGGCATCGTTGTCTACATGGCCATAAATGAAGGCCACATCCGCGTAGAAAGGCGCCACAGGCAGGCTTGCGTAGCCGCCGAGATGCCAGGAGTCACTTGAGATGCGCGCGTACGGCGCCGAGAAGTTCGAAGTGGTCGTCCCAGTGCTCCCAATGAACCCAATCCGAAGCGCGCCGAAGGGACGCTCCACTCCCATCACCGAACTCTGGCCGTTTACATTGTATCCGCCAAACCCCTGAGACTGCTGCGCATCCCGGTTAAGGAGTGAGACCACCGTGCTTGTCCACAAGCTCCATCCCTCTTTACCGGTGCCCACATTCGTATCAACACCCCCGTCGCGGGCCCCCGCCAGTCCGAGCAAATCCAAGCGCGCCCCCACACCAAGCGACAAATCCAGCATCCTGCGGCGACTGACCGTCAGAAGATTCGCGTACTGCGAAACACCCGCACCGCGGATCGCCTGCGCCACCTCCGCATCTGAATGCATCACATCCAAGCGCAACAACGGTTCAAGCAATCCGCCCGCGGATTCCGCGGCTCGGTCCAAATAATCGCCGAACTCCGCCGCATTCACGCCAATCCCAAAAGAGGCGTAGGGTTTGCGTTCGACAGCCATCACAACCGAATTAGGCGTGTAAACTGCCCGGGCCTTTAGCACCGCGGTCATGCCGGAACCACCCGCGATATAAAGCTGCTTAATCTCTTCGGATGCCCATTGTGTGAAGAAATCAGCGTCCACGATTGAATAAACGCCATTCACACCGGCGCTGCTGCTACCGGGACTCACAACCGCATACGACCCCGATCGAATCACTCGGGTTAAAGCATTAGCCCGTAACGTGCCTCCAGCGAGCAGGGCCTGCCCTCTGATCTGGTCGAACGCACCGGTACTTTGGTCAAAATCTGCTGTGTATAACGATCCGAACCGCGCCTCGTACGTCCCGGAAACAACATTCAATGTCCCAGGCGAATTCCCAGGCGCCAAATTCGAACCGGCACCAAGTGCGATACTGCCTTTCACCACTCCACCATTCCCTCCGATCGTCTTGCCAGCTCCAACCGTAAACACATTCCCCGCCGCACCGCCAAAAGCCGTCACATCGAGCACCCCTCCTGCCTGCAACTTCAACTCCGCAACATCCAAACTCGCGCCACCATCGAGCTTAAGAACGCTACCCGCGCTTGCCACCTCCACTTTTTTTGAAGACAGACTCGCGCTCCCACTCAAATTCAACACGCCTCCGTTAACCTTTGTGTCGCCCGTAAATTCGTTTTTGGCCGACAAAGTCACCACCGGGCGCTCTCCCGCGGGTGCCGCGCCGTCTCCAATTACCAGCATCCCAATACCGGTGATCGGCTTTTGGATTACAAAATTCCCCGAACCAGCCACCTGAATCGCCGCATTGTTCACCACACTGGAAGCGTTCCCAAGCCCACCCACATTGCCGTTGCTTGAGCTCAACTGAAGAGTCCCAGCCTGCACACTGATTTCCCCCGTGTACCCCTCATTCGCGGAAGTGATCCGCAACACACCCGAGCCGCTCTTGCTGATTGCACCAGAGCCCGAAATGGACCCGGGCAACTCCACAATCGCATTCGTGATGCTCGCTTCCAGCTTTGCTGCCCCGCCAAGAAACAACGAACCGGAGCCGATGTTTCCATCTTCCAAGCGCAGCAATCCACCCTTAATCTTGGTGCCTCCTGTGTAGCTATTCCCCGCATTCTGGATCACCAACGCTCCGGTCCCGTTGACTGTCAACGATCCCGCCCCAACGATTCTGCCCGCAACCGAAAGCTTTCCTGCGAGATTCATTACGCCGCCCAGCGATCCCAGACTTAACGTCCGCGTCGACGGAATCGAAACATCCCCGGAAACCTTCAAGCTGCCTCCATTAAAATTCACCGGAGCTGAACTGCCTACCTCCTGCCCGTTCTCATCGATGGTCACACCGAAAGCCTTGTCATCACTTAAATCAAACTCCACCCCAGAACGGAACAGCAGCCCGCCTGTGCTGAAATTCCGACCCGTAAACTTCACCGAGTATCCAACCACCCCGTCGATGGAAAGATACTCCGTCGCGCCTTTACCCATGATCACGTTCGGTAGTTCGAGCTTCACTCCGGGCCTGAATTTGAAGGCGAGGACACCGTCATTCTGAATCACCCCAGGACTCCCCACCACGCCCCGCGCAGATCCTCCAAGCAGCGCCGTAAACGTCCCGCTTCGCAAAGTTTCATCTCCCAGCTGCAAAGTCGCATTTTCTGCGATCTCAATTCTCCCTCCAAAACCCGGACTCTCAACTTGAGGCGCATACACAACCGTTCCACCACTAATCAGCAACTTCCCAGACCCGCTCAAAGCTGAGGTCACGCGGCCATTCACAAAATCAAACACCGCCGGGGCAAGACTGCCCGGATCCACGCGAGTTGAAACAAGGGTGCCACCCAAAATCGCACCGCCACTCAGCTTCAAGCTGCCCACCGATAACGGCACACCCTCCAAAACCAACGCGCCGCCTGCAACCTCAACGCGTTTGTCCCCCACCAAAGCATCCGCAACTCCAAGAACAAGTGATCCGTCATGCACCACAGTCCCCCCTGTATGCCTCGTCGCCACATCAATTCTCACTGTCCCTGCGCCATGCTTCATCAGGCTACTCGTACCCGAGAGCACAGTGCTCACCGAACCAGCGTTTAGCTTGTACTCCTGCGCTTCAATTGTTCCTCCGGACAACACTCCTCCATTCATGGAAAATTTCCCAATCTTCTGCACCGTTCTTAAGAGGTTTAGCTTGCCGCCCACAACACTCAGCGCCTGATCCCCTGAGAACGCGTTGTTGACTGCCAACTCCAAAGTGCCTGGCACAAGCGTCGACACTAGAGGAGCCTGACCCGCATTCAACGACCCGATTTGAATTCCGAAAGAACCTCCAAGCAATCCCCCACCGCTGATACTTCCGCCCGAGAGTCTTACCAGCCCAATGGCCTCGCTATGCCCGTTGAGATCCAAAGTCCCGCCGGAAATCCAAAGCGAACCCGCGTCCGCAATCCGCTCGGCGGCACCCAAACGCAGCACCCCGTTTTGCAAATTGATAATTCCAGTGAGCGTGCTGCTGCCACTAAGCGTCACAACACCTGCCGTTGTCTTCGTCATGCCGTTGGATCCAGCCAACACGCTCTCCACGAATCCCGACTCCAAAACAAGTGATCCCGCGCTGAATGTACCGCCGCGCAAACTACCTCCTGACAAATTAAGCGCAGAGAAGTCCTGGCGATGCTCATCCCGAGACAATCTCACCTCCCCGCCAACAATCGTGAGTGCCCCCCCCCTTGCGAGCAACTGACTGCCTTCAAGCTCAAGAACTCCGCCTCGAACCGTGGTGCCTCCGGTGTAACTCGCTGCACCCTTGAACTGCAGTGTTCCGGGTCCCTCCTTGACCAATGCCGCCGTGCCCGCGAGCAAACTGCTGACGGTCCCAGCGGTCGTAACATACGAATCCCCTACGACTGTTCCACCAGAAATCAACCCCCCGCTCAAATGAACTGCGCCCATCCTTTGCGTGGTCACACCCAACGCAAGCTCCCCACCTGACACCTCGACCCGCCCACCTGCAAACAAAGCGTGATCCAATCCGAATCGCAGCGTGCCCTGTTCAACAACAGTGCCACCCGTAAAACCATTGGCCACCATCAAGTACACAGTGCCAGTGCCCGTCTTCAGCAAACTGCCCGAACCATTCATCGACGAATATAGCGACCCAGCTTCAAGCGCGAGGAGCCCCACTGTCATAGAACCGCCTGAAATCGAGCCACCAGACAACCGGAGCTTCGCCACGTACTGCACCGTCGAGCCCATTACGAGTTCACCACCATTGATGCGCACATCGCCCGAGCTCAGCGCATTCTCCACACCCAACTCGAGCACACCGCCCTCGATCACAGTTTCTCCCGTGTACTGGGCTACCGCGCTCAACAAAAGCCTGCCTTCCGTGCGCTTGATCATCCCACCCGATCCTTCCAGAACAGCAGACACAGTACCCGACTCCAGCAAAAACCCTGCACCACTCAAGGTACCGTTCAGAATGGAACCGTCCACCAAGTGAACCATTCCAACCGAATTGGTGAATCCACCCAAATTCAACTGACCACCTGAAACAAACAGCGAGCCCGCACCGGAGAGCAGGTTCGCTCCACCTAATGTCAAAGATCCACCAAGAATCTCAGTGCCACCAGCCTGCGAAACCACACCAGAGATCAATACCTCGCCAGCCCCTTGCTTGATGAGGCTGCCAGTCCCGGTCACAGATGCACTAATTGTCCCAGCTTCCACCACCATATTGGCCACCTCCAGGCTTCCGCCCCCAATGCTTCCTTGAAGTAATAACACGTCACCCACCGCCTGAGTCGTCAAACCTAGATTCAACGCGCCACCAAATACAGTCAAAGAACCACCACTCCCCAGCACTCCACCGCCAGACAAACTCAAGACGCCATCCCACAAAGTGGTGCCTCCTGTGTAGGTGTTGGGCCCGGCGATCGTAACTTCACCCGTGCCGCTCTTCACAAGCGCCCCGGTCCCCGCCAACACGGCATTCATCACACCCGAGCGCAAATCAAACAACGCACCGTGGATCGTCCCGCCTCCGATCGCACCTCCATCAAGCACCAAGCCCTGCACCGCCTGAGTCGTATTGCCAAGCGCCAATTGTCCACCTGAAACCGTCACTGTCCCCGTGATCCCCGCAGTGGCACCCAGTTCCAGTGTTCCGTCCTTGACCAGCACACCCCCCGAATTCGTCAACGCACTGAGCAACTCAACCCTGCCAACACCCTCCTTCACAAATGAGCCACTCCCCGAAATGACGGACCCCACCAACCCGCTCCAGGCCTCCACACTTCCACTCACTGTGCCTCCAATCAACGAACCCGAACTCAGTACAACTTTTTCAAAACTCTGACTGGTCGCTCCCAACTCCAAACGCGCCCCACTGATGTTCACAGTTCCACCGACCACCCCACTCACTCCAAGCTCCAACGTGCCCCCCAAAATTTCCGTGATACCGCCAAACGCGCCGGAACCACTCAACAACACGGTCCCGTCGCCACTCTTGCGAATCGTTCCCGTGCCATTCAACAAGGAAGAAATCACACCGGACCCAAGCTCCAGACGCGACACTTCAATGGTACCCCCGCGGATCTCGCCGGTCTCCAACGTGACCAATCCAGTCCTCTGAATGGTGCCACCCAACTCCAGCAACCCGCCGCGCACCAGAATCTGAGAATCACCGGCCAACACGTCGCTCATCGCAAGCTCCAGCGTTCCACCCTCAACAATCGCTCCGGATCCAAGCACTGAAGCCCCGGCGAGCACCAAACTCCCCTCGCCCAACTTCAAAAGACCGCCCGCACCCGAGAGCCCCTCACCAAAACTCACGCTCTGCCCGTTGGTGTCAATCTTAGCAAACTGCCCCGCTGCAATCGCCCCAATCGAACCGGAAATATCATCGATCGCTCCCGTCCCAAACCTGAGCGTGCCCCCTTCAAACAACAACCCAGTCTCAGCGGCGCCCTTCAACGCCCCGATTGCTCCAAGTTCCAGCACGCCTTCGCGCAGCCAAACAGAGCTGCTGAAATTGTTCACTCCATTCAAAACAAGGCTGCCCGCACCAGCCTTCACCAGACCCCCGTTCGCCACAGAAACAGAAAGAACCAATCCGCTCGCCGCACTGCCCGCATGCACCGTCACCGTGCGCGTTCCCCCGGTCAAATCAAGCTGACCCGCGCTCAATCCAGTGCCCGTGCTGGAAATAACAGCCGAGCCCGCATTGGCTTCAACGATGATGTCATTCCCAAGCGCCAATTTCCCACCAGCCTCGATCGTCAGCAAACTGCTGCCATTGCCAATCAATTCCAAACCCGTCGCGCCAGAACCCTGCAACCCTCTCACCTCCATCGTACCCCCGAGCGCAATCACATTGGTTCCGCCGCTGAGCACCCAGTGGTGATCGCCCAAACGCCCACCCGCGCTGACTGTCGTCGATCCCCCCTCGATTCGAATCGTGCTGCCACTGCCGATCAAGGTGTTCGCACCGGTAATCAACTCGCCACCAACGACGCGCAGCGTACCGATTGTTTCGCTCGCTCCAACCACTCCGGGCGCAAACGTAAACACCCCACTGTCGAGACGCACCGCGGCACTGTCATTGATTTGCCCGCCCACCCCGCCTCCCGCTCCGATCTCGAGACGGCCGCCGCCAATCGTAATGCTTCCGCTCGAGACCGTCTGCACCCCAACCCCTTCGAGCCTCAAGGTCCCCTGCTCCACAAAAGTCTCGCCAGTATACGTATTCGCACCGCTCAAAACTACCAGACCAGTACCGGTCTTAACCAACGATGCATCACCGAGGAGGCTTGCACTTACCTCGCCGCCCCTGAGCTCGAAGCTCCCAGCGCGCAACGATCCCCCTGAAATCTTCCCTCCAAACAAACTCACCGCCGTGGCCTGCTGCACAGTGCCCCAAAGCGAAACCTCTCCTCCACTCACCGACAGCGATCCAGCCTCCGACAACGCGCCGCTCACTGAAAGCACCAGCGACCCCTCCTCCACAAACGTGCCTCCAAGCTGACGGTTCACTCCAGAAAGCGTGACGGTATCAATGCCGCTCTTCACCAACGATCCCGAGCCACCAAGCGATGCGCCAATGGTTCCCGCACGCAAATCGAATGAGGCCGCGTTCAAAGAACCATTCCGAATTTCGCCACCAAGCAAAGTCACCGCAGCAACCGACTCCACAAAGCCATCAAGCTCGAACGCGCCACCTGCAACCAGAAGCGACCCGCTGTCAAGCAACCGCTCATCGCCACCAAGGCGCAGCGTGCCTCCAGTGATCCGCGTCCCACCCGTGTGCGTCGAGGCGGTCTGTAGCACGACCGTCCCCTCCTGCGCCTTTGTAATGGATCCCGTCCCTGCCAATACCGCATCAACAACGCCACTGAAGAGTTCAATCAATCCGGCAGTCACGGTCCCTCCCTCAATCCGGCCGGACTCCAGCCTCAAACTTCCGAAGCTGTGTTCGTAATGACCTCCCAAATTCAAGGTGCCTCCACGCACTTCCACAGACCCGCTATCCAACAACACCTGACTACCCGCAAGCAGCAGGCGTCCTGCATCCACAAAAGTCCCGCCCGTGTAACCATTCACTCCACTCAAAGTGAGATCCCCATCAGATATCTTCCGCAACGCTCCCTCGCCAAGCAATCGTGAGGCGATTGTTCCCGAAGAAGCGACAAAAGATCCAGCCGTGATCACCCCGTTTTCGATCAAACCGCTCTGCAGCACCAAGGACTGAACCGCGTTGGAGAACGCTCCACCCAAATCAAGCGTTCCTCCGGAAACCGTCAAAGTTGTCGCCGCCGCGAGCACGTTGTTTCCACCAAGCACCAGTCGGCCGCCCAACACGCTGGTCGCGCCCAGATAGGTGTTCGCTCCCAGCAAGTACACCGTGCCATCCGATTCCTTGGTCAGTCCACCGGACCCGGCAAGCGTCGCCCAGATCGAGCCGCTGCGCACCACAAAACGATCCGCCGAAATCTGCGCGCCCGTTCCAACTCCACCCACAACCGACCCACTCCCGAGAGTAAACAAGTCCACGTTGTTCCAGAACGCCCCGCCAAGGTCCAGCTCACCCCCCTCCACGAGAAGCGCGCCAGTGCGCGACAGCACCTGGCTTCCACCCAACACCAAGCGACCGCCGATCACCGACGTACTGCCGCTGTAGATATTCGCACCCAAAAGACTCACCGTGCCGGAACCGCTCTTGATCAACCCCGCGCTGCCGCTCAGCACCGAACTCACCACGCCGCTGCGAACTTCGTAAGACTGAGCTTCAACCGTCCCTCCCGAGATGGTGCCTCCAAAGAGCGAGAGAACACCCACTTGTTGGGTCGTAGTACCCAGGAGCAAATTTCCGCTGTACATCGCAACATCACCACCAGCAGTCAACGCACCATTCACATGAAGCTGCAATGTCCCCTCGTGAATCAAAGTCCCCCCCGTGTACCCATTGATTTGTTGAAGAACCACTAATCCGGCCCCGCTCTTCACCAACCGCGCACTGCCCTCGAGTCGCGCGTCCACAACACCCGAAACAAGGTCTAACTCTGCTGCACTGAATGTCCCCCGCTCAACGCTAGCTGAACTTTCTGAGCCACCCAGTAACAACGAATGCACCACATGCCCCACGCCGCCAAGGCGCAAAGTACCCCCTCTTGCAAAAACCGCTCCATCAACGCCCAACGCCCCACTCTGCGCCAACTCCAGCATTCCCTCCAATACCGTGCTCCCACCCAAGTAGAGATTTGCCGCATCTAAACGGACAGTTCCTGAGCCAGTCTTTAGAAGCGCCCCTGCCCCTCCAAGCGTTGCGCCCACCACCCCATTCTGCAATTCGAAAACTCCAGACGAAACCACACTCCCGCCAGAAATTGAACCATCACTCAATCGGAGCCCGGAAACATCCTGTGTAAACCCGTCAAGATCAAACAAACCACCCTCGATCGATATAATTCCAGCACCGTTCAACGCATTGGACATGCCCAATCTCAAGGTTCCCTCCTTCACGATTGTGCCACCAGAATAAGTGCTGCTCGTACTCCCATTTCCACCAAAGACAACAACGCCGTCTGATACTTTCTCGACAGCTCCACTACCACCAAGAGCAATTCCCACCGTGCCCGAGAACAGCTCGTACACAGACGCCACAATCGTGCCGCTCACTGCCTCACCTCCATTGAAGCGCAGACGCCCTACCGTTTCAGTTGCACCACCTAAATTCAACACCCCGCTTGGCTCAAGACTCACCACCGTGTCATCGCCAATGCGTTCCGAACCTTGGAGCGTTAATGAACCGCCACGGATAAACAAGGTACCCGCAAGGCTGATTTCTCCATTCAGAAACACCTCGCCGCTGCTCACCTTATTCAAACTCCCACCGCCGATCAGCAACGCATTAACCAATCCGCTCCGCAATTCGTAGCCAAGCGCATTCAGGGTGCCATTAGTCACTGCCCCTCCTGCAAGAGTAAATTGTCCCGCATCAGTAGCGTAACCTCCTAAGTCAAGCGAACCACCGTACACATTCACTCCACCTGCCATCGCCGACAGCACATCACTCGCCCCGAGCCTCAAAACGCCCAGATTTACATCCGTCACGCCGGAATAATCATTTGCTCCAGTCAAGATGACGAGCCCGGCACCATTCTTCACAAGCGACCCGCTCCCCGTGAGCATCGCAGCAACCACCCCTTCATGAAGCTCGTAACCGCCGCTTGCATTCAAAGTCCCGTTCCCAACGGAACCCGACGTTAGTCTCAATAATGACACATCCTGCAGCGTCGCCCCCAAGTCCACAAAGGCGCCGGAGCCATCGAGCGTCAGCGTACCAGCACTCAGTCGTCCGAATCCCGCCAGCGCCAAAGTTCCGTCAAGAACACGCATCCCACCACTCAACACATTCGCCCCGCTAAGCGTCACCAACCCTCCGCCATCCTTCGTCAATTCTCCCGCTCCGATCAACTGAGAGCCGACCGTACCCGAGAGCAGCAGATAAACACTACCGTCCAACGTGCCTCCCGAAATCATCCCGGAAGACAACACCACCGACCCCACCTGCTGGTTGGTTGCACCCAACGACAACTCGCCCCCGCTCAAAACAAGCGATCCGGAAGCCGCCAGCGCATTGTCCACCGACAGCCTCAACACGCCACCACGAACCTCGGTCCCGCCCGTGTACAAATTCTGATTGAAAACCGTAACCAACCCACTCCCCCTCTTCAGCAAACCTGCTGTCCCGCTCAAAGCCGCTCCCAAGCTTCCCTCAATCCCCACATTCAAATCAAAGGATCCAGCCGACAAAATCAAAGAGCCGTTTATTACCGAACCGCCACTCAAAACAAACCCTGCAAGGGTCTGCGCGTTGCCGCCCAAATCCAACACGCCGCTATTGACCTGCACACTACCAGCAACCGCCAGCGCATCGGACAATCCAAGTCTCAATTCTCCACCATTCAGCACAGTGGACCCCAGATAAGTGTTCCGTTGATTCAACACCGCCACCCCGGGCCCCACCTTCTCCAACACGGCATCGTTCCCAGCAAGGACCGCATCGACGGTTCCTTCATGAATCTCGTAACGGCTGCCCAAGATCGTTCCGCCACTGATCAAACCGCTGCTGAGCGTGAGCGATCCCAGGGTTTGCGTCGTCGTACCGAGCCTCAGCTCACCGCCTGATATCGCAACCGAGCCGGAAGCAAAGAGCGCGTTGTCCAGTTCAAGGGCGAGGACACCATTCTCCAGCGTGGTTCCTCCAGCATACGTGTTTACAGACAGAATTCTTGCAACCCCGGCGCCTTGCTTCACCAGCGAGCCAGTGCCTGCAAGAACGCTGTTCACCGTGCCATCCCGCAAAACGTAGTTGCTCGCCACTACTGTCCCGCCGCCGAGAGATCCCCCGTTTAATGTCAGCAATCCGATTTGCTGCGAAGTCGTCCCCAGCACGAGCTCACCTCCGTTTAGATTCACCGCACCCACTCCCAGCAACGCATCGTTCACATCGAGCCTCAGCGTTCCTTCGTTCACAACCGTGCCATTCGTGTAAACGCTCTGTTTCTGGATCACCGCGAGGCCTGTCCCGTGCTTGATCAACGCAGCAGATCCAGCCAGCACCGAGTCCACCAGCGCCTGTCCCGAAACATTCAAAACAAACGAACCGGCAACCAATGTTCCACCACTCAAAGAACCACCACCAAGTGCGACTTCTGACACCGTTTCAACGAAACCGCTCAAATCGAAAACACCACCTGTCACAGACAAACTGCTTGAATCACTCAACCGCTCTCCGGCGCCCAAACGCAAGACTCCATCCTGCACCAGCGTCACTCCACCGAATGTGTTGCTTCCATTCAACGCCACAACACCACTCGTGCTCTTGATCATCCCGCCAGATCCCGCAAGCACACTGTTTACCACTCCCGACTCCAGACGAATCAAGCCGGATTCAACGATCCCGCCGCTCAGGCTGCCGCCGCTTAAACGCAAATCTCCAAGCGTTTGAGCAAACGCATCACTAGTGAGCTTCACCTCGCCACCCTCGATGGTCAGCGCCGTTGAAGACCCCAACAAACCAGCGCCATCCAATTCGAGAAGTCCGTCTCTCACGGTCGTGCCGCCCATGAATGTCGAGCCCACCGTCATGCGCACCGTTCCGGAACCCAGCTTCAGTAACGCCCCCGATCCAGCAAGAACCCCCGCAATCGTCCCGCTCCGAACTTCAAACGCACTGCTCTGCAGCATGCCACCAAGCAGTTCGCCCCCATTCAATTCGAACAATCCGGTCGTCTGAGTGGTCGCACCAAGGCTCAAGACTCCGTTGCCAAGAGTGATACTACCCGAACTCAGCAGCGCGTTGTCCACCGAAAGCTCCAACGTGCCAGCTTCAATCCTGGTCCCGCCAGAGTACGTATTTGTTCCCGCGAGCACCACGATGCCAACCCCGGTCTTGGTGAGAGCTCCAGACCCGCCCAATACCGCAGAAACCAAACCAGCGGACACCCCGTATCCATCGGCCACGAGCTCTCCGTTTTGAACCGTACCGCCGCCCAACGTAAACCCGCCAACCGACTGACGGGTCATTCCGAGATCAAGCGTTGCAGATTCTCCGGAAACACTCACAGAACCCGAGCTCAGCATTCCATTTCCAACGATCACCAGACTTCCCGCCTGAATCTCCAGCGCACCGCTCAACCGGTTCGAGCCTCCCAGAGTCACCGTCCCCAGCGTGCTCTTTGTCAACGACCCCGACCCCAGCAACGCCGCAAGAATCACACCAGACTCGACTGTGTACGAAGAACCCGTCAACTCGCCCGCAAGAATCGACCCTGCACTCAAGCGCACCAAGCCGACCGTTTCAACCGATTGACTCAAATCAAGCGTGCCCCCGTTCATCCACAACGACGCCGCATCTGCGATCTTCTCTGATCCACCGAGTCGGAGCACTCCCGCCCGAATATCCACCGTGCCGGTCACCGTGCTCGCGGCGTTCAAATGCACCGTTCCGTCACCCTGCTTGCTAAACCCACTGGTACCCGCAAGCACGCTGTCCACCACACCGCTCCACAGACGCAAACTTCCGGAGACAATCGTCCCGCCACTGAGCATGCCGCCCGTCAAATCCAGCGAACCAACCGTCTGCGTGTAAGCCGAGGCCCCAAGACTCAAACGACCGCCCGCCACACTCAATGCGGAGCTTCCCGCGAGCAACTCACTGCCGCCAATCTCCAGAGTCCCGGCCTCCACAGTCGTTCCACCCGTGTAATGGCTCACTGCATTCAAAGTCACCAAACCAGTCCCCGTCTTCAAAAGGCTTGCAGCACCAGAGAGCCTCGCTCCGATCGCCCCAGCCTCAACCAAATACGCGCTTCCGAACAATTCGCCATTGTTAATCTCCCCGCCCAGCAACCTCACCACTCCAACCGTCTCGGTGTAAGTCCCCAAATCAAACTGTCCTGAAACAACCGAGAGCGAACCGGCATCCAGCAATCTTTCCGAAGCTCCAAGACGCAGCGTGCCGTCATTTACCGTCGTGCCCCCCGAGTAGCTGTTCGCAAGCATGAGAGTCACAGTTCCTGTTCCCGATTTTATCAACCCAGCCCCACCCGCCAGAACGGCGTCGACTGTCCCGCCAAATGTTGCGTAACCGCTGCCCAGCAACGTCCCGTTCTGAATCACTCCAGCCATCAAGCGCACCGCACCGACAGTTTCGCTCAACGACCCCAGATCGAAAACACCCCCGCTAATCTCCAACGAACCGGCATCCGCCAATCCGCCGCCCAGCGCCAAACGCAGCGTACCCTCAAGAATCCTCGTGCCTCCCGTGTAGGTATTCAGTCCCCCCAAGGACACGCTTAAACTGCCAGTCTTCACCAACTCCCCGCCTCCTGCGAGAACAGCACTCACCTCGCCGGACAGGAACTGGTAACTTCCACCAGCAAGCACCCCGTTCGCGATTGTTCCCGCCGTGAGCGTCACCACGCCCGCCGACTGAGAATAACCGTTCAAATCCAACGAACCTCCGATCAGATTCACGCGCCCTGTAACGGGCAGGCGATCATCACCCCCTAAACGCAGCGTGCCCGCGCGAATCTCCGTCCCCCCCGTGTAATCGTTGGCACTCATCAACTCAACCAACCCATCCGTGCGCTTCGACACCGTTGACACTCCGGTGAAACTGGTCGCAACGGTTCCAGAGTTCAGAATGTAACCCGCCGCATTCAACGTGCCTCCCGTGACGCGTCCTCCACCAAGCGTGAAGAACGACACACTCTCCGTGAACCCGGCCAAATCAAACGTGCCACCCTCCAGCGTCAGCGCGCTGCCGTCATCCAAGCGATCCGCTGCACCCAACTGGAGCACACCCGCCCTCACCAGCGTTTCACCCGTGTAGGTATTGAAACCTCCAAGCACAACGGTTCCCGTTCCGGATTTCGTGAGACCAATGTGACTTCCACCCAAAACAGCATCAATCCGACCAGCCTCCACTTGATAGCTGCTTCCAATCAGGCCTCCTCCGCTGATCAGACCGCCGGTCAACTGCAAAACACCGATAGTCTGGACGCTCGTGCCCAGCGCAAGTTCACCGCCTGACACAATCACGGATCCGCTCGACAGCAGCGCATTGTCCACCCCAAGCCTCAGAGTTCCCGCCAGCACATAAAGACCACCGGAGAAACTGCTCGCTCCGCTCAACGTCTGCTCGCCAGAACCCGTCATCCACAGGGATCCGGCACCGCTCAAACTGCCTGCAAACACACGACCCACATCGCCCCCACTCAACGTGAGGCGATAGGACTGCAAATCAACCCCGCCGCCACCGGACAAATCCGCAACCGCCTCTGATTCCCCCAATCGGAGCGTGGCTCCATCGTTGACCCGTACCGCCGTCGCATCCGCAACAGCCGCCCCGCCATTCAATTTCAAAACGCCCTCGCCGACAATCAAACTGCCGCTGAAAACATTCGCTCCACCGAGCGTAAGTTCAGCCCCGCCCTCTTTCGTGAAGCTGTGCGCACCACTAATGACGCCGTTGATGGTTCCCTGGCTGAGCACTCTGAGCGTGGTTTCAGAGGCAAGCGCCACACCACCGCTCAAAGTTAAAGTGCCGCCATCGACTGCCTCGCCTAAACCAAGAATCCCGCTCATCACGAATTCGTTCCCAATGGCGCGCAGCGCGCCTTGCACGCCGGCAAGCGTCCCACCGCTAAACGTCACCAATCCCGTACCGAGAGCGGAATTATTCCCAAGCGAAAGCACGCCGGCACTCAAATCCACTCCCCCTTCAAACGCATTCTCGCCGTTCAAAGCCAAGACTGACCAGCCGTTCTTTACGAGCATCCCAGACCCGCTGATCACACCTCCGTACGTGGTCGAACCCGTCCCGCCTAGGGTCAATGTATTTCCTTCCAACCACACGGCCCCCTCTCCCGCAAGCGACGCGATCTCCTCGCTGCTTGCAAGCTTAAGAGTCCCGCCAGCGGACACCGCCACCGCCATGCTGTTGATGAGCGCGCTCCCGCCGCTCAGCGTCAGCATTCCAGCGTCTACGCTCGTCGGTCCGCCGAAGGTGTTCACTCCGCTCAATGTCAGCCCGGCCGCTCCCGCCTTCGTCAAGCTGTAGGCACCGCTCAACACTCCACTCAACGTCGCCGCGCTCGCCACCGTCAGCGTCGTATCCGCCCACAGCGCCACGTTACCACTCAAGGTCAACGTGCCGGTGTTGGTCGCGTCTCCCAAACCAAGCGTGCCGCTCATCGCAAATGCGTTCACCAGACTGCGCGCAGTTGCGCCATTGCTCGAGATCCGCCCGCCGCTGAAGGTCACCGTCCCGCTGCCAAGCGCCGCATTGTCGCCCGCTTGAATCGCTCCCCCGTTTAAGGTCACACCGCCGCTGAAGGTGTTCGAACCAGTCATCGTAAACACCGCGCTACCCGTCTTTACCAGACTGCCCGCACCGCTCATCAATCCGCTAAAGACCGTATCCCCCGCACCGCTCACGCGGAGTTCATTCCCTTGCAGGTTCACTGCTCCAGCTCCAGCCAGGCTCGCGATCTCTTCGCTGCTTGCAAGCTTCAGCGTTCCGCCCACAGACACCGTCACCGCCATGCTGTTGCTCAGCGCACTGCCTCCGCTCAATGTCAGCACACCCCCATCCACGTTGGTCGGTCCGCTGAAAGTGTTCACCCCAGTCAAGGTCAACTCAGCACCTCCAGCCTTCGTCAGGCTGTACGCTCCGCTCACCGCTCCGCTGATCGTCGCCGCACTCGCCACCGTCAGCGTCGTTGCCGCTCCCAGCGCCACGTTCCCGCTCAAGGTCAGTGCCCCATTATTGGTCGCGTCTCCCAAGCCCAGCGTTCCACTCATCACAAACTCGTTTGCCAGCGTGCGCGCCGTCGCAGAGTCGCTCGAGATCCGGCCCGCACTGAAGGTCACTGTGCCAGTCCCCAGCGCCGCATTGTCGCCCACCTGGATCGCTCCGTCACTCAAGGTCACCCCGCCGCTAAACGTGTTCGCTCCGCTCATCGTGAACACCGCGCTACCGGTCTTCACCAGACTGCCCGCTCCGCTCATCACACCGCTGTAAGTCGTATCCACCGCGCCGCTCACGCTCAGCACATTCCCCTGCAGGTTCACTGCGCCAGCTCCAGCAAGCCTCGCGATCTCTTCGCTGCTTGCAAGCTTCAACGTACCACCGGATGACACCGTCACCGCCATGCTGTTGATGAGCGCGCTGCCGCCACTCAGCGTCAGCACACCAGCATCCACATTCGTCGAGCCGCTGAAGGTGTTCACTCCGCTCAAGGTCAACTCGTCCACTCCCGCCTTCGTCAGGCTGTACGCTCCGCTCACCACTCCGCTCAACGTCGCCGCGCTTGCCACCGTAAGCGTCGTTGCCGCTCCCAGCGCCACGTTCCCGCTCAAGGTCAGCGCTCCGTTATTCGTCGCGTCACCCAAGCCCAGCGTCCCGCTCATCGCAAACTCGTTCGCCAAACTGCGCGCCGTCGCAGAGTCGCTCGAGATCCGACCTGCGCTGAAGGTCACTGTGCCAGTCCCCAACGCCGCGTTGTCGCCCACTTGGATCGCTCCCTCGCTCAAGGTCACCCCGCCGCTGAAGCTGTTCGAACCAGTCATCGTGAACACCGCGCTACCCGTCTTCATCAGGCTGCCTGCGCCGCTCATCAATCCGCTGTACGTCGTGTCCACCCCGCCGCTCACGCTCAACACGTTCGCCTGCAGGTCCACCGCGCCAGCTCCAGCGAGGCTCGCGATCTCTTCGCTGCTCGCAAGCTTCAGCGTACCGCCGGAGGACACCGTCACCGCCATGCTGTTGATGAGCGCACTGCCGCCGCTCAGCGTCAGGATACCCGCATCCACATTCGTCGTTCCGCTGAAGGTGTTCACTCCGCTCAAGGTCAACTCATCCGCTCCCGCCTTGGTCAGGCCGTACGCACCGCTCAACACTGCACTCAACGTCGCCGCGCTCGCCACCGTCAATGTCGTGTCTGCGCCCAGCGTCACATTCCCGCTTAAGGTCAGCGCACCGTTATTCGTCGCGTCTCCCAACTCAAGCGTCCCGCTCATCGCAAACTCGTTCGCCAAACTCCGCGCCGTCGCAGAATTGCTCGAGATCCGACCTGCGCTGAAGGTCACTGTGCCAGTCCCCAGCGCTGCGTTGTCGCCCACTTGGATCGCTCCTTCGCTCAAGGTCACCCCGCCGCTGAAGCTGTTCGAACCAGTCATCGTGAACACCGCGCTGCCGGTCTTCACCAGGCTGCCTGCGCCGCTCATCAACCCGCTGTACGTCGTGTCCACCCCGCCGCTCACGCTCAGCACGTTCGCCTGCAGGTCCACCGCTCCTGCTCCAGCAAGGCTCGCGATCTCTTCGCCGCTCGCAAGCTTCAACGTACCACCAGCCGACACCGTCACCGCCATGCTGTTGATCAGCGCACTGCCGCCGCTCAGCGTCAGCACACCAGCGTCCACGTTCGTCGAGCCGCTGAAAGTGTTCACCCCGCTCAAGGTCAACTCATCCACTCCTGACTTCGTCAGGCTGTACGCTCCGCTTACCACTCCGCTCAACGTCGCCGCGCTCGCCACCGTCAGCGTCGTTGCCGCGCCCAGCGCCACGTTCCCGCTCAAGGTCAGCGTTCCGCTATTGGTCGCGTCTCCCAAGCCCAGCGTTCCGCTCATCGCAAACTCGTTTGCCAGCGTGCGCGCCGTCGCAGAATTGCTCGAGATCCGGCCCTCACTGAAGGTCACCGTCCCGGTCCCAAGCGCCGCGTTGTCGCCCACTTGGATCGTTCCTTCGCTCAAGGTCACTCCGCCGCTGAAGCTGTTCGCTCCAATCATCGTGAAAACCGCACTGCCCGTCTTCACCAAACTGCCTGCACCACTCATCAAGCCGCTGTAGGTCGTGTCCACTGCGCCGCTCACGCTTAGCACATTCCCCTGCAGGTTCACTGCTCCAGCCCCAGCCAACGACGCGATCTCTTCGCTGCTCGCAAGCTTCAGCGTACCACCGGCCGACACCGTCACCGCCATGCTGTTGATGAGCGCGCTTCCACCGCTCAGCGTCAGGATTCCAGCGTCCACATTCGTCGAGCCGCTGAAGGTGTTCACCCCGCTCAAGGTCAACTCGTCCACTCCCGCCTTCGTCAGGCTGTACGCCCCGCTCACCATTGCGCTCAGCGTTGCCGCGCTCGCCACCGTCAGCGTCGTGTCAGCACCCAGCACCACGTTCCCGCTCATGGTCAGCGTTCCGCTATTGGTCGCGTCGCCCAACCCAAGCGTCCCGCTCATCGCAAACTCGTTTGCCAGCGTGCGCGCCGTCGCAGAATTGCTCGAGATCCGACCAGCACTGAAAGTCACCGTCCCGGTCCCAAGCGCCGCGTTGTCGCCCACCTGGATCGCTCCTTCGCTCAAGGTCACCCCGCCGCTGAAGCTGTTCGAACCAGTCATCGTGAACACTGCGCTGCCGGTCTTCACCAGGCTGCCCGCATCGCTCATCAACCCGCTGTACGTCGTGTCCACCCCGCCGCTCACACTCAACACATTCCCCTGCAGGTTCACTGCGCCAGCTCCAGCGAGACTCGCGATCTCTTCGCTGCTCGCAAGCTTCAACGTACCACCGGAGGACACCGTCACAGCCATGCTGTTGATCAGCGCGCTGCCGCCGCTCAGCGTCAGGATTCCAGCGTCCACGTTCGTCGTTCCGCTGAAGGTGTTCACTCCGCTCAAGGTCAACTCATCCGCTCCCGCCTTGGTCAGGCCGTACGCACCGCTCAACACTGCACTCAACGTCGCCGCGCTCGCCACCGTCAATGTCGTGTCTGCCCCCAGCGTCACATTCCCGCTTAAGGTCAGCGCACCGTTGCTGGCCGCGTCTCCCAACCCAAGCGTCCCGCTCAGCACAAACGCGTTCGCAAAAGTGCGTGCCGTCACCGAGTCGCTTGAGATCCGGCCGCCGCTAAAAGTCACTGTCCCGGTCCCAAGCGCCGCGTTGTCACCAGCCTGAATCGCCCCGTCGCTCAGTATCACCCCGCCGCTGAAGCTGTTCGAACCAGTCATCGTGAACACCGCGCTGCCCGTCTTCACCAGGCTGCCCGCACCGCTCATCAACCCGCTGTAAGTCGTGTCCACCCCGCCGCTCACGCTCAACACGTTCGCCTGCAGGTCCACTGCGCCAGCTCCAGCAAGGCTCGCGATCTCCTCACTGCTCGCAAGCTTCAACGTACCGCCAGCCGACACCGTCACCGCCATGCTGTTGATGAGCGAACTGCCGCCGCTCAGCGTCAGCATTCCCGCATCCACGTTCGTCGATCCACTGAAGGTGTTCACCCCGCTCAAGGTCAACTCGTCCACTCCCGCCTTCGTCAGGCTGTAGGCTCCGCTCACCACTCCGCTCAACGTCGCCGCGCTCGCCACCGTCAAAGTCGTGTCGCCTCCAAACGCCACGTTCCCGCTCAGGGTCAGCGTTCCGCTATTGGTCGCGTCACCCAACCCAAACGTCCCGCTCATCGCAAATTCGTTTGCCAGCGTGCGCGCCGTCGCAGAATTGCTCGAGATCCGGCCTGCGCTGAAGGTCACTGTCCCGGTCCCCAACGCCGCGTTGTCGCCCACTTGGATCGCTCCC
>JBILKY010000185.1:0-7310 GCA_044376395.1 Chthoniobacteraceae bacterium | reverse complement strand
ACCGTGAAATGGTGACTAGCCGCACGTATCGGCAGGTGTCGGCGCATCCGGATTCGATTGCGAAGGATCCGGAGAACGTGTGGCTGGGACGGTTCCGCATCCGGCGGCTGGACGCCGAAGCCGTGCGGGATGCGATGCTTGCAACGGCTGGGATCTTGCAGCCCGAGTTGTTCGGAGCGCCCGTTTCGATCGCCCGTTCGAACGAAGGACGCGTGGTTGCCGGTGTGGAAATTTTGAATGCGAATGGCGACGTGACCAAGGTGGACAACACCGCTCCCGCGGTGAATCGCCGCTCGATTTACCTGCAGGTGCGCCGGAAAACGCCGGTCACGGTGCTGGACACGTTTGATTTGCCGATCATGGATCCAAACTGCGAGGTGCGCGCGGCTTCGACGGTTGCCCCGCAGGCGTTGTTTTTGATGAACGACGAGTTTGTGGTGCGCGTGTCGCGTGCGCTTGCGGAGCGGTTGCGCCGCGAGCGGCCTGGAGACGCGAGGGCGCAGGTGCGCAGGGCGTGGGAGCTCACCCAGGGGCGCCAGCCGGGTGCGGCTGAGGAGGACCGTTTTCTGGCGACATGGTCGGAGCAGACTGAGCAGTTGCGCGAGTATGTTGTGAAGCATCCGCCCGCCAAGGATGCGCCCGCGCCGGACAGTCAGCTCGACGCGCTGGGATCCTTGTGTCAGGCGCTGCTTGCCTCCAACCGATTTCTGCACCTCGAATAACGCGCGCATCCGAATGAGCAACCAACCCTCCCAACTGTGTTCCCGGCGTCACTTTCTGCAAAGCAGCGGGTTTGGACTGGGGGGCCTCGCGTTCGCCTCGCTCCTGCGCGAGGAGGGATTGCTTGCTGCACCGGTGAAGCCTTTGCTTGGCGGCGAGGGTTTTGATCTAAAACCCAAGGCGCCGTCCGCGCCGGGCAGGGCGCGCGCAATGATTTCGCTCTTCATGATGGGCGGACCTTCGCAGATGGATTTGTTTGATCCAAAGCCGGAGTTGAACAAGCGGCATGGCGAGAAGTTTCCGGGCCAGGTGGTGTACGACAACGTGGCGCAGGCGTCGCCGAAGGTTTTTGGGTGTCCGTGGACATTCGCAAAGTCGGGGCAGTGCGGGATGGAATTGAGCGAGTGGCTTCCGTGTCTGCAGCAGGTGGCGGACGACATCACCTTGATCCGCTCGATGAAGTCGGGTGTGAGCAACCATCTGCAGGGCATGCTTGCGATGCTCACCGGTCGCGGAACCGTGGGGCGGCCGACGGTGGGCTCGTGGATTTCTTACGCGCTCGGGAGCGAGACGCGCGATCTGCCGGCGTTTGTGGTGCTGGCGCATCCCTCCGGATTGCCCACCTTCCAGCATCAGCACTGGACCAACGGCTGGCTGCCGTCGACTTACCAGGGGACGCTGGTGCAGGCGAGGTATCCGTACATTTTAAACCTCGATGCGCCCGCGCAGTTCGCCGGAAGACCGCAGCAGCGTCAGATGGAGCTTTTGGACGCACTCAACCAGCAGCATGCCGCGCAGTATCCCGGTGAACACGACCTTCGGGCGCGCATCGCCAGCTACGAGCTCGCGGGACGCATGCAGGTCGCGGCAAAGGAGGCCCTCGATGTGGAGAGCGAGCCCGAGCATGTCAAGAAGCTGTACGGCTTGGATAATCCCGTCAGCGCGGATTACGGGCGCAGATGTTTGATTGCGCGCCGGCTTGTGGAGCGGGGCGTGCGTTTTGTGCAGGTGCTCAACAACGGGCAGAGCTGGGATCACCACGGGTCGATCATCAAGGCGCTCCCGGAGCGCTGCGCGGAGACGGATCGCGGAAGTGCCGCGCTGGTGATGGATTTGAAGCAGCGCGGGCTGTTGGATTCCACGGTGGTGCATTGGGGCGGCGAGATGGGCCGCCTGCCCGTGCTTCAGAACGACGGGGCCCGTGACAAATGGGGGCGCGACCACAACACGTATGGATTCAGCCAGTGGGTGGCAGGCGGCGGATTCAAGGGCGGCTGCGTGTACGGTGAAACCGATGAATGGGGGCACCACGCGGTTAAGGATGTGGTGAACCACTACGACTGGCACGCGACGCTGCTTCACAGCTTTGGCTTCGATCACGAGAAGCTCGGGTTCATTCGCAACGGCGGAAATCGCACGCTCACTGACGGGCAGGGCGCGAAGGTCGTGCATGAAATTCTCGCGTGAAAGTTATCCCGGTCTCGAGGGGCGGCCGCGGCAGGCTCGCTACGGAGTGGCTTTAAATTTTCCCGGCGGAGGGGCCGTTGTTTTTGATGGTTTTTGCAGGTAGGATTTGCGCGATATGACCGTCCAAAATCTCGCTCTGCAGGCTCCTTTCACGACAAAAGACGGCTCCACGATCCGCAGCATTCTGGACCGAACGAACGCGCCGGTGCGGAACCAGAGCCTCGCGGAGGCCTGCGTGGGGGCGGGTGTCTGCACGCAGCGGCACTATCACCGGGTTGCTGAGGAGTTTTATTTCATCCTCGAGGGAGTGGGCGTGATGGAGGTCGACGGGGTCACGCGGAAGGTGGGCTCCGGGGACGCAGTTTTGATCCCGGCCGGCGCATGGCACACGATCACGGGTGAGTCGGATCTGCGGTTTCTGTGCTGTTGCGCTCCTCCTTACGCGCACGAGGACACGTATTTCGAGTAGCCCGGGATTACTCCTGATGGCAGCATCAGCGCTGGACGGCTTGATATGGCCGTCTGCAGCGGGGCGCATTGAGCCCCAAAACAACACAGAAGCCCCTCATGAACATGAAATCATCCGCAATCCTCCTCGTCACCTCGTGCCTCGCAGTTTCCGCCTACGCGCTGGATCCTGCGAAACAGCCACCGCTTCCCGAGAAGCCGATCGCGGTGAAAAAAGAGCTTCTGTTCTCCGATGATTTCAAGGGTGCGGAGCATGACAAACGCTGGCACCGGGTGGTGGACACTTTCGCTTTTGAAAACGGTGCGCTCAAAGGGACCCAGACACGGGACCAAAACATTCCCGCGGCCGACGGAAAGCCCGAGGTGAAGGCGCATGCCGCAGTGTATGGTCTTGAGGTTCCAACGAAGGACAGCGTGATTGAGGCGAAGATTCGTTTCGACGGTGCAACGATGATTGACGTGGAGTTTGATGATCGCAAGTTCACCGGCTCGCACTACGGGCACATTGCTCGGGCTCAGGCGAAGCTCAACGGCGTGACGATCCTCGACGAGCGGGAGGGAACGCAAAGCAGCCGCGTGGTGGAACTAAAAAAGGACGCGGTGGCCAACAAGGCTGAGATCGACAAGATTATCGCAGCGCACAGCATCACCTATCCCGCGAAGCTTGAGCCCGGGAAAACCTACCTGTTCACGGTTGAGACCGTGGGAGACGAAATGCGGGTTTCCATCGATGGAAAAGTGGCCGCGTATTTGAAATCAGACGGAATAGGCCATCAGACGAAGTCCAAGATCGAGCTGGGTGTGGCGGGGAAGAGCGGCTGGTTCGAGGATATCAAGGTGTGGAATGCCGAGAGGGCCCGGTAACGTTCGCGCCTTGCCTCAGGCGCTCTGATCCGAACGTGGATCCGCGGCCAGGAACGCGGCGGATTACGCGGGATTGCGCTGCGGGTTGCGCTGGAGAATCAGTGTTTTAGCGCGTCTCGGCGTCCTGAGGCGTATGCGTTAAACACGCGTTTGATTTCGTCACGGACCTGCCGGAAGACCTGCAGTTGCTCCTCTTGAGAGCCTGTCGCGTGGGCGGGATCAATAAAGCCCCAGTGATGGCGGTTGAGCTGGCCCGGGAAGATCGGGCACGCCTGGTCCGCGTTGCCGCAGACGGTGATGACGGTTTCGACCTGGCGCGACAGGAATTCGCTCATGTGCTTGCTGTGGTGCGCGGTGATGTCGATGCCGATTTCGCGCATCGCTTCGATGGCGAGCGGGTGTACGTAACCCGCGGGCCGCGAACCCGCGCTTGCCACGTCAAGAATATCACCGGCGGCGGCGCGCAGGAGCCCCTCGGCGAGGTGGCTTCGGCATGAGTTTCCAGTGCAGAGAATGAGAATGAGTGGTTTCATGGAAGTTTAGCAGCAGCCGGACTTTGGATCACAGCAGGAGGATTGTGCGGGCGCAGGCTGGACGGGCTTGGGAGCGCAGGTGTCTGGCAGGCAGACGCCGCGTGCGAGGCAGTCGGTGTGTTTGGTGCCGAGTTCGATCACCAGCTTGCCGCCGCGTGTCGCTGCACCCTCGACTGTGAACTGCGAGACAGCGCCGAGTTCGTGTTCGACTTCCACGGGCAGTTCATGGTGGGGAAGGATGTCGCCAGCATGTGCGAAGATTTCCGCAAGCTTGCCTGCGTGGAGCCTGTGTTCGATGTCATCGTGCACCCATGTTTGCAGAAGGCACGACTCCTGCACACGGCGCGTGCCGCCGCAGTCGATGAAGCGTCTAGTGACGTGGCCCACCTCCGTGATGTGAAAGTGCGCGGGAATCTGCGAGCCGTCAGGCAATAGGATCGCAAGTGCCAGTTCGGCGTTGCTTTGAAGGGTCGATAGGAATTCTTGAATGTTCATGGATTAACAGCAGGGTTTTCTTTCTTTTCTTTTAAGGCGGGAAGATGGACGGGGTGGCTTGGATGGGCACACCGAATCGACACATTTCAGGAATTCGCTAAAACAGTCGCAGGCCAGGCTGTAATACACATTGAGGCCGCGTTTCTCCGATCTGAGGATCCCCGCCTGGCGAAGAATGGAAAGGTGCTTCGAGACAGTCGAAACATCGTCGCCGATCAGCTCGCGGAGTTCGCACACGCACATTTCCCCGTCCATGAGCGCCTCGGTGATGAGCAGTCTCGAGGGATGCGCGAGGCCGCGCAATACGTCGACTCGCCTCGCGGAGATGGGATCCAGTGGAGAGGGCATAGGCTAAACGGGTGTTGCGTTACGCGTGCTGGAAGCCGGATCCAGCAGGCGGCTCATCAGAAGGCCGAGACCCATGCCGGCGAGCTGTGAAGCGATGAATGGCGATACCGAAGCGGGCGCAATGCCTGCAAAGGTGTCTGAGAACATTCGTGCAAAAGCGGCTGCGGGATTCGCAAAAGAAGTCGATGCGGTGAACCAGTAGGCGGCTCCGATATATGCGGCGACGATCCCCGCGGCTTTGCCGGCGGGTGCGCGGCGGATTACCAGTAACAGACCGGCGGTCGCCACGGCTTCGGCGATCCATTGGCCTGACCCTGCGCGGATCTTTGTGCTGAACTGGAGCACGGGCAGTTCGAACATCAGGTGTGCGAGCCAAGCGCCGCAGACGCCCCCAAAGAGCTGCGCGAAGATGTAAGGGAGGAGGAGGCTTAACGGTAGTTCCGCGCGCAGCGACATGGCGATGGAAACCGCGGGATTGAAATGGGCGCCGCTCACCGGGCCGAGGGTCTGGATGAGGAAATAGAGGCCGCAGATGGTGGCCAGCGTGTTGCCAAGCAGGGCGATGGCGACGTTTCCGGCGGCGAGTTTTTCCGCCATGATGCCGGAACCGATGACGGTGCAGATCAGCAGTGCGGTGCCGAGCCATTCGGCGAGGATTTTTTGGGTGGAATTGTGCATGCGGAAACTTGCGCGAATCGCTGAAACTCTATGGTTGTTTGGCGAAATAGCCAAATAAATTTAAAGGGTGTTTTCGCTTGGTTGAGCACGTGTGGATGTTGCCTGGGCCTGACGGCGTACAAGCATCTTGGTCCGGCAAACCAACGATGTCGTGCCGGGGTGGCGACGCCTGCGCCGTTTTAGGCAAGGATCTTGCGCAGCACTTCGCCGTGGACGTCGGTGAGGCGGAAGTCGCGGCCTTGAAAGCGGAAGGTGAGTTTTTTGTGGTCGATTCCCAACAGGTGGAGGAGGGTCGCGTGGATATCGTGGACGTGGGCGCGGTCTTCGACGGCGTTGAAGCCGAGCTCGTCGGTGGATCCGACGGTGATGCCGGGCTTGGTGCCGCCGCCTGCGAACCACATGGTGAACGCGTCGATGTGATGGTTGCGTCCGGTGAATTCGCGGTTCTCGCCCATGGGCGTGCGGCCGAATTCCCCGCCCCAAATGACGAGGGTATCCTCGAGAAGTCCGCGCGACTTCAGGTCGCGTACCAGTGCGGCGCAGCCCTGGTCGATTTCAGCGCAGCGTTGAGGGAAATCTTTTTCAAGTGTTTCTCCTGTGCCGCCGTGGCTGTCCCAATTGGTGTGGTAAAGCTGCACGAAGCGTGTGCCCCGTTCCACGAGACGGCGCGCGAGCAGACAGTTCCGTGCGAAGGAGGGGGTTTTGGGATCCACTCCGTAGAGGTCGAGAGTGGCCTGGGATTCGCCTGAGATGTCGATGAGTTCGGGGGCGCTGGACTGCATGCGGTACGCCATTTCATAGGCGTTGATGCGGGTTTGAATTTCAGCGTCTCCGGTGGTCGTGAGGTGCTTGAGGTTGAGCGCGCGGATGGCGTCGAGGGTAGTGCGCTGGTCGGTTTGCGAGACGCTCTGGGGGGACGAAAGGCTGAGGATGGGTTCGCCTTGGCCGCGCAGCGAAACGCCCTGGTAGGTGCTTGGCAGGAAGCCGCTGCCCCAGTTCACCGCGCCGCCGCGGGGACCGCGCGGGCCGCTCTGCAGCACGACGAAGCCCGGCAGGTCGCGTGATTCGCTGCCGATGCCGTACGTGACCCATGCGCCGATGCTTGGACGTCCGAACTGGCCGCTGCCGGTGTTCATAAAAAGCTTCGCGGGCGCGTGGTTGAAGAGGTTGGTGACGCACGACCGCACGACGCAGAGTTGGTCGACAATTCCCGCAGTGTGCGGCAGATGATGCGAGACGGAAGTGCCCGACTGGCCGTGCTGCGCAAAGGTGCTTCGGGATCCAAGCAGCTTGGGCGTGTGGCTTGAATTCATGAACGCGAAGCGTTTTCCCTCGATGAAGCTCTGTGGGATGAGCTCACCGTTGAGTTCATTGAGCTTCGGCTTGTGGTCGAAGAGTTCGAGCTGCGATGGGCCGCCGGCCATGAAAAGGTAGATGACGTTTTTTGCGCGCGGCTTGAAGTGCGTCGACTGCGGAGCGAGTGGGTCGGCAGACGATGCGGCGCCGGAAGCGTGCGAGTCTGAGAGAAGCGATGCGAGGGCAACGGAGCCGAGCCCCATCGCGCAGTCGCCGAAGAAATGCCTGCGGGTCGCGTTTTGGAGGAATGCGGGATTCATCGTTGGAGGCGTTTTGTGTGGCGGTTGCGGTTTATTCGCGCGTGATGGTTTCGTCCAGATTGAGCAGTGTTCGGGCCGCCTGCAGGGGTGTGAGGCCGGCGAGGACGCGGGTTTCATCCGG
>JBILKY010000184.1:0-7332 GCA_044376395.1 Chthoniobacteraceae bacterium | reverse complement strand
GTGACCACCACTAATTTTCCGTCCTTGTGGCTCACCACCAATCCGACCCCGCTGAAGCGTCCACGCGTATCTTCCTGCACCGACTTGTACTCCTTCGCATCCAGAAACTGGCAGTGGGGGTCCAGGTTCGAGAGAACGCCCCTCAACGCTGACTGAACAAGTTCTTTATAACCCACCTTTGTCTCATCGACAAAATCCTGTTTCACCAACTGCAAAGCCCGAGCAAAAACGCTCAGCTGCTCGTAAGCCGTCGGATCAACAGGCAAGCCCGCAGTCGGATCAGCCTTGGGTGCGGCCTCGGCAGCCTTTGCGGCCGGCTCCGACTTCGACTCTGACTTTGGCGTCGTCTCGGGCTTCGCAGGGACGCGTTCCGGTATTACTTTTAGCGGAGCCTCCGGTAACGGCCCGTCCTTTGCCCCCTGCGAAAAAGCCTCAGACGCGAAGCATAAGGCCAGCAGGGGCAATAAGTTAAAAAACACAGAGCACGCACGCGCCAACCCATGTGAGCGCCGCCCCATGCAAGGCAGCGGATGTGACGCGTTGGACAGCGTTTCCATGGGGTATTCCTCCGATCTGTTTTCGAGGCTTCAGCAGGACACTCTGAGCAAGACCTGTTTGCGGCGCGCTGATGCGGCACTCCTACGCAGCGTCCTTGTCTTGTTTGCGGCGTACAGTCGGCTGGCGCTTGCCCTCCACAACTGCGCGATTGATGGTCACCTCAGCCACGTCCTCGCGGCTTGGGATGTCGAACATCACATCCAGCATGATCCGCTCCAGCATAGAGCGGAGCGCGCGCGCGCCAGTACCCTTTTTCACGGCATGCTCCGCGAGCGCACGCAACGCGTCCTTCGTGAGATTCAAGGAAACACCCTCGATTGAAAGCAGCTTCGCGTACTGCTTCACAAGCGCGTTCTTGGTATCCGTGAGGATGCTCATCAGTTCGTCCTCGGTGAGCGGATCCAAAGCCGCAAGAACCGGCAAGCGGCCGATGAATTCGGGAATCATCCCGAAACTCAAAAGATCCTCAGGTTCGGCGAACCGAAGGAGTTCGCTCTTGGGAACGTCCGCGGGAACGGCACTTGCGCCGGTCTCAAGGGGCGTCTTCGCAGAAGCGAATCCAAGCACGTTTTTCCCGCGCCTTTTTTCAACGATTTTGTCCAACCCCACGAAGGCGCCGCCGCAGATGAAAAGAATCTTGTCCGTGCTGACCTGGATGTACTCCTGATGCGGATGTTTGCGTCCGCCCTGCGGAGGAACATTGCAAACCGTCCCCTCAAGGATTTTCAAAAGCGCCTGCTGCACCCCTTCGCCACTGACATCGCGCGTGATGGAAACGTTCTCGGTTTTGCGTCCGATCTTGTCGATCTCGTCGATGTAAACGATGCCAATTTCCGCGCGTTTGACATCGTATTCCGCAGCTTGAAGGAGGCGCAGGATGATGTTCTCCACGTCCTCGCCCACGTAACCCGCCTCGGTGAGCGTCGTCGCGTCAGCAATGCAAAACGGCACGTCCAAAACGCGTGCCAGCGTCCGTGCGAGCAATGTTTTGCCTGATCCCGTGGGACCCAGCAGCAAGATGTTGCTTTTGTCGATCTCCACATCGGAGAGCGCATCAAATTGCGGTGATGAGGCCGAACCGATGCTCGGGCCGCCGTGCAGGATTCGCTTGTAATGATTGTGCACCGCAACGGAGAGCACCTTCTTCGCACGATCTTGGCCGATCACGTGCTGGTCAAGCGCGCGCCGGATGTCTGCAGGCTTCGGAACACGCAGAGCCGTTGTCTGCTTTCGCTTTTCGTCGCTGAGTTCCTTGTCCAGAATTCCCTTACAAACGTTGATGCAACTGTCGCAGATGTACACACCGGGACCCGCGATCAACTTGCGGACTTCCGCGTGACTTTTTCCGCAAAAACTGCACATCGTCAGGTTGGAAGCGCGCGCCATAGGAGTTGTTGGGTTGAATTGCTGAGCTCTGTTTTAAAGGGAAGGAATACTGGTCAAAATCGCTTCGGCTGAATCCCTGATTCGGAGGTTTAGTCCAGGGTTACTGGGATGCTGCGTCGGATTTCGGCTCCGGTTTGGAATCGCTGCGGGAGTCGGAGCTCCCCTCCTTTGACTCGCTTCTTACCGGACCTTGGACGTCTTTGCGGCTTTTCACCACTTCATCCACCAACCCGTAATCCTTCGCCTCCTGAGCAGACATGTAGTAGTCGCGGTCGGAGTCCAGCTTGACCTGTTCCTCAGATTTGCCCGTGTGGTCGGAAAGAATCCGGATGAGGCGCTTCTTGAGTTTGAACATGAACTCGACAGTCCGCTCCACATCGCTGGCGGTGCCCCGCGCCCCGCCGGACACCTGATGGATCATGATGTCGGAATTTGGCAGCGCGAACCGCTTGCCGCGAGTTCCAGCGGCGAGCAGGACCGCGCCCATGCTTGCAGCCATGCCGATGCAGTAAGTATTCACGTCGCAGGTCATGAACTGCATCGTGTCATAGATCGCTAGCCCCGCTGTCACCGAACCCCCGGGCGAATTGATGTAGAGATGGATATCCTTCTTGGGATCTTCCATCTGCAGGAACAACAACTGGGCAATAATCGCATTCGCAACCTGGTCGTTCACCTCCGTACCAAGAAAAACGATCCGATCCTTCAGCAGCCTAGAATAGATGTCGTAGGACCGTTCCCCCCGCCCAGTCTGCTCCACCACGTAGGGGATATAACTGGACGCCACCTGATGCGAACCGAACCCGTGGGCCCCTTGATCTGTCGTGTTTGATGAGAGTTTCATGACTGGTATAATCCTGTTAACGGAACGTCTTCTTAAACGGCCCACCGCTACGCGGCGCCTTCCACAGTCACCGTAGCGTTGGACACCACGAAATCAAGGGCCTTGCTGGTGAGAATATCCGAGCGCACTTGAGCGAACACCCGGCGCTTGCGCATCTCCTTCACCACGCGCTCGACGGTCATGTCGTTCTCGCGCGCGGCTGTCGCAACCCACCCCATGATCTCGTTGTTGGAAACCTCGATCTTTTCCAATTCAGCGATCTTTGTGAGGATAAACGACCCCTTCACGCGGTTCCTCCCCGTCTGCGACGCAGTGGACACCAACTCCTTCTCATTTTCCTTGAGAACGTCCTCGCTGATTCCCCGGTCCTGATTCGCCTTCACCATCTCGCGAAGAACCCGGCCGGACTCGGCACGGGCAAGGTCCTCCGGCAGTTCGCACTCCACCTTCTCCAGCAGCACATTCATCACACGGTCACGCTTGACCGCTTCGATCTGTGACTTTTTACGCGCCTCCAAATCCTTCTGAATCAGATCCCTCAGATCCGCCAGGGTCTTGCCCTCCAGAAAACTCGCCGCGAACTCGTCGTTCAACTCCGGCAACTCCCTCTTCTTGAGGTCATGCATCTTCACCTCGTAGTCCACCTTTTGGCCCGGCAGCCCCTCGATCGGAAAATCCGATGGCACCTCGATCTGAAAAGTCCGGCTCTCGCCTCGCTTGGCGCCGACAAGGTTCTGGCAAAAGCCCGGGAAGAAAGCCTCGTCGGTCATGCGGATCCAAAATCCTGTGTTCTCGCCAAGGATCTTGCCAAGCTTCGGATGGGCCTCATGGAGAGGAACTCCCCCGATGCTGCCCTTGTAGTCCACCACCACAAAGTCATCCATCTGCGCACCGCGGTCCTCTTCGATATCCACAAAATCCGCCCGGCGATCCCTGAGGTCTTCAAGGGCGGAGTCCACCTCGGAAGCCTGGATCTCTTCACTTGGAACCTCGATGGCAACCCCCTTGTATTCTGGAACGTCGAACTCTGGAACCGTGACGAGCGTCGCTGAAAACGAGAACGTCTTGTCGTCCCCGAACTTCACGTCGTCGACGTTCTTCACTTCGATAATCTTGAGTCCTTTTTCGCGAACGGCGTCGTCAAGGGCCTGCGAAAGCATGAACGACTCAAGCTCCTCAGCGATATCTTTTTGGAAGCGCTTTTCAACCATCACGCGAGGCACCTTGCCCGCGCGGAAGCCCGGAATCCTGGCCTCCTTGGCGATCTTCGCGACAATCTGCTCGCGCGTTTTTGAGACTACTTCCGGCCCGACTTCCACCTGAATACTGGCCAAACAATTAGGTAACGCTTCAACGACAACATTCATAAATCTGTAAAAAAGGGGTAGGAACCATACCCGCTCCAGAGATTTTGCAAACGCCGAATTGCCATCATTTTCGGCCCAACGGACTTACTCGGCGCCCGCACCCCCCGGCATTTACCGCAAAGACCCCGCGCGCCCCACATCCACAAGGCATTCCGCAAGGCATACACCCCACCAGAAGGCGCTCGGCTGTGCCGGACCACCCCGCCCCTATCCTCCCTGACCCTCATTTTCCCCTCCCCCACGACTCGGAGGCCCTTCATATTCCCCACAAATGAAGCTCATCGACGGGAAAGTTGTTGCCCAAAAAATCCATTCTGAAACGGCTAGGGCGGTGGAAGCTCTGAAAGCGCTCGGCCACCCGCCCGGCTTAGCAGTCGTACTGATCGGCGAGGACCCTGCCTCGCAGGCGTACGTCCGATCGAAGGATCGCACCTGCCGCGAACTGGGCATGCACAGCCTCAAGTTCGAGCTGCCCGCAAGCACCCCGCAGGCCGAGGTGATCTCCCTCGTGCGCCAACTCAATGCAGACCCCGCCATTCACGGCATTCTCGTGCAATCCCCGCCACCGCCGCATATCGACGAGCGGGCCGTCATCGAGGCCATCGACCCGCGCAAGGATGTCGACGGATTCCACCCCATCAATGTCGCGAAACTCGCCCTCGGTGACCCCGACGGCTTTGTGCCGTGCACCCCGATGGGATGCCAGCGCCTCCTCATTGAATCGGGCATTGAAACGGCAGGCGCGCACGCCGTCGTGCTCGGACGCTCGATGATCGTCGGCAAACCGATGGCCCTTCTTCTGATGCAAAAAGGCCCCGGAGGCGACGCCACGGTAACCGTCGCGCACTCCCGCACCCGCGATCTTGCGGCCGTTTGCAGGAGCGCGGACATTCTCATTGCCGCGATCGGGAGGCCGGAGTTTGTGAAGGCGGACTTCGTGAAAGAGGGAGCGGTGGTGATTGACGTTGGAATCAACCGCGTGCCTGATCCCTCATCTTCAAAAGGCTCGAAGCTTGTCGGGGATGTCGACTTTAGCGCGGTCGCACCGAAATGCGCCGCAATCACCCCCGTGCCGGGAGGCGTGGGCCCGATGACAATCGCGATGCTCATGCACAACACCGTGCTCGCTTGCCAAAGACTGCATCGAGCGACCCTCTGATCCCCGCTAAAATCCGCGGCAGTCTTGTTTGCGTGTCGACAAGTCGCCTCGAAGAGCATCCTCGATCTCAAGCAGAAGGATCTTTGCGTGTTCGCCCGGATCAGCCATTCTTCATTGCTCAAACCACCCCATCACCATGTCTGTACTCGTAGTTGGATCCATCGCACTCGACACCGTCAAAACCCCGCTTGAAGAACATGCAGACCTTCTCGGAGGCTCTGCCAGCTACGCCGCCGTGGGAGCCAGCTTCTTTTCCCCTGTGAACCTTGTGGGCATCGTTGGGGACGATTTCCCGGGCGAACACCTTGATTTCCTGAAGGGCCGCAACATCGACCTCACCGGACTCCAGCAAGTACAGGGAAAAACATTCCGCTGGTCCGGCGAATACATGTGGGACCTGAACACGCGTGAAACTCGCTCGGTCGAACTGAACGTGTTCGAGCACTTCACTCCCACACTTCCCTCCGCTTATACGAGCGCGCAGATTGTCCTGCTCGCGAACATCGCGCCGAAGCTCCAGAGCCACGTGCTTGATCAAATGAGCCGCCCGCTCTTCACCATTGCCGACACAATGGATCTTTGGATCAACATCGCCCGCGAAGATTTGGAGGCTCTCATCAGCCGTGTGGACATGCTGATTCTCAACGACGGCGAGGCCCGCCAGTTCACGGGAGAAACTTCCCTCATCAAGGCCGGCCACAAAATCCGCGCAATGGGCCCTCGCTTCGTGGCGATCAAGAAAGGCGAGCACGGCTGCCTGCTGTTCGGGCAGGACGAGTTCTTCTCCTGCGCAGCATATCCCCTCGAAGACATCCACGATCCGACCGGCGCAGGTGACACTTTCGCAGGCGGCCTGGCCGGCCACCTTGCGGCCGGACTCGCCAACAGCGGGGGCGCCGTGACCTTCGCCAAACTACGCCAAGCCGTTGTGTATGGCAGCGTCCTCGCAAGCTACAACGTCGAGGCGTTCAGCTTGGAACGTCTGCGCTCCATCAAGCAGCACGACATTGACGCGCGCTATCACGCGTTCCGCGCACTCAGCCAGTTCGAGGCGATCGGGTGAGGACTGTACTTCGCGTTTTCCGCTACCTGCGCAAATACCCCGGCTGGGCGCTGGGCACCCTTGGTTGCGCACTAGCTTCGACCGTCCTCGTCATCGTCTTTCCGAAAGTGACACAACTCGTCGTGGACGAGGTGCGCGAAGGCCGAGGCGAGCGCGTTTGGGTGCTTGTGGCCGCCGCGATCGCAGCGTTCATCGCGCGGGACCTCTTGAACTGCTTGCGCATCATCCTAAACAACACGTTTGAACAAAAAGTCATCTTTGACCTGCGTAGCGAGCTCTACTCACACATCCAGCAACTCCCGCTCAAATGGTTTGATAACCGCGCGACAGGCGATCTCATGACCCGTGTGATGGAAGACGTGAATTCCGTCGAACGCGTCCTGATTGACGGGATCGAGCAGGGAGCCGTTGCCGTGCTGCAAGTCAGCATAGTGACTTCAATGCTGTTCGCCTACCATCCACGACTCGCCTGGCTTGCCCTTGCGCCAGTTCCGTTTTTAGCAGCGGGAGCGCTCTGGTACACGCTCACAGCGAAGCAGCGCTACCGCGGCCAGCGCAAAGCCTCCTCCGCGATGAACGCTCTTCTGCACGACAACCTCGCGGGAATCCGGCAGATCAAAACATACGTTCGCGAGGCCGAGCAGCACGAACGCTTCAATAGTGCCAGTATGGACCTGCAAAAATCCACCCTCAAGGTGATGCGCATCTGGGCCATCTACAACCCCTCGATGTCCCTCTTCGCTTCGCTGGGGATGACGCTCGTGGTGGGCTTCGGCGCGCAGGCGGTCTTGCGCAAGGAACTCAGCGTCGGCGAACTGACTGGGTTTCTGCTGCTCGCGGGATTCCTTTACGACCCCATCGGAAGACTTCATTCCCTCAACCAAATCCTACAGGCAGGCCGCGCGGCGGGCGAACGCGTTTTTGAAATCCTAGACGAACACGCTGAAACCGAATC
>JBILKY010000026.1:0-20658 GCA_044376395.1 Chthoniobacteraceae bacterium | reverse complement strand
CGGAACGGCCAACCCCGGACAGCTTGCGATCGGTTCGCTTGTGGAGCGCACACTGCGTTGCGAGGGAATAATCGACAATGTGAGAATTTCCGCAGGCATACGCGAACCAGCGGTCCCGGGGGAGTCGCCATTGAAGGCGGACGAGAGGACGATCGGGCTTTGGGATTTTGATGCACTCCCAAATGCATCCACAGATACGCAACCGTCGAAAAAGGAGCCGCTCTCCCGTGTTGATCGCTCCGCTTTGCCTGCAGAGTTTGTGGTTCCCGGGGCGAAGCCAGAGGCGTTGAAAAAATCCAACGGATGGCCTGCGTCAGGCAACGGCCGCAACTGGGAGCGTTCGCTTGGTGGCAGCACTTCAAACCGGTTCTCCGAGTTGACCCAAGTCACTGTCGAAAATGTTTCCAAGCTCGAACCTGCATGGACATACCGGAGCGGGGACGCGAAGGGAAACATTCAGTGCAACCCTGTGATCGTGGATGGGGTTGTCTACACGCCGACTCCCGGCAACCACATAGTGGCAATTGACGGCGCAACGGGACGTGAACGATGGCGGGTCGCCATGAAGGATGTCTTGGGCGGGCAGAGCAAGTCGCCTGCGAGACGGGGGCTGCTTTTTTGGAGAGGGGATGTGCAAGCATCTCCTCGTTTGCTTTTAGGGGATGGCAACTGGCTCGTGGCACTCGACCCCGCGTCTGGCGCGCCCATTCGCGGATTCGGAGACGGCGGCAAGGTGTCTGTCCCTATGGGAACGACGGCGGTTGGCGCGATGCACGGTCATATCCTGGTGCTGCCCGGCTACGGCGGCGATGTGTACGGGTTTGACGCACGCAGTGGCCGCCAGTTGTGGGTGTTTAAAACGCGTCCGGAGCCCGGGGAATACGGGCACCAGACATGGAGCCGTGTGGAGAGCGGAGCCAACTGCTGGGGGGGTATGGCCCTCGATGAATCCCGTGGGATCGCCTATGTCAGTGTGGGCTCCCCAAAGCCGAATTTCATCGGCTTGAATCATCAAGGCGACAATTTGTTCAGCAACTGCGTCCTCGCGCTGGATACGCTGACTGGAAAACGGCTCTGGCATTTCCAAGAACTACGCCACGACATTTGGGACTGGGACATCCCTGCGCCTCCGAATCTCGTCACCGTGGAGCGACACGGTCTGAAGGTCGACGCCGTGGCTCAGGTGACAAAGCTCGGAAACACTCTCCTGCTGGACCGTGTCACCGGAGAACCTTTGTACGATTTCCGCCTCGTGCGCGTGGACACCCACGGATTGCCGGGCGACGAGACCGCGGCCTACCAGCCTGCACCGCTATTGCCTGAGCCATTTGCAAGACAGGCCTACACTGAGGCGGATCTGCCAGCTGCCAACGCTGATCGGGCGGCGCTAATGCCGCTCTTTCAGCGGGCGAATCTTGGCGCTTTTCCCTCATTCGATGAAGCTCGTCCGACTATTCTTTTCAACATCCACGGCGGGGCAGAGTGGACTGGCGCAGCCGCTGACCCGAGAGGGTTTTTGTACGTCACATCCAACGAGGTGCCATGGAGCATCACGTGCTTTCGCGATGACGATCCTGCACCCGCAATGCCGCCAACGCGGGGAGAGCAGATTTTCCAAACCAACTGCGCCGCGTGTCACGGAGCTGACCGGAAGGGCGTGGGCCATGCGCCTCCGATGCGGGGCGTAAGACATCGGTTGGGTGATGCTGAAATCCGCGCCGTGATCCAGAGCGGGCGTGCTTCAATGCCTCCGATGCCGCATCTCGGCCAGGCGGAGCTTGCGGCGCTGTTGGATTTTCTGCTTTGCCGCGATCGTCCCAGCGGCGCGCCGCCCGTGAGTTCTGGAAGGGATTGGACTTTTGGAGGATTCAATCGAATCAGAGATTCGCGTGGATACCCGGCCTGCACAGCGCCCTGGGGAACTTTAAATTGCATCAACCTGAACACCGGTAAAATTGCTTGGCGCGTTCCATTGGGCGAATACCCCGAGCTCGCGGCGGCGGGGGTCCCGAAGACGGGTCAGGAAAACTTCGGGGGAGCGATCGTCACGCGCGGCGGTTTGGTATTTGCGAGCGGAACCAGCGACAAAAAGATCCGCGCCTTCTCCGCCGACAACGGGCGCGAGCTCTGGAGCAGCGAACTCCCGCTGCATGGAACCGCCCCGCCTGCTTCTTTCGAGGCAGATGGCAGGCAGTTTATCCTGCAGCCCGCAACCGGCGGCGGAAAGCTCGGCGGAGAAACGGGCGACTACTGGGTTGCATTCGCGCTTCCCAAGCCGCGCTGATCGAGCAGCCGAGCAGCCGAGCAGCAGGCTCGGGCAACCGAATGAGGAGGCATTCACGTCGCGCTGTGGATACTCGGGATGCCCGCGCTCCGTGCCCCGCTTCGTGTCCGGGCGCGTGGGGGCGGCATGGGTCGCAAGGCACGGAATCGTTGGCAGGGCACAACGACTCGGGGGTGGTGCCGTCTTTTTGAAAGAGGGCGCAATAGAAGCTCGCCAAGATTCCAAAGCGCACGGGCTTGAAAGACCTACCACCCCGCGATTGCGTCGGCTGGCACAAGGCCCCCCAATGCAGTGCTGCGCCTCTCCTTTTTCCGGTGATTTCTTCCCCCTGTGAAACCGGCGTTCGCAAACACCCCCTTTCGCCTGCTCCCTGAATGATACTTTCCACGCCAGCTCACTCAAAGAGATCCCGGAAATCCTTGGGCAGGATCCGGCTGATTTTATCCAGCTCGCCTTCCGCGAGGAAATCCGCCATCACCCCCAGGACGTGCTTGGTAACGGCCTCGGGGTCGATTGAGCGAGGGGTGACTATCTTGTCAGCCACGCGTTGCAGGAATTCCGAGCAGTCCATCGGGTCGGGCGAATCCGAGGGACGCCAGCCCTCGTAGAAGATGCCTCGGATCAGGATCGGGAGCTGAGCGGCCAGGTGCGCCGCCTCGTTTGAAGGGAGGCGATCCCGGAGGGTCTGCAGCACGGCGCGCAGGGCTTGATAGGATTGGTGGGTGTCCAGATGCGAGCGGTCGGAGATGGCCTCCAGCCACTGGTGTGTTTTCTGGACGGTGGTTTCTAAGACTTCTAGGTGTTGTGCGCTCATAACACCCATCACTACGAGGCGCCGCAGGAGAAAGTTTTGGGAAATTTTGAAAAACGAGCCGTGGGGTAGTCTCAAGATTCGAACCTGCTCCTTGTGCACCCACCACTCGCACCCTTCGCGCGGTTTTTCTTTTGACGCCAGCGCAAAGCGGTTAAAGCTCGCCGCTGTGATTAGTCGTTATTCCCTACCAGAGATGAGCGCTGTTTGGACAGAACAGCGGAAATACGAAATTTGGCTCGAAATCGAGATTCTCGCCTGCGAGGCCATGGCGGCCCGCGGCCTCATCCCGATCGAAGACGCGAAGACCATCCGATCCCGCGCCAAGTTTGTGGTAGAGGAGATCGAGGAAATCGAGCGCCGCACCCACCACGATGTCATCGCGTTTTTGGAAAATGTCGCGTCCTACGTCGGGCCGGCGGCGCGTTGGATGCACCAGGGGATGACCTCCTCGGACGTGCTGGACACCACGCTTGCAGTGCAGATGGCGCAGGCCAGTGACATCCTGCTTTCAAACCTACGGACGGTAATTGACGTCGCGGGAAGGCGTGCCAAGGAGTTCAAACTCACACCCATGATCGGGCGCAGTCACGGGATCCATGCGGAACCCGTTACATTCGGTCTGAAGCTGGCACTGATGTACGATGAATTCCGCCGCGCCCTTGAGAGGCTTCAAGGAATACAGGGCAGGATCCGCGTTGGAAAGCTGAGCGGCGCGGTCGGGACGCACGCGCACCTTGAGCCGGAGATCGAGGCGCATGTTTGCGCAAAGCTCGGATTGCAGCCGGCCGCACTGAGCACGCAGGTGATCCAGAGGGACAGGCACGCTGAGTTTCAATCGGTTTTGGCTTTGATCGGGTCGAGTGTCGACCGCTGGTCGACTGAGTTCCGGCATCTGCAGCGCACCGAAGTACTGGAGGTTGAGGAGTACTTTAGCGCCGGCCAGAAGGGTTCCTCGGCGATGCCTCACAAGCGGAACCCGATCACGGGCGAGAAGCTGAGCGGGTTGGCGCGGATTCTGCGGTCCAATTCGATGGCGGCCCTCGAGAATGTGGCGCTTTGGCACGAGCGCGACATTTCCCATTCGTCGGTGGAGCGTGTCATCATGCCTGACTCAACGGTGCTCCTGAACTACATGCTGGTGACCCTTGCGAAGCTGGTGGACCGGCTGTTGGTGTATCCGGAAAACATGATGCGCAATCTGCGCCTTACCAAGGGCCTCTATTTCAGCCAGAGCGTTCTTCTGGAGCTCACCCGGCGTGGGCTCGAGCGCAAGGCGGCCTACGAGGCTGTGCAGAGGGCGGCGATGAAGACATGGCAGGGGGATGTTTCACTTCAGGAAAATCTCGCGGCCGAATCCGAGATCGCGAACGTGCTCGCGGTGGATGAAATCGAGAAGCTTTGTTCGCTTGACGTTCATTTCCAGCACGTGGAGGACACATTTGCGAAGCTGGGTCTCCAGTGACGGGAACGGGTTAACTTGGGGTGCGACTTGGTGAGAGACAAACTCTCCACAGGAGATTAATCCGCCTTGTGGGTCGCCATATGGCGCCGCGGTGACTCAGACTCACGTTTGAGCGGGTTTCCGCATTCATGGTCCCTGCGGCGCTCCCGGAGTCCCTCGGCAAGTGAAACCAGTTAAGCCCGAGCCACACACAAAATTCCGGATTCTACCGAGTCTGATCTACCGCATGTGGACGGCACACTTCTGAAGCACAGCCCCAGGCATGGCTACCCGAGAAGTCTTGGGTTCTTAACACGGCTCTTGGTGCGGGTAAAAACCCAGCAAGCTGCTTTGCAACGTGAGCTTTTGTAGTATGTTTACCGTGTGTTCAAAGCCGTCCGTTTTGTGAAAAAACTGTGCGTTGTCGCGCCCTTGGGTGCGGCGATTTTGCTGTGGTCGTGCAAACGCCCGTCGTTGCCTTCTGCTGAGCCGCCACCGAATGCCGCCCAGACTTTAGTGGAACCGGAGGCGCCGAAGCCGGCAGCTCCGGCGCCGGTCCAGCCGGTGAAACATGCGGACACCTCGGGGTCCGTCATCGTGCTGTGCTACCACCGGTTCGAGGAAAAACCCAAGGACGCACTCGGGATCACGCCTGCGGCTTTTGAGTCGCAATTGAACGCGATCAAGGAAGGCGGCTATTCAGTCATCGGGATGAGCGAGTTTCTCGCTTGGCGCAGGGGCGAAGCGAGCATTCCCGCCAAGAGCTGCGTGATCACCATCGACGACGGCTTCCGGTCTTCCCACGATGTGGCATGGCCGATTCTTAAGAAGTTCGGTTATCCGTTCACCATGTTCATCTACACCGCGTATGTGAAGGGTGGGGCCCTCGCGGGAGGCGCTTCACTTTCATGGAACGAGTTGAAGCAGATGCGCGACGAGGGTGTGGATATTCAAAGCCACACAATCAACCACCAGAGTTTGCGCGCGAAGAGCGGCAAATTTCAGAGTCAGTTCGCAAGTTATGAAGAGTGGCTGCGAAACGAGATGCTCGGGTCCAAGCGCCTGCTGGAGTCGAATTTGGGAATCTCGGTGAAGGTGCTGGCGTATCCCTATGGCGAACATAACCAGCTGATCCGCAACATCGCCATGGAGGCGGGATACGAGGCGGCTTTCACCGTGTACGGTCAGAAGCTCACTTTTCAAAGCCCAGCCGACCAGCTCGGCCGTTACGCGATCGAATCCACCAAGCCCAAGATTTTTTCCGACGCCCTCGCCATGATCGGCGGAAGCGGGGCCCCTGCGCCTCAGTCCGCTCCCGCGGAGCTGATGCACGCTGCGGCGGCTTCGATGGTGACAATGCCCTTCGAGGGCGAGGTGGTGAAGGAGTTGAAGCCGGTGGTGAAGGCGGACCTCGCCGTGCTGGGGGAAGTGGAGCCGGGCACGGTGGAGATTCGGATCAGCGGCGTGGGCCCGATCCCCGTGAGGTACGACGCCGCAACGAAGAAGGCGGAGGGTGTCTTGGTCGAGCCGTTGAAATCGCGGAATGTAACAGTGATCCTCTCGGCGCTTGTGCATTCCAAAAAGGTTGAAATCAAGTGGCAGTTCGTCTGCGACGCGGTCCCCGAATCCTCACCGAAACCTTCACCCGCCCAATAACACTTTTAGTCTTCCCGGATTGAGGGACTGGTAGCCATAGCGCCGACAGTCCGCCGCCGGGGAACGAATCCCAAATCTCATGTTTTCGCTGCTCTCAGATAAACTGCAGGACGTCTTTAAAAATCTGCGCGGCCAAGGGCAGATCACCGAGGCGAATATCCAGGAAGCGCTTCGCGCAGTCCGGATGGCGCTGCTGGAGGCGGATGTCGAGTTCAGCGTAGCGAAGTCGTTTATTGCAAAGGTGAAGGAAAAGGCGCTTGGGGAAAGCGTCTTGAGGTCGGTGACGCCTGGGCAGCAGATCGTGAAGGTTTTTCACGACGAGTTGACTGCTCTTCTTGGGGGTGACGGGGAGCCCTTGAAGCTGCAGGATCCGGCGCGGATCATGATCGTGGGGCTCAACGGCGCTGGCAAGACGACCTCGAGCGGGAAGCTGGCACTGTGGCTTAAGAAGCAGGGATGGCATCCGCTTCTCGTGGCCTGCGATTTGTACCGTCCGGCGGCGGTGGAGCAGTTGGGCACGCTGGCGCGTCAGGTGGGGGTGCCCGCGTACCTGCCGGCGGCTGGCAGCACGGATGTTCTTGGCGAGGCGGAGCGCGCGATCGAATGGGCCAAGACGCAGCCTGGAAATCTAATGATTTTTGACACAGCGGGCAGGCAGGAGGTGGATGAGGTGCTGTTGGAGGAGCTTCGGCGGCTTAAGGGGTTGATTAATCCGCAGGAGGTTTTGCTTGTGGTGGACGCTGCCACCGGGCAGCAGGCGGTGAGTGTGGCCCGCCGTTTTCACGAGGTCGTCGCGATCACGGGGGTGATCATGACGAAGCTGGATGGGGACGCGCGGGGCGGAGCAGCCTTGTCGATGCGGGAGGTAGTGCAACGGCCGATCAAGTTCTCTGGGACGGGTGAGAAGCTGGAGCAGTTCGAGAGTTTCCATCCGGATCGTTTGGCAGGCCGGATTCTAGGGATGGGTGATATCGTGAGCCTTGTGGAAAAGGCGGCGGATGCGATTGATGAGAAGGATGCGAAGCGGATGGAGGAGCGCTTCCGGCGGGCGGAGTTTGATTTTACGGATTTTTTGGAGCAGTTCAAAATGCTCAGGCGGCTGGGGCCCTTGGAGAATATTCTTGCCATGATCCCAGGAATGAATAATTTGAAGGACTTTTCTGTTGACGAGAAGCAGCTCAAGCGAACGGAGGCAATCGTGTTATCGATGACGCCTCGGGAGCGGAGTTGTCCTGATATTCTGAATGCGCGCCGCCGCCAGCGGATTGCGAAAGGGAGCGGGGTTTCGGTAACGGATGTGAATGATCTTGTGAATCGTTTTGGGATGATGCGCAAGATGATGAAGAATATGGGGCAGTTTAAAAAAATTCTATCCCGCGGCCAGAGAAGCGGTGCTCGCTAGAGTGCCATGTTTTTTTGGGATCTCATTTAAGGGTGGTAATGAACGCCCGATTTAAACTAGTCTCACCGCTAACAATTTTTAATCGAACTAGTCAGAACCTTACAATTTATGTCCGTCTCAATCCGTCTTCGCCGCGAAGGAACCACCAATAGCCCTTATTATAAAATTGTTGTCGCAGATTCGCGCAGTCCGCGTGATGGCAAGTTCATCGAGATCATCGGCAACTACGACCCTAAAAAAGCTGGTCAGAACGCCAATATCGATCTCGGACGTGTGGACTACTGGATCAGCAAGGGTGCTCAACCCTCCGAAACGGTGGGCAGCATCATCAACCGGTCCCGCAAAGCCGCTGCTGCGGCCTAGTTTGGCGGGAATTCCGTAATCCGAGTGCCGCTCTGGTGACTTCATCCAGCGCGGCATTTTTTGTTGGGCGGAACTGAAGCAAAGCGGGGGCAAGCCTTGTGGAAGGAGTTGGAGTGGGCAGGAGTCTGGAAATTTTTGAAGGGAAGACCTAGAAACTACGCATGCAATCTTTTTTAGAGTTTGTAGTCAGGCATCTGGTGGATCATCCCGCCGAGGCGACCGTCTCAAAGGTTCAGGGCGGGGAAGAGTCCCGCGGTGGGACTTTGTACGAGTTACGGGTTGCTCGCGGAGACGTCGGGAAGATTGTCGGCAAACACGGTCAGACAATCGAGGCCATACGGTCGCTCGCAGCGGCGTCTGCTGCGCGGTACTCGGAGAGGGTTCAAGTGGAGATCGTCGAGGATCGTCCGGAAACTTTTTCGAACAGCGACGCGTCGGATCCGGCGGGTGGCGCTGAATTGCCGGAACAGGTTTGAACGGTTTGATTCACGCGTGAGTTTTAGCTGCGACGCACCGCCGAGGCTCAACGGGATAATCTAACGGCTTGGGGAGCGGTCCCAATGAGGGGAAAGCGGGGAGGGGGAACTAAACCGGCGCTTGGCATAATCGCGCTCAGCGGGTTTCACTCCAGATGGCCAAACGGGCTCTGCGGGTAGGGCTCGGGCACCGAGTTAAGCTTCCGATAAACGAACTTGCTCGCCGTGGTGCCATCCTTGCTGATGGCCCGCGCCACGTGCATTTCGGAGGATTTGAGTGCAAGAAGACTTTCAATGAGGAGCGTGGTGCCGAGCCCGCGGCTGCGGTACTCGGGTAGAACGCAGGGACCGGAAATTAGGTGAAAAGCGGAATCGGGATCCGTGCAGAGGCAGGAAGCGGCGATGATGCGGGTTCCATGCGAGAGCGCGAGTGCTGCGAGTGTTTGCGATCGGAAAGCTTGTTGGATGCGCTCGTGGACGGGGGCGGCGATTTTGGAGAAGGTTCCGCTCCACTGCTGCTCGAATTTGAACGCCCGGTCGACCAGAGCATGAATTTCTGCTTCGTCTTCGCGGGTGGCTGACTTCAACACATGCCCGTGCGGGAGGGTGGGGGGCACGGTGTTGATTTGGCTGAGGTTCCAGCTGAACAATATCCAAGAGTCGCGGATCATTTCAGTGCCGAGTGTGTCAGGGGATTTGCAAAATGCGAGGTCACATTGGGTCCGCCTTCAAGGGCAAGGGGGGCGCGGGCGCGGCGGGCCCCGCCCGTTTCCGAGATAGATGGGGTTGGAGGTGAATTTGCGCGTGTCTGCGCTTGCAGGAATGCAGATGTTTGCGAGTCTAGAGCGCTACTCCCGATGCTGCGATCCCCAGACACTCTCTCCTCATTGCGTGGCTTCGCTCGGTCGCTTGGATCAGCGCACGGTCGGCGAGCCATGGAACTCGAATCGCGGGCGACTACAGTCATCGAATCGCAGAGCACGACCAAGGGTGTGCTAAAGAAGTTTGAAGCATGCATCCTTGAGGGAGCGTCAGAACACCGGGTGGTTGCGGAGTGTTTTAAGAGCACGTGGGCCGTCCAATGCAGTTGCGGTGCCGAGCGTGGGTGCGAGCACGTGGTGCTGGCTTTTTGCACCGCGCTGGAGGAGCGGGTCGCGGAGGTGACTGAAGTATCGACGCTTGACGAGCGGCAGAGCGGCGCGATCGCGTCGCAGGAGGCGGCGAAACCCGCGGGTGCTGGGAGTGCAAATGCTGCAGAACCCCAGGAGGCGGCTCAGAGTTTTGAAGAGCAGATTGCACTGAGGCTTGCGCGACCGTTATTGCAGGAGGAATTGCGCTACGCCAAAAACGTCCAGGGTCTTTATCAAACGCACGCTGAGTCCAAAAACCTGACGGCGGAGGCATTGCTGCGTTTGCTGGGGCCGAAGCAGTTGGGGCATTGGGAGCTCATTGAACTCTGGCCAGCGCCGCCCCGGAGCGCTTGGGAGGCCTGGCTCTACCTCGCATGCTTTCTCCAGCGAAGGGGGTTTCCCGTGCCAAAGTTTCTCGCGCAAATCACAAGTGCCGCCGAGTTGGATCAGATCCGCGGCGATTGGACTCGGAGGCAGTCCCTTCGATGCTGGGACGAGAGCCTTGATCGGATGCTGGAAGACCTAGAAGTCGAGCATTACCGGATCGATGTGTGTCTGCGTCTCATGCTGGGGCCTTCGAACGCCAGATTGCAGCGGAAGGTTGCGGAGGGCGAAACTTGGGAAGACCTTCAGGAGCGCGAATTTTCAGATTTGTTACAGGCCTTCGGAGAGGGCCGAGTGTCCTGTTCGGCTGGTGAGAGGCTTCTGGCGGAAAGCTTTTTTGCGACGGGAACCATGAGAAACGACGTGGGATTCTCTCGGGAAGAATCGCGGGAGCGATTGATCCGTATGCTACTGAACCCGGCGATCAACCACCACATAGTTTCGGTGGATGAGATGCCTTTTTATCATGCAGAAGCGCCGCTCACCTGGAGGTTGGTGAGGGATGTGGAGGCGGGCTCCGAGGCTCCCGATTATTTGTTGGAACTGCTAAAGCCGGACGGGTCCAAGCCTGAGAAACCTATTCTCCACTGCGGGGGAAGTTTAAATGTCTATGTCACTTCCGGGACGGTTTACAAAACACCGCCCTTGCTGCGGATGGATCCGTCGGTGCCCTTGAGGATTCCTGCCCTGGGGTTGCAGTCGGAGAAAGCGATCCGCTTTCTGTCTGGGTTGGGGCTGGCGCTGCCGAGCGAGATTGAGCAGAGGATCGTTTGGGTGCAGCCCGCGGTTTCGATTCGTTGCTGGCTGGAAATAAAGGGCTTGGAGGAGCGGTTGTGCCTTGCGGTCGTGGCAAGTATGGAACCGCATGGAGAGAAGTCATACACAGGCCGCGGGTGGGAGAACTTTGACTCACCTACTGCGGAAAACTCCGTGATTGTGACCACCGACACGCGTTTGATGCGGAAAATCCCCGGCTTGCTCACAAGTTTGGGTCTGCGGGACTACCGTGATTCATCCGACTGCTGGGTGCGCGTAATTGGAAAGCGGTTTCCCGAGGAGTTCATTGCTTGGATTGAAGAGGTTCCTAGTGACATCGAGCTGTTGCTGGAGGGCGACTTGGACAGTTTGCGGACTGATGCGGTGAAAGGAACTTTGGAGCTGAGCGTCGAGGAAAACACGCCCGACTGGTTTGACGTGCGCGTGGCGCTTTCCGTGAGCGACACGCAGTTAACGAGCGATGAGATTCAAATGCTCATGGAGGCGCGTGGAAAATTTGTGCGCCTCAACGGCAAGGGATGGCGACGGCTAGACTTTGAATTCGAGGGCGACGATGAGGCGATGTTGAATGATCTTGGGATAAACTCCATCGAACTGGATGGGCCGCCCCAGCGCTATCATGTGCTGCAGCTTGCGCATTCGAGCGCGAACAGGCTTTTGGAAAAGAGCGCACGAGAGGCGGTGCTCCAGCGCGCTGGAGAGCTTCAGGTTGCAGTCCAACCCCCCATTCCCTCAGGGGTCAACGCAAAGATGCGTCCCTACCAGGTCGATGGCTACCATTTCCTTTGTTATCTGAGCACCAACCGGTTTGGAGGAATCCTGGCGGACGACATGGGGTTGGGGAAAACGTTGCAGACGCTTACTTGGATCCAGTGGCTTCGCGAACGCGATGATTTCGACGGCAAATGCACGCTCGTCGTATGTCCGAAATCCGTCGTGCAAAACTGGGTTCGCGAGGCGGAACGTTTTGTGCCCGGGATGTGTGCGAGCGCGTGGAAGGGCGGCGATTTGCGCAGTCTGCGCAAATGTATCGACCAGTCTGATCTTGTGGTAGTGAACTACGCGCAGCTTCGGATTCTCGCAAATCTGCTCACCGCCATTCACTGGCATGCGATTGTTTTGGATGAAGCCCAGTACATCAAGAACCCCGCCTCACAGACCGCGGTGGCGGCATGCGCGCTGACAGGCAACTATCGGTTGGCATTGAGCGGCACCCCGATTGAAAACCGGCTGATGGATTTGTGGAGCATCATGCAATTTGCGATGCCTGGCTTGCTGGGGTTACGCTCGCATTTTCAAAAACGCTTTGATTCCAGAACCGACGGGTTTGCTCGACAGCGGCTGTCATCCCGGGTCAGGCCGTTTATTTTGCGGCGTAGCAAGGGCGAGGTGGCCAAGGATCTTCCGGAGCGCATCGAGGAGGATTTGCTCGTCGAAATGGAAGGTTCTCAGGAGTTGCTCTACCGAGCGGAACTCAAGCGTGCGCGTCAGGCGATTCTCAAGATCGAGACGAGCAAGGAACTCGACAAACAGCGCTTCAACGTGCTCACGTCCCTCTTGCGGTTGCGTCAAATTTGCTGTCATCCTGGGCTGGTAAGCGAGGACCACGGACACGCAGACAGCGCGAAGCTCGATGCGCTCACCGATTTACTTGAACCATTGATGGAGGAGGGGCACAAGGTGCTCGTGTTCTCGCAGTTCGTGGAAATGCTCGAGCGGGTGGAGCGCGAGGTGGATGCTCGGGGTTGGGATTCGTTCATGCTGACTGGTGAGACTGAGAATCGCGGCGAGTTGGTTGATGAATTTCAGGCACACGAGGGTTCCGCGGTTTTCTTGATTTCACTTCGGGCGGGCGGCATGGGCCTCAATCTTACGGCTGCTTCTTATGTGGTCCTCTTTGATCCTTGGTGGAATCCAGCTGTTGAAAACCAAGCGATCGATCGAACGCACCGGATTGGTCAAACACACCAAGTGATCGCTTACCGATTGGTTGTGAAGAACTCGATTGAGGAAAAAATCCGTCATCTGCAGCGCACCAAGAGTGCGATGGCGAGCGATGTTCTCGGGGAAGAGTCATTTGCGAAAGCGCTTACATTGAGTGATTTCCAGTTTTTAATGGAGGATTGAGCGATGGCCGCTCGTGGACACTTCAAGCGGCGCACCCTGCGTGCCTTGGCGCTGAAATGGGCGGTGCAGCAGGGATTCAAAATCGCAGCGACGGAGGTCTCGCTGCCATCGCTGAAGACGCGTGCGGATGTGGCGGCCTGCAAGCCCGAGGCGCCGAAGCGGGTGAAAGGTGCGGTGTTGCTGCGCGCCGGATGCACGCTCTTGATTGAATGTTTGCACGGACGGCAGCGCGCGGGCGGAGAAGTGCAGCCCGAGGCGATCCTTTCACGCCTTGCTGAGCTTGAGCGGCAAAAAGCGGAGCATGAGTCGGCGATGCGGCGCTCATTCCCGACACTGCGCGAAGGTGAAACGCTCTTCCCGGAATTCGATATTTACCGCTTTCAGGATGCGGGCTCCGCTGCGTACGACGCGGTGATCAAAGAAATCGAAGCTCTATCGGTACAGCTCCATAACGGCACGAAGCTTGAAAAGCTCGCACGATGGCCCTCGGCGAATCTGCGTTATTTGGCGGCCGAGCAGGGGGCGGTTCAGGTTCACGAACTGCCTGCGGGTTGGGGGTTGCTTGAACGCCACGGTGCCGAATTGGTTCCGGTGGTGAAGGCGGTTTGGATCGATGCCTCGGAGATCAACCGCTGGACACTGATGATGCGAATTGCGATGCGAGCCTCGGAGTGCGCGGCGGACTTTGCGCCCGACCTGCTGTAACCTCTCAACAACGGGATTTTGACATGACGCTCCGTACCTCCGATTTTGATTATGCGCTACCTGAGCACTTGATTGCACACGAGCCCGCACCTCGCAGGGATTCGTCCCGAATGATGGTGCTTCACCGCTCGGAGGGGCGAATCGAGCACAGGCAGGTTGTTGATTTTCCGAGTTATTTGAAGGAGGGAGACCTCGCGATATTCAACAACACGCGGGTCATGCCTGCACGGGTCTTTAGCGATGACCGTAGGATCGAGCTTCTGCTTTTGGAGCGACTCGAGGACTCGTCGTGGCGTTGTCTAGTTAAGCCGGGACGCAGAATGCGACTCGGCTCAAGAGTTGAGGTGGGTGGTGCTGCCGGTTGCGTGGCGGAGGTGCTCGAGGATGGGGATCGGATCGTGGTGTTTGAAAGGCCGATCAACCCGCACGAGGTCGGGGTCTTGCCTTTGCCTCCGTACATTGATCGAGTCGCAACCGAGGAGGATTGGGCGCGCTATCAGACCGTTTACGCGCAGGAGGAAGGCTCGGTGGCAGCGCCGACCGCCGGCCTGCATTTCACGAGCGAGATGCTGGAGCAGATTCCGCATGAGTTTGTAACTCTGCATGTGGGGGTCGGGACATTCAGGCCGGTTCAGGTTGAGGATCCCGCTGAACATCCGATGCATTCGGAAAGGTATAATGTCACACAGCAGGCGGCCGAAGCTGTGGCCAGGGCCTCGCGTGTGATTGCAATCGGCACCACGAGCGTGCGGGTGCTGGAAGCGTCCGCGCAGCGTCAAATACCGCTCAGCGTCGGGCAGGGGCGGACGGATTTGTTCATTCGAGAGCCGTACGACTTCAAAGTCGTGGGGGCGATGCTCACAAATTTCCATTTGCCAAAGAGCACGCTCCTGATGCTGGTGAGCGCATTTGCGGGGCGCGATTTTGTGATGGAGGCCTACAGGACAGCGATAAAGGAGAACTACCGGTTTTTTTCCTACGGGGACTGCATGCTGATTTTATAGACTGAAAACCTCGAATGGGGCTCTGTGGGCCTTGGATCACGCGGGGTTGGGGCGCGTTTGGGTCGCGCAGGAGGCGCGCAGGTTCGGGGGTTGGTTTGGGTCGGTGGGTTTGGGTGGACCGTTGCAAAACGGGATCAATCTTCGGTTCGCAGGGCGGGAGCGATTGGTGCGGAGGAGTTCAGCGGGGCTCGGCCGTTGCTACGCGCACCGCTCGGGGAGCGACCGCGGTCGGTAGCGGGCGTCGCGCCTCGGCGCAACGAGTCCGCGTTAGACTGGTGGCGGCGCGGGGCTCGAGACCGGAGGGATCGGATGTGCGCCACCCGAGGCGGGGCGGGCAATACGGCATGCAACCCTTGCAGAGCGGCACACAGAAAGCCATTCCATATGACATACATTGTATTGTGTTATAGAAATGAACCTGAGGTTGAATGGTTTCTGCTGCTGTGAATAACTTGTGAGCCGTTTTTTTGGGCGCGCCATGCGGCTGCCCGGAATCCCGATTTCTTCACAGCCGCGCTTCTTTGCGGCCACGCGTCGCCCCAGCTGTTTTGCGTCTCCTCCAATGGAGCCTTCCCATCCGCGCGCGGGACTTTTATGGTTCTGGCGGCCCATCCACCTCTTATGGCAAGCACCGCTCTCGACACCCGGCAAAAAGCCCTGCAATTAAACCTCGACCCCACCTGGTACGGAACATTCGCCGAGATCGGCGCCGGCCAGGAAGTTGTTCGGTGGTTTTTCCAAGTCGGCGCTGCTGCCGGCACCGTCGCGAAAAGCATGTCAGCATATGACATGACCGTTTCGGACGCGATCTACGGCCTCTCCAAGCGCTATGTTTCCCGGGAGCGCCTCGAGGCGATGCTCTCACATGAGTACGCGCTAGACGTCGAGCGACTGGACTCCCGTCGTGGTGAGAAAACCTGTTTTTTTGCATTCGCGGACACCGTTGCCGCCAGGTCCTTCAAGGGCTCCAGTGAATGCCACGGCTGGATGGGCATCACCTTCCAGCATGCGCCACGGGCAAATCCGAGCCGCATCATTCTCCACGTTCGGATGCTGGATAACGACGCCGCCGCGCAGCAGGAGGCGCTTGGAAAGGTCGGAGTGAACCTTGTCTACGGAGCCGCGTACCTCCACAAGGACCCTGAGGCGCTGCTGTCGTCGCTTTTAGATCAGTTGTCCGTTGGCCGAATTGAGATCGATATGATCGAGTTCAGCGGTGACGTTTTTGCAAGCGTTGATAACCGCTTAATGAGCCTGCGGCTCGTTCAGATGGGTCTTTCGGGCGCCGCGATGTTTGGTTCTGACGGCCATGTACTGCAGCCCTCGGAAGTGTTTTACAAGAAATCGGTTCTGGTTGAGCCCGGCGCGTTTCATCCGTTCACAAAAGCGCACATGGACATTTTGGAGTGCGCGGCGGAAAAGTTCCGCCAAGTTCCGGATGTCGAAGCGGAGTCCGTGGTTCCTGTCATGGAGATCACGATGCGCAGTCTGCTCACGGACGGCGCCCGCGTGAACCCTCAGGATTTCCTCGACCGCGTAGAGGTCATTGGGGCGTGCGGGTTTCCAGTCCTGGTTTCAGACTTCTCTGAATACTACAGGTTGGCGGCTTACCTTGCGCGAATGACGAGCGAGCCGCTGGGCGTGGCGCTTGGTGTCCGGCGCCTTGCGGAACTCTTCAATGAACTGGCTTACGTCAATCTTCCTGGCGGCATCTTGGAGGCGTTTGGGCGTTTGTTCAAAAACCACATGAAGCTTTTTGTCTACCCGTCGAGGGATGCAAAGACCGGGCTTGTCACCACGCTGGACTCTTTGAAAATCGAGGGCTCCCTCGGCAGCTTGTTTGCTTACCTGCGCGAGCGCGGTTCTTTTGTTGGGCTCGACAATTGTAAGTCTGAAAATCTGGAGATTTACGCGAAGGACGTTCTGGCTTCGATTTCTGCGGGCAACGATGCTTGGCGCGCAAAGGTGCCTCCGCAGGCGGTGGAGTTGATCACCAAGCAGAAGCTGTTCACGCACACTTCCTAGGATGCGGGGAGTTCCGAGGGCTGGGGCGTCATGGCAGGACGCCGGGACCCAGCTCCTGCATGGTGAACTCTAGCGCTTACTCAAGCGGGCGGCTCCAGGCCTTCAAGAAGTTTGTGACCATGAATTCCTTGTCACTATCCAACGATAAGAAAGATTAACAAGAACGGATTCTTTTCAGATTGATGTTTTCGGACAGCATAGATTCGTTGCCGTATTTGAGCAGGGTCCCCTAGCCGCCTGCGGTTTTACTCGCCTTAGGTTCGGGCTGGTCGCCGGATGAGCCTCGGGTTATTCCGCGGAAGACGAGCACCCGGAACCGGGCTTGCCGCACCCGCAGGTGCCGCCCATGACTTCAACCTCGAAGTCGATCCCCTGGAGAGCAGTTTGATCATGCACGATCTGGAGGAAATCTAGCACCTGATCAACCGGTGGCGCCGCGCACTCAAACCGGAGCAAGACCGGTTTTTGAGCAAATTGTGGGTACGATTCATCCATTTCCCCGTCGAGGATGAACGAGAGGTAGGCGTTCAGTTTTTCCTGAAGCTGGAAGAGTTGGAGTTCCGGCTCGCTCCACGGCCGCCGCTCCACCATGACGAGCAACACGCGCTGTGAGGCAGTGTCAAAAGCGAGAAAGTCGATGACGCCCGGATGTTCAATGCCTTTTGGATTCTCGCTAGACTGCTGATTGTTTTGCGCGCTCATGGGTACCTAGGTGCCTGAGCCCGCAGAATAGCCCGAAGGAAGCGCGGGCTTCCATACGTTTCTGAAATCGGTCACCTTTGGCAGTCCAATCATTTATGAAGGCAATCATCGTTGAGAGTTTCGGGGGCCCTGAGGTGCTCGCGCAGAAGGAAGTTCCCAGACCGGAAATCACGGACGATCAGGTCTTGGTGAAAATTGAGTTTGCAGGCGTGAATCCTGTTGATTGCTACATTCGCTCGGGCACCTATGCATCCCTCCCAGCCCTTGGCTACACGCCCGGCATGGACGGAGCAGGCACGGTGGAGGCGGTGGGACGCGGAGTGCGCGGATACCGGAAGGGCCAGCGTGTTTATGTCGCGGGCAGCGTCAGCGGGACTTACGCGGAATTTTGCGTTTGCAATCCCATACAACTGCATCCCCTGCCCCGTCAGAGTTCCTTTGAGGAGGGGGCCTGTATAGGTATTCCTTACGCGACGGCGGCGTACGCATTGTTCCACCGAGCCAGTCTGAGGCGCGGACAGAGTGTGCTGGTGCACGGCGCGACGGGCGGGGTCGGGATCGCAGCGATCCAACTTGCGAAGCGGGCGGGGTTGCGTGTGTTCGCCACGGGCGGCAGTGATGCGGGGCGCATCTTGCTGCAAAGCCAGGGAGCGGACGTCGTTTTTGACCATCATCAGCCGGGGTATGAACAGCAGATTTTAGAGGCCTCCGCAGGCGCGGGCGTGGATCTGATAGTCGAAATGCTCGCGAATGCAAACTTGGGCCGCGACCTGCAAATGCTCTCCGTTAACGGCTGCGTGGCGGTGGTGGGCTCGCGCGGGATGGTGCAAATCCAGCCTCGCGAACTGATGGTGCGCGACGGGGACATCCGCGGAATCATGCTTTCGAAGGCTCCTCCCGGAGTGATCGGGAGAATCCACACGGAACTGCTTTCAGGATTCACGGACGGAAGCTTGCGGCCGGTGATTCGAAGCGTTTTTGCGCTGGAGCGCGCCATGGAAGCGCACCATCTGCAGATGACCCCGGGCGCCCTCGGGAAAATCATTCTCAAAACCTCCTAGCGCACGGCGATGAATTCCGTTGCGGCAAGGTTTCTGAACTTCATCAGGGTCGGAGTACTCGTTTCCGCGGGGAGATTTCCACTGCTGATCACATGCACGAGCGTTCTTGCAGTCGTTGGAATCCTGCTTGTTCATGACGCCGCACCGAAGGCCTCGGTGATCGTCTTGCAGCGGGTGCTCATGTCGGCCGCGCTCGGAGTGCCGCTTGCTTTCGGTATCACGATTTTTCGGGAGCGCAATTCAGCCGGGCGTTGGCTTGAGCTTGTAGGCCTGTGTTTGCTCGCGGTTTACTTTTCGCTCCCGAAAGCCGGACTGTTTGATGAACCGTATTTTTACGGAATTCAGTGGGCGTTTCTACTTGCGGGGCTTCACGGCTTTTGCGCGGTCATCGGATTTTTGATCGGCACCGAGACGAGGGGGTTCTGGCAGTTCAACCGCCAGATTTTTTCGCGCTTCATTTTGGTGAGTATTTACTCGGCCGTTCTGCTGGCGGGTATGGAACTTGCGCTTTTGAGTGCGGACAAGCTCTTCACGTTAAAACTCAAATACGCATACGCTGACACTGCGATCTTGATCATCGGATTTTTCCACCCGCTTTTCTTTGTCGCTGGAGTGCCGGCCGATTGGAAAGCGTTGGACTCAGAGGCGGGGTATCCAAGGGTAATGAAGGTCTTCACCCAGGCGGTGCTGGCGCCTCTGGTGGCGGTGTTCACGGGAATCCTCTACGTTTATGCACTGAAAATCGCCATGAGCAGAGAATGGCCGCATGGATGGGTGGCCCTGCCCGTTCTGCTCTTGTCGGTGTTTGGCATTCTCGCCGCTCTCCTGCTGCATCCCTTGAAAAGTGATCCCGAGGAACGGTGGTCCCGCTGGTTCACAAGATATTTTCCAAGAGCACTCGCGCCTCTCGCTGTTTTGCTTTTGCTTTCGGTTCGGGTCCGCATTTCCGAGTACGGATTGACGGAATTGCGCTATGTCGGCATTTCTGCGGCGTGCTGGCTGCTGGGTTGGTGCTTTGCATTCACGTGGACGCCGTCAGCGGGCATCCGCTGGGTTCCGTTTTCACTGGCCTTGATCGCCTTGGCCTCGGGGATCGGACCGGCGAGCGCGACGGCGTTGTCCAAGAAGAGCCAGCAGGATCGTTTTTTGAGCCTGATCGAAACACTCAAAATCCGTGAGCAGATGTTGAATCCTCAGGCTCCAGACCTCTGGCTGGGAGAGAAAAACTACCGGAATTTGGAAAAAATTCTCAGATACTTGATTGAGACTCACGGCAAGGAGTCGGTAGCGACAATTCTTGAACCGATTTGGAAAAGTGAATGGAACCAGGCGCAGCCTCGACCTTGGGTTCTTACGGGTGAAATCTTGTCTTCGATGCGGGTTAGAGAGAGTCGGAAAAATGAACAGCGTGAGCATCACTTTTGGCGTTTGGAACGGAGTCGTGCGTTCTCGGAATCGGGGTTCCTCAAGACTTCGATTTTTCCGCAACTGAGGGCCCATTCGAATCAAAAGGCAACTGACGGCGAGGTCTGGATTATTCTCGAACAGGGCGCCCTCAAGCTGGGCTTTGCTGAAACGGGGCCATTCACCCCGGTGCCCCTCGAGCCGATGCTCGCAGCGCTTCCGTTCCGATCTGACAGCAACTTGTCCCCGGAATTACTCCGGATCGACTGGATGCATGAGGGACATTCTTTCCGGATTGTGTTTCGTGAACTTGACGGAGCACACTTCAGCAACGGGACGCTTCAAATCAACGCCTGCGAGTTGGTTTTGTTCGAGCGTTGACGCTTTAGCTGCTGGCCGCGCGAGTGCTGCCTCAACAAACCCGTTGCACGCTGGCAGTTCGCCCGGAACTGTTCGGTGTTGGGGGGGGCGGTGCTGGGTCCGGACTGTTTGTGAAAGACGGTTCATTTAGATGGATTGGCGCGTGTCGTCCCCTAGAAAAGTTTTGAGACATCGCGCAGCCTAACCCCCATGCCCATCTCATCGATGTCTCCCACTACTCCTGTTTCTATTCTGTTCGCCCTTGCGCTCGCCGCCGTGGGTCTCGCGCCCAAAGTGCGGGCTGAGATCTCCGTGCCGGCTTATTTTTCCGAACACATGATGCTTCAAGCCGGGACGGCAGACTCAATCTGGGGATGGGCCGATCCAGGTGAGAGCGTCTCAGCGACTCTCTTCGGACAAACGCAAAACACAGAAGCCAGCAACGATGGCGAATGGCGCGTCACTTTTTCCGCGCTCGAGCCCGGCTCAAATGGCCCGCTCGTGCTCAAGGGAAAAAACACGCTCACCATTGAGGACGTTCTC
>JBILKY010000183.1:0-7405 GCA_044376395.1 Chthoniobacteraceae bacterium | reverse complement strand
CCGCAAATTCCTGAAGGAGTCGCGCCTTTCGCCCGCCCGAAACCCAGGCCCGGTTCACTGTTGCGCCTCTCGATAAATCTTTGCCCGTAGAATCAACAAATGTCATGCCCACACGTGTCTGACATTTTCGCGCCCACGCCTAGGGGGGCTTGGCGTACCGCTTACCGCTTACCTTCAAACCCCTTGCGCATCTCGGTGGCTCCGAGCGCCAAAAAGACGCGCGTAGCGGGTCCCGGAGAGATCATTGTTTGGAGCCAGAGGATTGCGGCGCGAATGTTGCCTTTACCAAGGAGAGTACGACGCCCAACTCAACCGCGTCGAATCCATGAGGGGCCTCCACCACAATGTCGCCTGACAAAAGCAAACGAATTGCCGGCTTCAAAGAGTGCGTTGGACGCTCAATTTCAATGAAGCGTACGGCATGCCGTGGCTGGAGCGTCTCTTGTGCTCGGGCCTTTTTCAGACGCACGGAGAGAAAACTCTGCGTGATTCCATGTTGTCTGGCGAAGGCGCTTTGGGAGAGCCCGCTTGAGCTGAACTCTTCAAGAATTGCATCAATCTGAAGTGAGGATCGTCTGGACCGACGCGCAGCTGTTTGCATGCACGTATTCTCCGCGCCAACCAAATCTCGCGCTAGATGGGGTTGCGCGGACGGTCACGATGCAGCGTGCCTTGAGGTCAGCGATTGTGCGATATGTCATGTCGATGTGCGGGATGAGTTCCTTCATCATCATGGTCTCCGCCACAAACCGCCCGTCACTGCTATCCTGATACATCGTGGAGCGTCCGCTATTCGGGAAGACGATGATGATCTCGGGAGATTGCCTGCGAGGATGCCCTCATTCAGTACGCTGGCGGAATACACGCTGCGTTTTAATTCCCGCCGGCTCCATGCAGGTGGTAGATGACCGGATAGTGCTGCCCCTTGTCATGCTGGTAACGTGGCGGCAGATACAGACAGTAGCCGACATCACGCTTCATTGAATCACTGCGGAAGGTGTGATGCGTGACGCCGGAGGGCAGTTTTGTCACGGGCGAACCCACCCACAGGTCGCAGGTTTTGGTCTGATTGGCCTTGGCCTTTGACTTCGCCCCTTAAGCCGGAAGAGGCAAGCAGAAGACGAGGAGCTGGAGTGCTGTCAGGAGCATTTTTATGAGTTCATACGAATTGGTATTGATCGCGGGCTGCATAGGGTAGTCGAGCGTGAACTTTGTTTAAGCTGCAACACTCCAGACGTTAACTGGGTGAGAGCGATTCCAGATGCAGGGTCGCGATTCTCGAGCCAAAATTGCCGAGACTTGAAGAGGCGGTGTCCTCCAAAACGGTGAACCGAATATTTGGCGGCGGAACTGCTGGAGCAGTAGCTGAAAATGGGGCGCTCGCAGGCGCACCCAGAGTAACTTGATCTGTTCTACGGGGTCGATTTGGCGGGATTAAAGTCAATGCCGGAAGGCTTGCGCAGGAGTGGATTGCCACTCAAAACGCCAAGTGAGACGAGGAAGCGATCGCATTCGATCAAGCAGAGGTCGAGCCACCCGCTCTTCCTCCAGAATGAATGATCTTCATTGTCGGCAACCCACATGCTGGCTTTTGCTCCGGACTTTCGCAGGGACGGAACCAACTCATCCGAAGCGGCCTTCCATGCGTCCTTTTCGCCAAAGAGAAAAAGCGATGGTGTTCAGATTTGCGAAGACATCCACACCGTCATCACGGTCGCGTCCCTTGGTGGTGAAGGCTGGATTAAACAACAGATATCCGAGCACGGATGTGTTTAATCCCCTCGGACCTCAAGGCTTGTCGAGGCGGCGATTGAGAGTCGCCAACATTGAGAGATGCCCACCCGCCGAACAAGCTCCCACGACGACACGCTCTGGATCGACTCCAAGCTCGTTCGCATGCTGTTTGAACCACCGAATCGCGCTGACGGCATCGGTGACGCAAACTCGTTTGTGTTTTCCGCCAGGACCGAGGGTCTTAAGTTCGGCCTTTGGATGCATGTAATAGTTGGCACTGGCAGCGACGAGTCCGCGCCTCGCGAAATACTCGCACGCACTGCTGAATTGCCCGAGATCTCCTCCTAACCAACCGCCGCCATGGAACAACAGCACGCCGGGGGCTTTTTTTTGAGCCGGGATGGTGCCCCGAAGGAAAATGAACCTCCACACTCTGCTCCTGACCATGTGGGGTTTTGTAGATGACACTCTTTTTCGAACTGCTGGGCAAACTCGGATCTTGCGCAGCTCTCGCCCCTCCAGGCGCGCATGCAAGCAACGCCAAAAGGGTGATCAAAATCTTCAGTTCGCGAAATTGCTGCGTGGCTTCAACGCTCCGGAGTTTCATTTGCCGCTGTGTGTCCCTGTTCTGAGTCGGTTCAAAATTTTTTCGCGCTTATTCATAGTGCTTCAATTGATTGTCCCTCGATCCCGATCCCAGCGTGTTTTTCTAGGTCTCTAGAGTTGTGGATTGCGAGATAGGCGATCTCGGGATCCCAGCACTTTTTCAAAGCTGAGAATACAACCGCCACCGCTTGAAGAGACGTGCCGAGGAGCAGGGGTAAATGTTTCATTCGCCCTCGATCATAATACGGAACGTCCCTTCACATTCTGAGAAGTTTCATGGCAAATCGGACATTCTGTTGCGCAAGGAGTGCCTCCTTGAAATAGTACCCCGAACAATCCACGGCGAGAGGGGAAAGCCGCACCACAAAGCGCCGAATGGGATTACAAATGGACAGCCAAGACATCTCGTTGAGCTGCGACAGCAGCGGTGAAATTCCCACCACGTCACACTCGCAACGGACCGTGTCCGCCATATGTCGCAGCCCAATCCAAAAGGCATGCGGTCACGCTGGCCTCAAGCTTTATCCATCATCATTCAACGCTGATCTACCCAACGGAATGAGCGCGCTGCCGCACAGTTTCAGTATCTCCAGATCGTGTGCGTCAGCGGATCCCGAGAATCCAGCCCTCCGTTTGGGCGATTTTGCGCTCGTGCGCCGGTAATGCCGGCTCGAAAAACACGCCCAGCCCCCCCGCCGCATCCTGCTCGCTCATCCATTGCGCGATGCTGAATGCGTCCTGCTGATGCGAATCCCGGTCCTCGCTTGGAAAACTCCGGCTCCAGAGCGCGGGATAGACCTCTGCAATCACCGAAACCCCAACTGGCGGAGTCCATCCGTCAAATGGCCAGAAGTGTGCGCAGTCGCCAAGCTGCCGGCGCAGGTACAAAAGCCACGGCAAACCCGCGTGCGTCGATTTCGCAACGCTCCCCTGCACGTCAAAATGAAAAACCGACTTCGCCCTGCAGCGTTCCTCGGTCAGTCGCCGCCAGCGTGAGTTGCCCTGACGCTCGGTGCCCTTTCCGTACCTCCCATTTCTGATGAAATCCACATAGATTTGGTCCTCGTCCGTCGGCCAGTGCAGTTTGAAGTCCTCGAGAAAAGTTGGCCAGTGGAGCGGGATTTTATGCGTCTCAAAATAACGCATCGGAAACGAAAACCCGTGGTCGATGCCGACGAACGCGGGCGGTCCGTCCCGCAGTTCCCCAGCAAGCCATTCTGCCACGCCGCGCCGCGTGAAATATTTTCGAGGGCTGAGCGGGGGCGGGATTTCTCGGGGCGGCTGTGTTTGGGTTGCGGAGTAGACTCGGAGTCCAGGAAGGCTTCGGGTCGGGGTTTGCGCGCCTGAATAGTCGATGCCGATGTAACGAGAAAAGTGAGCCATCGAGCGCGCAATCTAAAAAGCGCGCGCGACTGCCGCAATCTAAGATTGCAGGTTTTAGCTCATGACTGTTTTAAAAAAAGCGAGAGAATCCGAGCTGTAGGCCAATCGAATTAAGGCCTAAGTTGCGCGGCGCGGTATTGGCGTTTGAAATATGACGGTAGCCTGCCTCGATAAACAGTGAGGACCGTTTGCCTGTGAGAAACTTCAACCCCACCGCTGACTGAAGGTTGAATGACATTTCGGATCCAATCAGCCGCTGCTCGCGCTGCTTGCTGGCATCGCTGTACGTTCCGCCGGCGCCGAGTTGAAAGTAGGGCACAAAAGTGGATGTTGTTGTCGCGAAGTTTCTGCGCAAAAGCGCCACTGCATCAAAAAGGAAGGAACCGGGCCCGTCGGTGATTGCGCATCCCGCGAAGCCCGCGATCGCCTGCCAGTTGCCGGCGAATAGTCCGCTGGCGGGAGCGGACGAGAGCATCCAGCCGTACCGCATCTGTACGGAAGTATCGTTCAGCTTTGGATGCTTCTCGGATGAATTACCTAGCGAAAAATGGTAAGCGCCACCCAATTCAAATTCGTGCATTCCTTTAGAAAACGGCGTTTCTCGGTTGTCAGGCTCAAGCCCTTTCGAATGCGCTTTTATGGAATGAATAGGCGCAAAGGCTTGAAGCCCCAGCAGTGCGGCGAAGATTCTGCGAGGGATTATCATGCACCCCTACAACGGCGCGGGTGCCGCTGCAGGATGTATAATGGGTCGTTTTTACATTGCAGAGTTTCAGGAAGATCCAGATAAACAAGGGGGTTGAACGGCACACGTGAATCAGCATGATGCGTCACGTCAGTCGGCTGGTACTCAAAATGTTGGTCCCAGTACGGAGCATACTCCCAGTAACATAGAGCAGTCGGCGTGACGCCCTAGAGCGCGGCTTGCTACTTCCTTCACCGAAAACTAATAGCTACCGGATCAATTCTTCATGAAACACGCCGTCTCACTTCTCATCACCCTGCTTTCGGTGCTCACGCTGAACGCGGCCGCTAACCCGAAACCCAACATTCTCTTTATCCTCACAGACGACCAGGGCTATGGCGACGTGGGGCGGCACGGGCACCCCCTTCTCAAGACCCCCCATCAAGACGCATTGCACGACCAGAGCGTGCGGTTTGAGAAGTTTTACGTCAGCCCGTCGTGCTCGCCCACGCGGGCCGCTTTGCTTACTGGAATGCATGAGTTCCGCAACGGCGTCACACACACAACAGACCCCCGCGAGCACCTCAACAAGGACGCTGTCCTACTGCCGCAATTGCTCGCGTCCGCAGGCTATCGCACAGGTTTCATCGGCAAGTGGCACCTCGGTAACGATGGTCCGTATGCGCCGGACAAGCGCGGTTTTGACTGGTGCTCGACCAACGCTGGCGCGGCCACGGTGCATTTCGACCCCGTCATCACCCGTAATCGTAAACGCGAGCAGCGCAAAGGTTATCGCGAGGACGTTCTATTCGATGAGGCAATGGCCTTCATCGATGAAGCGAAGGGCAGCCCATTCTTCTGCTACCTTGCCACTTATTCCCCGCACGCTCCTGTGAAGGCACCGGATTCTTTCAAGGCGCCTTTCATGGGCAAGGTGGACGAGGAAGAGGCTGAATTCCTCGGCATGGTGGCAAATCTCGACTTCAATCTAGGCCGCATCACGCAGCACCTGAAGGACCGTGGGCTCGAGAAAGACACCATCATTGTTTGGATGAATGACAATGGCGGTACGCACGGACTCGATGTCTACAACGCTGGAATGCGCGGCTGTAAGGCTACAGCTTGGCCGGGCGGCTCGCGTGCAATGTCTTTTTGGAAATGGCCAGAAAAATGGCAGCCACATGCGGTGCAAAATCTCACCGCGCATCTCGACGTGCTTCCCACGCTGTGCGACATCGCCGGTGCAACGGTGCCCGCTGATCTCGCACCAAAGCTCGACGGCTGGTCCCTGCGTCCGCTCCTCGAATCTGCCAATCCGATTTCCTGGCACGACGACCGCCTGTTGTTCCATCACGTCGGTCGTTGGCCCAGCGGGCTCGCAGCGGACCACAAGTACGCGATGGCAGCCGTTCAGCGCGGCGACTACCTCTTGGTGCGCAGCGAACCGTGCGGCAGCGCCGAGTGTTTAAAATACGCCAGTCAATGCACGACCCTCCGGCAGGTGAAGGGTGGATCGAGGCGCGCTACTTACACCAAAGACAACGCCGCCTTTCACTGGGGCGTCACCGCACCGGGCCACTGGTCGCTTTTTGATCTCGCCCACGACATGAAGTGCGAGCTCGACCTGTCTTCATCCAAGCCTGACGTCACTAAAACCCTCGCTGCCGCTTACGACAATTGGTGGGACGGCCTTTATCCCGCAATGATCGAGCATGGGGGTGACACAGGCACCCCAGAGCCGCTGTCTGGCAAAGCGAAAAAGTGAGTCGATACCGCTCATGCCGAGCGGATGCGGATCAATTCACGCTCCGCGGAATCGAGGGCGTGGACGAAAGGCGCCGGTTTTATGAATGCGTTATGCTCCGGGAGGACCGATCACGAGTCCCATCCTGCGGCGACGGGACGCCCCTAGTCCCTGCGCGTTAGCGGGTGATCGCTGCTTGGCGGATCTTCGAGCTCAATTTTTGCAACTCGTCACGAAGGTCCTTTTCGCGGGGTATCAGATCAAGCACCTTGGAGATCCACGGCGCTTCTTTTCCCCTTGCTTGAACGTCAGCCCGTTTTTGATTCAACCACTGGAGAAAATTTTCAGGAACAGCCGGATCAAGGTGTTCCTTCGCCATCGCGTACCGGAACGTGGCGGGTTCCCTGAGCATCTCCGCAATCCGCCGGCGTTCGTCTCCCAGATCGAGAAGCGCCTTCGGCAGATCGGGATACCCCGGCACCTTGCATCCTGGTGACGGGAGCTGGACGGGGGCACCCAACAATCCCTGTGCGGTCAGAACGGAATGTGCAATGACGTAATGCCCGACTGAACCGGGATGAACACGGTCGTTCCACGACTGACCCGCACCCGTGATCGAAAACGCAGGATCCATAGTCTGCCGACTTCGGTTTGCGGCATCCATTGCCGTATGCACGTCCACAAATTCCGCTCCGGAATCCCGCGCCACTAGGCGAGCAATTCCGGCACAGACCGCCAACGCTGCGTTGCAGCCAAGCAACGGTTCTGGTTGAGAAAACGCGGTGGACTCCTCGTAAACCGTAGGCGAAAGCACAATCACCCGCGGACCTGCTTTTTGAAGTGTTTGAACTAAATCCGCAAGGCTGGTTCGGTAGGTTTCCAAAGCTGCCTTGCGGGCTGCCTGAGTGGACTCGTTCTCAGCCTGCGGCCGGTACAAGTTTCGCTCCACATCGTTCATGCCCAGCATCACCACAACCACTGTGGGGTTGTGCCCAAGGACATCCGTTTCCAACCGGAAACGCTGCGCTGAAAGAATGGCATTGGCCCGATCTCCTCCCACCCCGCAGTTGAAGAAATCGATGGTCCGGTCTGGAAATCGAACTGCATAAAATATTTCAAGCAACTCGTGGTACGAACCGCCCTTGGTGATGCTGTCACCAAGAAAACAAACTCTGTCGCCGGGCTCAAACGGGCGTACCGCCGAATTTCTGTCTTTGGGAGTCTGGTCAGCACGGGTTGCCCCCAAGGCAAGC
>JBILKY010000182.1:0-7416 GCA_044376395.1 Chthoniobacteraceae bacterium | reverse complement strand
TGAGGTAGATATTTTCGCGCCCGGTCAACTCCGGGTGGAAGCCGGTGCCCACCTCAAGGAGGCTTCCCACCCGTCCGTAAAGATCGGCCTCACCCTGCGTGGGCGCGCTGATGCGAGTGAGGATTTTCAGCAGCGTGCTTTTGCCAGCCCCGTTGCGTCCAATCACTCCCAGAACCTCGCCACGCCCGATCGAAAATGACACTTCCCGGAGCGCCCAGAAATCCGTTTGCACGGACCGCTTTCCAAAAACTCCGGGAGCTGTCTGCCGCGACTTAATGACGAACCGCTTTGAGAGTCCCCGGACGCTTAACGCAAGCTCACCTGTTGTAGACTTAGAGAACATCAGCAAAACTCCTTTCCATCCGGCGGAAGCCGAATAATCCGATTCCAAAGGCCAGAAACGATGCCACCAGAGTGTACAGAACCCATCCTGTGGACACGGGAGTTCCCTCCCCGAAAAGCGCGAAACGGCCGCCCTCCAGAACCCATGTCATGGGGTTGAATGAATAGACGGGCATCCATTTCTCCGGCACGCGCTGCAAGCTGTAGGCCACTGGCGTCGCGTACATGACAAACGGCAGCAGTAGCGGCAGCACATGCTGGACATCCCGGAACCGGGTCATCAGCGCTGATGCCAGCAACCCCAGGCCGCATGCACCGATCAATCCAACCAACAGCCAGCCGCCGAACACTAACAACCCCGCGGCCGATGCCGTCCAACCGTTGAACGCCGCAACACACACGAAAACCAGGAATCCAATTCCAAAGTCCACAATCGTCGAGAGGATTGTGGAAAACGGCAGGAGCAGCCTTGGAAAATAAACCTTTGAAACAAGAGGGGCGTTCCCCACAAGCGCCATGCTCGCCTTCGCCAGCGTGGATTGAAACACGTTCCAAATCAGCATCCCTGAAAGCGTAAAAAGAAAATACGATCCGTCGCGCGATCCCAGTCCGGCGATCCAACCGAAAACAACCGAGAAAACGCCGGCTCCCGCGACTGGTTGAAAAACCACCCAGAGCACACCCAGCGCAGTCTGCCGGTAGCGCAACCTCAGGTCACGCAGGGCGAGCGTCCAAAGGAGATCACGGTAGCTCCAGAACTCGACGACCCCCGCCCAGCTCCAAGGGCGGCGCGGACGGATCTTCAGCACCTTCACCGCCGGGCTAGGATGCACTCGCGCGTTCTCCCCATACGCCGCCGATTCGATTGCAGCGGCGGCTTCAGCCGCCTGCGGAAATTCAGCGAGCACCGCAGCGCCGGCGTTCCCCTGCTTGTTCCCTCCTCCCGCCCCCCGCTCCAACGTTCCATTCGCAATGCTCATTTCATCCCCCTGTTCCTGAAACACACGCGCACCGAACTGCGCCAGGCCAACTGCCTGTCCCTGCACAACACATCGCATGCACCGATTAAATTCTTGTATTTTTCGCGACTGTACGTTGGAAGCGCTCGTGCGGCTTGCGCGCACTCATCGCTTCACAGTTCAGCTTAAAGCAGAGACATATAAAGTGCAGACATCGCCTTGGACATCGCCGACAAATCAAACTGTTCACGCCAGCGTTCATGCCCGTTTTCGGCTACTTTGTTTCGGTAATCCTGCCGATTAAGCAGCTCGAAAAGTTTCCGCGCGAGGTCGCGCGCATCGTTTGGGCGAAACAATACGCCACCATCGCTACCGATGATTTCTGAGGGACCGCCCGCGTTGGCCGCAACCACCGCCACGCCCCGACTCATCGCCTCGGGAAGCACAAGTCCAAACGGCTCGAGGGGGCTTGAAAGCACGAGCACATCAGCCGCCCGCATCCACACGTTCGGGTTGTCCTGCTGCCCCAAAAACTGCACGCGCCACGACAATCCAAGCGCCTGCGCCTGCGCTTCAAGCACCTTCCTGAGGGCGCCTTCCCCTAAAAACACCGCGCGGAAAGCGCATCCCTCCGACTGCAACATCGACAACGCGTTGAGCATTGTCACATGCCCTTTCTCCGCCTCCAGTCGAGCGACGCACAGGAGAATTCGTTCCTCTGATCCGATGGACAGAATTTCGCGGCTCGTCCTGCGCTCAGGCTCGCCGGATTCAGGCGCGGGAACCCCGTTATAAACCACCCTGACCTTGCCTGGGGTCGTGTCTCCCCGTGCCAGCATGGCATCTCGCACGGCCTTGGAAACAGCCACCCACTGGTCGACATGCCGCTCCGTGAAAGAATGCACCAGCGACGACACGGCCTTCTTGATGCCGCGCCGGGCAACGCGCGCGGGCTCAATGAAATGTTGAGACACCACCAGCGCCCCCCTCGCCGCGTTGCGTCGCGCAATGGCGGACATAAACGCGGTCACCCCGTTATGGGCATGCACAACATCCACGGCCTGCGAACGCATCAGCTCCTGCACGCGTCCAACCGAGGCCATCGGAAAACGGTTCGCGTCCAGCAGTTCCACGACGCCGCCCGCCGCGGATACCCGCTGCGCCAGAGGCGAGCCATCCCTGCATCCCACGCTTACCTCGACCCCCAACTCCTGGAGTCCAGTGGCAAGGTCGCTGCAATGCCGCTCTGTACCCGCAAAACAGTCGGAATCCGTCCACAACAAAACCTTCATATGCGGCGCCCCCATGCTTCGTTACAGATGGCACTGCCAACATGGCCGGCCTCCACGCGTGGACTCAAAACGAACGTCAAGAAAGCGGACTTGAAGTTCTCACGCATACGCAGCCTTGCCCTTGTGGGCGCGTACCATTTTTTTTAGCGGCAGCCGCGGTGACAAAACGGCATGCCGCCTCCTCGCCCCTGAGATGCGGGATGCCGAAAGCGCAAACCCGACTGAAGCCCACGCGATCATGATCGCGCCCCTGCTCCAATAATGATCCACCAGTCCGTGCACAAATTTTGACAACACCACCGCCCCCGCCAGAGCGTGCGAAGAAGCCCAGGGCGCAGAGAGATCTTTCAGGCCGCTGCGCCGCCGCCACATGCCCCACAAGACCCAGAAGTGAACTCCCAGAACCGCAAGCACGCCGAGCGGACCGCTTTCAGCAAGCGTCAGCAGGATCACGTTGGTGGCGTCAAACTCTTTGCGGAGCCCTACCCCAACTCCGATCCAAGGACTGCTCTTCCATTGTTCAAGCGCCCATTCGGAGTTCAACTCCCGCGCGCGGATATTGTATCTCCCGCTGTCAAAGCTGCTGGCGTACTGGCGCGACTCTTCCGGAAGGCTGGCCCATACGACACCAACAACGGGAATCAACACCAAACCAAACATCAGCAGACGTCGGTACATTCCCTTCCAGGCAAACAGAAACGCGACCCCCGAAAGGGCGGCCAACCAGGCGCCCCTGGAAAGGACCATGATCAGCCCGCCGGCAATCAGCCCCAGAGCGGGCAACCACCTCCACTGACGCGCCCTCGGCTCGCTCAGCCAGCACTCCACGCACACAATCAGCGCGCAGGCCAGCGACGCGCCCGCGCCGTTTTTGTTCAGGCCCAGAAAATAACTCGAACGGGTGAGCAGTGCGGCCACCGCCAGCACGACGCCCACCGTCACCAAGCCCCGCCAAACCACGCGCAACTGGTTAAGGTTTGTCGGGAGAATCGAAAAAAGTGCGACGGCGCCCACCCAATAGATTGACATCTGGATCAGTGAAATCCCGGAGGATTCGCGCCAGGTGGGGATTGTCATCACTGTTGCGAGAATCAACGTCCCCCAGATTGGGACACTCAGCCAGCCAAGACCGCCTTGCCAACCCCTCAAGAGCATCAGGGGTGCCGCTAGCAGCAAATGCAGCTCGGAGAGCGAAAAGTGCAGCCACCCCAAGCCGGACAAATCGTTTTGAAACGGCGCAAGCGCGAACACGGCGATCAGCGGGATCGCCGGATAACGCAGTGACATGATCCAAAACACCGTCGCATACACCGCGGCGCCAAGCCCCACCAAAAGAAGTGTCAATCCGTTGGAATCCGCGCTCACTGGCACCTCGTTTCTGAACCAGCGCTAACCTTCGGCAACGCAGCTTGGCACTGCCTTCTAAAAAGCCACGCTTTGGCCGTCCGATGCCTCGGTTCGCTGAAAACCAGCCACCTAAAAAAAGCCCCGATCGCGGTTGCGGTTCGCAAAGATAGCACGCCTAGAAAACCGTGGTGCTTCGCGAAATAACGGTCCACGCCCGCAAAGAAATGCTCCCTGGTACGTTCGGAACAATCCTGCCCGCTGGCACCGCCCAAATGCACTGCGCCAGCGCCCGCAACAAAATGCACGCCCCAGCCCGCATCCCGGATCCGCCGCTGCAAGTCGGTCTCCTCGGAATAGAGGAAAAACGATTCATCGAACCCGCCCGCCCGCGACCAAGCCTTTCTACGGATCATTAGGCATGCGCCGCTCAACCAATCAACGGCGCCGGAAAAGCTCGGAGCTCCCTCGCAATCTGCGCCAAAACAAGCGGAGACAAAAATTCTTTGCATCCACAACAATCCAAGACACTCCATCCAAGAGCGCAAGGGAGTTGGAAAACGCCAACAGGAGGTCTGGCGTGAACCGTCGGGATTCCTGAGGGCCGGTCCAACAACACCCACTTCCGGATGGCGCTGCAGGTATTCGCGCAACCGTTCGAGGCAAGTTTCATCGACAAAGGCATCGCTATTCACGAGCACAATGAACTCCGAATCACTACCCGCGGCTGCGCGGTTGTTCGCCGCGCCGAACCCGATATTTTCTGGAAGGAGGATCGACCGGAACGTGGATCGCGCGGGCCCGCACAAACCCAGCAGAGCGGAGCGCGAGCCATCGCTGGAATCGTTGTCCACCACGGCAAGCTCTTGCAGCGGGATAGTCGACGCGAGAAGCGAGGAGATCGAGCGCAATGTCAGGTCGCGCGTGTTGTAGCTGACCACGACCGCTTGAATCCCGCTATCCATGGCACAAATCCTTTTCCGTACGGCACACGCGGGTGGCTGAATGCCTGACGGGGTTGCGCTGCCTGGCGCCCGCCGGAACCCTGCGGCTGCGCCAACCGCGCGAGCCAAGCCATCCCTGCTGTCGAAACACCTCAAGAAGATCATCCACACGGTGCTCCCAGGAGTGTCCTTCCGCCTCCTTGATGCGCCACAAGCCGATCGCGGGGTCTTCTTCCAAGGCGCTGTGGCAGGCATCCAAAAAACCCTCCACCCCCTCCCCGAGATTGCAGAGATGCGAAAAATCACGGAATCCTGCCACGGGCGTGCTGGCGATGGGCTTTCCCGACGCGAGATACTCCCAAAGCTTGATCGGATTCAGGCTTTCGGTGAACGCGTTGCAGCGATGAGGCAGGATACACACGTCGAAGCCTGCCATCACTTTGGGGACGTCCGAGTAAGAAACAGCCGCGCGTATTTCAATGTTTGACCGTGTCTTGAGCTTCCGATGGTCGATGGGATTTAGAAAATCCGGACCACAAAGAACCACTTTCCCCGCGGGCCATCGGTCTGCGAGCGCAAGGACGAGAGTGGTGTCGAGCCGGTCACCGTGCAGGGTCCCGAGGTACCCGAACACGGGTGCCGGAGCGTGTTGAGGTCGCTCCACCGCCGCAGACTCCACCGCCGGCGTCGCAACCTCGGCCCTGGTGCAGGAGCGGTAATGAGCGGCATCCACGCCGTTCGGAATGCGCACAACCCGCCGCGCTACCGGTTTGCGGGAGTCCTCCAGAGACTGCGAACAAACCACGACCAGATCGGCACGCTCGCACAGCTCCCTGTCGGCTTGAATGATGCGAGCCCGCTCCGCCGCTCCCGTCGAAGGCATGACGGTCCAGTCGTCCGTAACATCGTAGACCACGCCGCGCTCGCCGAGATGCCCGCACAAGTGCGCCGCAAAGTGGTCATTAATCCACAACAACGGACTTTTGAATCCAATCTCCGATGAAACTTTCCGCAACTGGTGGCGCAGCATGCGTGCATTGAACCGCCGCGCGCTCGCGATGGAGTTCGGGAGCAGCTTCAGCGGACTGAACATGGTTAGCCCCGGAAAGTCGTGACTTTGCCGCACTGCAGGCCTTCGTAAACTGGAGAGCTGAAGCATTCTGACGGCATTCGAAAAATCACGCGCGCGCTCCACGAAGAGCAGGCGCATGCCCGGAAACCGCTTCAAGAGCGAGGCGCAAATAAATTGGTTGCGCCGCCAAACCTCGTCCCAATTTTCCAGCGAAACAAAAATGAGATCCCGCATATTCGGCATACCTTCCTATCCCACGTTAACCTCTGCCTTGGCCCCAACCTTCCCGCACTCATGCGGAACCGAGAGATGCGGCCGCTTAATCGCACCCACAGGCAAGTCGCACGTCCAGGCAAGTCCACACATAAAAACTCCACCCCACCCTGCGCGTCTCCCGTCCACACAACCACCCGCCAACCCGCTGCGGGACAGGCCAGAAAATCTCCGCATGACACCCACTTTAGCGCACGGCCAACGGTGTCCCCAAAACCTTCCCAAGCCGCGCCAGCCGACCTGTCCCGCACTGTTACTTTCGATACGTGGCGGACGGGAAGCCCTAAAATTTTATGAAAATCAGCCTCCGCGCAGCACCACAGCGTGATGCAGCCTGAAGCCGCAAGGAAGTCACGGAAACACCCGCGAACTACACGCGAACCACCCGCGAAATGTCGACTAAACACTCACGAGAAGCCCTGCATCAACCCCGGCCGCCGCTGCACCGTTACTGGGACGCGAGCTGGAGAAGCGGCCCGCCCCTCTGCCCGATCAACCCCTTCACAATACCCTCGGCAATACGCTCGCGGTATACGTCCTGAACAATCAAAGATGCCTCCTTCGCGCTGCTCAAATAACCGCATTCCATGAGCACGGCGGGGTTTTCGTTTGAGCGCAGCACACGGAAACGGGCGACCCGCGCGCCCCGGTCGGGCATGTTGACTTCCTTGGCGAGCGCATGAACCATCCATTCCGCCATCCGTTTTGATTCCAGCGAAATATAATAGCTTTCAATGCCCATCACGGGTTTCCGGCCCGCATCGTTAAAGTGAATGCTTACAAACACGGCGTCCTGATAGCGGTTTGAAATCTTGGCACGGTCCTCGAGATGCACGAACCTGTCGGAGCTTCGGGTAAGGATGGTCTGAAAGCCTGCAGCCTGCAGTTTTGGGGCGACCTTCAAGGCGACATCCAGCGCGAGGTTCTTTTCAAGGGCGCCTTTTCGGGTTCGGGCGCCGGAATCAAAGTCCCCGTGCCCCGCATCGACGATGACGGTTCTGAAGGTGCGGGCGTTGTCGCGGACCTGCCCCCCCCCGCCGGTGCCGGCGCAAGCCGAGAGCACGGCGGCGACAACAGCGAGTAAAATGCTTCGTATCGAGCGGGAAAACGCAACAGAATCCCACCAGCGGTTCAGTTGAGTTTTACTGTCTAAAGTTTCCATGCGTTCACAACTCTCGGTCAATGTTGGA
>JBILKY010000181.1:0-7425 GCA_044376395.1 Chthoniobacteraceae bacterium | reverse complement strand
GCGAACAAGAGTAATCCAGCCGTGCAGCGGTAGCGCCAATCCAACTCAAGCACCGCAGCGAGCACACTGGTGATAGCCAAACGAGCAAGGGTGAGTTGGTTGGGTAAATTCACAGGATCCGCGATAGGCTGTGTGCCGCCCCAGCGCTAGTTCAAGACTTAGTCGTTCGGGCGCAAAAGTCGATTGCCGAGAAAGCGTGCCGCGGATTAGCTTTGGCGGTCAGCAAACTTCAACTCCTCAACTGTACAAAAACCAATGTCCGCCAATTGTGATATCGGCCTGATCGGCCTAGCTGTAATGGGTGAAAACCTCGTTCTCAACATGGAGAGCAAGGGGTTCACTGTGGCCGTTTATAACCGCACCACGGCGGTCACCGAGAAATTCGCGCAGGGCAGGGCAAAGGGCAAAAACATCATCGCCGCCCACACTCTTGAGGATTTCGTGAAGTCGCTCAAACGCCCTCGGAAAGCACAAATCATGGTCAAGGCGGGTGCACCCGTGGACGCTGTCATCGAACAACTGCTTCCTCTTCTTGAGGAGGGGGACATCATCATCGACGGAGGCAACTCTTTGTGGACCGACACGCAGCGCCGCGAGAAAGCTCTGGCGCAGAAAGGAATCCGCTACTTTGGAGTGGGCGTATCCGGCGGCGAAGAAGGCGCGCTCAAGGGACCCTCGATTATGCCGGGAGGATCCAAGGAGGGCTGGGAGTTTTTGTCGCCGATTTACACGAAAATCTCCGCTTTCGTCGACGGCGAATCCTGCTGCCGATACATGGGCGCGGATGGCGCAGGCCATTACGTGAAAATGGTGCACAACGGAATCGAGTACGGTGACATGCAGTTGATCTGCGAAGCTTACGCCATTCTTAGCGACGTACTCGGCTTGAGCGCGGATGAACTCGCGATTATTTTCAGCGAGTGGAATCGGGGAGAGCTCAACAGCTACCTGATCGAGATCACCGCGACCATTTTTGGCAAAAAGGACTCGCTGACCGGCAAGCCTTTGGTTGACCTCATTCTTGACCGCGCGGGACAAAAGGGCACTGGCAAGTGGACCGTGGGCCACGCCGTCGAAATGGGCGTCCCCCTTTCCACAATCTCAGCCGCAGTGGAGGCTCGCATTCTCTCCTCCCTCAAGGAGGAGCGCGTTTCTGCAAGCGGACAACTCAAGGGGCCGGAAAGAGTCCCCTTCCCTGCAGAAAAAGAGGCGCTCATCGAGGCCGTCCGCGACGCGCTTTACGCCTCGAAAATCGTCTCATACGCGCAGGGTTTTGTACAGTTGGGCGCCGCAGCGAAGCAGTACGGTTGGACGCTCAACTTCGGTGACATCGCCACGATCTGGCGCGGGGGCTGCATTATTCGCGCGCACTTCCTGAACCGCATCAAACAGGCATACGAGCTCAACCCTGGCCTTAAAAACCTGCTGCTTGATCCGTATTTCCGCGACATCATCGAGAATTCCCAGCAGAACTGGCGCCTGGCAATCGGCACCGCTGTGGCAAACGGAATTGCCGTGCCGGCATTCAGCGCATCGCTCGCTTATTTTGACAGCTACCGGTCTGCTCGTCTCCCAGCCAACCTACTGCAAGCCCAACGCGACTTCTTCGGCGCTCACACCTACGAGCGCGTCGATAAACCCGTGGGGGAATTTTTCCACACGGAGTGGATGCAGTAGACCAGTGCCCAAGCACCGGTAGAGATCGCGATAAAATGAGGAAGCCGCGCACACAACGACGCGGCTTCCTTTTTTTTGTATTGTCGGCATTCACCCTGATCAACACACAAACGCGTGCAGAAGATTTCCAAGGCAGCACGCACATGCTTGAATTCAACAAGCCCCCGATTCTTTACAAAAACAAAAGTGCGACAGATCCTGTAGCAGCGCTCAATAAATCGCTTCGGGCGAACCGTGCTTCGGGTTGGAAGGAATATCATGCCAGCTTTGGTTACTTGCCAGCGGTGCTCGAAATGCTCGGGGTTCCGGTGTCCTCGCAGATGCTCGTATTCTCAAAGACCTCCGTGCAGCGCCGCTTGATCGATTCCGAAAATCCGCGGGCACTTTATTTCTCAGACAATGTGTACGTCGGGTTCATCCCCGGTGCGCCTGACCTTGAAATCGCAGCGGTGGATCCCGTGCTCGGAACCGTCTTCTACACCGTTTCACAAGACAATTCCGAACCCGTCCGTTTTCGAAGGAACGACGACTGCCTCAGTTGCCACGCATCGGCGCGGACAATGGGCGTGCCGGGGTTCGTGATCCGCTCACTAGACACGGATGCAGCGGCGGAAATCGTGGCTGGCACGGACACAAACAACGTGACTCACTGCACGCCGATTGAGGAGCGGTGGGGCAGTTGGTTGGTATCCAACGCGCCGCAAGATTGGAAGCACCGGGGAAACGCCGTTGGCAGTGGGGACACCCGGGTCCCAATTCCAAAAGAGCGTCTCAGCCGTGTTTTCAGCTCGCCCCTCTATCCCTCGAGAGGCAGCGAAATACTACCGCTGCTCTTGCACGACCATCAGACGCACATGCACAACTACATCACGCGTCTGGGCATGGAAGGCCAGGAGCGCATCGCGTCGTACGGTCATCTGCGGTACCTTCAGGTGCAGATTGTGGCGTTCCTGCGCTATCTGTTGTTCGTTGAAGAAGCACCGCTTGCTTCGCCAATAAACGCTTCCGAGAAATTTATTGAAGCATTTCAAAAGAATGCAAAACGCGACTCAAAAGGGCGCTCGCTCAAAGACCTGGACTTGAAGACCCGGCTTTTCCGGTTTCCTTGCAGTTTCCTTATCGACTCCGAGGCATTCCGAAAAATGCCGACCATGGTTCGCGAGGCGATTTTAGCGAAGCTTCATCAAGTGCTGCGTGGAGAAAATCCAGATCCGACATTCGAAACCCTTTCGTTATCAAATCGGCAGGCGATTCTCGAGATTTTGAAGGCGACGGCACCCGACCTGACAGCAGGTTGGTGATGGCTGGGTCAGGACAAAAGCGCTGCAACCAGCCGCTTTTCCCATGCGGCGCGCAAGTCCTCCAATCGCATCCCTCGCCCCTTACCGGGGGCATCCATCAGCAGCCCCTGACTGCTTGGATGAGGCAGGGCGACCAACCCCATCCCACACTCTTCCACCAACGGTTCAATTGTTTGCGCAGCACATCGACCAAGCGTAATGACCCGCTTTGCCCCTCGCGACGAGGCGGCGCGCAACTCATCACGCAGACGGGCGATGTTTTCGGATGAAACAAGCTCACTACGCTTAGGGGCGCGGAAACGCTTGCCGTCGTCCGTGGGGCAGCAGGGGTATGCGTTACTAAGCGCAACGCGAATCAACCGTGGCCAGAGACCGGCATCCCGCAAGGCTGCCCCATCCCAACGCTCCCAAACCGAATCTGCAAAATCAGCGCATCCCGCAACCGCCAGCGCTCGATAAAGCGGGATTCCGGCACCGTCACCCCAGAACGGGACACCGCTTTGATCCGCCCCCCTCGGTCCAGGAGCCTCACCGTAAAGGATGCTGCGCAACATCCCACCCTCTGGGAAGCAAGGGGACACCGCTCGCCCATGAATCCGAGGCTCACCCCAGAAATCCCCGGTTGTCATTGCAAATCGGCGTGAAGCGCCGAAAGGTCTGTGTCCCCTTTGGCAAAATCGCGGAACCGCTTGTCGATGCGAATGCTCCGCGCGAGGTTCATCCTTGCCGCATCGAGGTCACCGAGAACTGCGTCATAGCACGCCAAGTTGTAGTAGTACGTGCCCTCCTTGTGAAGAGCAGGCGGCCCCTTGCGCAAAGTATCGCGAGCTCCGTTGGTATCGCCTAATTCGTGGAGACAATACGCGAGATGGATGTAACCAGCAGCAAGATCAGGTTGTGTCCGGCAGAGCCGCCGCGCCGCCACTGAAGCCGCCTTCCAGCGAGAATCCCGAATCAGCACCACGATCTCCAACTCAAGCACGACCGCCTTGCCCCTGAATTCAACCGGAAGTGTCTTCAACTCCCGCATGGCTTCACGGCACATGCCCAGTTCGAGGTAGCCCTGGATAGCCGACAGAGTCTTCTGTTGTTCGATGGGAATTGTTTCCACGTCTTGATCAGCCAAGTAACTCCTCCAGTTCTCCCACACGCCGCTCAAAGAGGGCAAGCGTTTGTTCAATCGGAGCCGGCTGCTCCATATCGACACCGGCTTTTCTCAGGGTTGGAAGCGGAAACTCACTGCCGCCGCTCTTGAGGAACCCCAAATACCTCTCCACCGCAGTCTGACCCTCCTCCAAAGTCTGCCCCGCAAGCGAAACCGCCGCGCTCAAACCGGTCGCATACTTGTAAACGTAGAACGCATTGTAGAAATGCGGAATCCTAAGGCACTCCAAATCCAGCTCCGCATCCAAAGTAAAGTCGTCGCCAAAATAATCCTTCAGCAATCCCCTGTAGATTTGCCGGAAAGCATCGAGCGTCAGCGCATCGCCCCTCTCCTCTGCCTCGTGCGTCAGCTTTTCAAACTCCGCAAACATGGTCTGGCGATACACCGTGCCCCGAATGTCGTCAATTTGACGATTGATCAAGTAGGCCCGCATCGCACGGTCGTCGGTGTGCTCCAACAAATGATGGGTAAGTAGTTCCTCGTTGAACGTACTCGCCACCTCGGCGAGAAATATCGGGTAGTCGTACGTTTGAAATGGCTGGCTGCGCTTAGCGTACCAGGTGTGCATGGAATGTCCCGCTTCGTGCGCCAGTGTGTAAATGTCGGCAAAAACGTCTTCTTTGTAGTTCATCAGGATATACGGAGGCCCCTGATAACCGCCCGAAGAAAATGCGCCTGAGCGTTTCCCCTTATTTTCGTAGCGGTCGCACCAACGTCCCGCCCCGAGCCCCTCGGTCAGGATGGCGCAATACTCCGACCCGAGTGGTTCGAGCGCGGTGATCACTTTTTTGGTGGCCTCCTCAAAACTCACGTGGGTCTCGATCTTTGGCACGATCGGCACGCCTGTGTCGTAAGCGTGAATTTGATCGAGATTCAACACGCGTTTGCGCAGTGCATAATAGCGGAACAAGGGCGCGAGTTTGGAGCGCACCGTCGAGATCAAATTATCATAAACCGACAACGGCACGTCATCCCGATAGAGTGCAGCAGCACGCGCTCCCGGATAATGGCGGGCACGCGCACTAAAAACATCCGCCCGCACAGACGATGCCAGCGTTGACGCAAGAGTGTACTGATGCGCAGAGAATTCGTGGTAAAACTGATGGAACGCAGTTTTGCGCAGCCCCGCATTTCGCTTCACCAAGAAAGACCCGTAAGAGGATTGCGTGAGCTCCTTCTCGACGCCGTTTTCGTCGATTACCTGACCGAAATCCATGTCGACGTTCGTGAGTTGGGAAAACGTCTCCGCGTGCCCCCGCAAAGCAGTGTACCCTAGCGCCAGCAAACGCTCCTCCGGAGTCGACAATGTGTGCGGTTTGAGGCGCCTCAATTTTCGAAGCGGAATCTGCCAGTCCCTCAACTCAGCAGTCGCGAGGAAAGATTCAAATGTCTGATCATTGATCGCCTGAATCTCGGGATCCATGTAGGCAGTCACCTCCCCGATGCGAGTCATCAAGTTCTCCAACTGGCCTTCGCGGGTGAGCGACTCCGAATTGGAGCTGTCCTCGGAGGTTTTTAAGGAAGCGTACTGCGCCAGACGTTCAATACGCAGATTCACCTGCTTTGAAGCTTCCATAGCGTCACGCAAGACGGCAGCCGAACCACCAAGCTTTCCCTCGAAGAGTGCCAATCCGGGGTACAGGCCCTGCAATGTGCTGAAGTCACGCTCCCAAGCTGCTCCTTCAGTGTAAAGCGGGGTCAGGTCCCATGTATCCGCGGGGTTCACTTGATCTCGAGTAGGGGTCATACCCCGAAAAGAAAGCACACTCGCCCGTGTTCGGAAAGGCTGAGTCCGCCCCGACTCGCGCTGGCCCCGCAGTCGACTCCTTCCCCACCTTCCACCGCCCACCCATCAACCGGTGCTCGCGCGCGGCTGTGTGAAAACCAGATGGCGCAATATCCCAACACGTTTTGATGGTAAAAATCCTAAACCCACCCCAACATTTCAGTCCACCCTTCATGGAAGAGTTTCTCACTAACTTACTGCGTGATTACGGAATCTGGGCGGCCCTCCTGTGGGCGCTCATCGAGACGGACCTGATTTTTTTGGTAATCGGAGCGTTTGCCAGCACCGGCCACCTTAACCCGTGGGCCTGCTTTCCCGCGGCCGTATTCTCGGCGCTGACGCATGACACGGTGGTCTTCTGGTTGGCGCATCACCGGGCAGAGTGGGTTCGCTCGAAACCTGCCTACCAGAAAGTCGGGCCAAAGGTGGAGCGCATCGCGAACAAAGTGGGCCCGTGGGAACTGTCACTTTGCAGGCCTCTCTATGGCACACGTTACCCCAGCGTAATCTTCTGGGGGTTACAGAAGCTGTCATACCCAAAGTTTTGGTTCACGAACGGCGTGGGGCTAGTTCTTTGGGCGGGCTTACTCACATCGCTAGGCTACTTCCTTGGGGATCAGATGGACAAACTCAAGGCCATGGTACTTCACGCGCAGGAGGGACTCCTTGCGACTGTAGCTGGCGGAATCGGTCTTTACCTGCTCTGGCGCTGGCTGCGCACCCGGAGGCAGTCTCGGAGCCGTCTAAACGAGCGGGTCGCCCAAAACGCAGACGTTTCCTAATCCCGCTCAGCAGCGTCCCGGACGCCGCTGCCAGAGCTGACGTGCAACGATGCGGTCCTTGAAGGCCACGGCCCTTCCCACCTCCATGCTCACACGGATTAAGCTCGGTCAGTTTCGCTGCTTCGATGATTTCGAGACTGAATTCCACCCCAGCCTTAATCTGATTATCGGCCCGAACGCCGCAGGCAAGACTTCGCTGCTCGAAGCCGCTTGTGTGCTCTTACGCCTACAATCTCCAAGAACCTCAAAACTAGCCGATGTCATCCGGCACGACGCACGTGGTTTTTTTGTGGATGGATACCATGATAGCGCGCATCTGCAGTTTTACTACAGCCCGCGGCGCAAGAAGCTCGCGCTTGATTCAGTGGAACAAAGCTCGGCGCTTGAGTACCTGAAATTTGGCAAGGTGGTGTGGTTTTCAAATACAGATATCGCACTGGTGCGGGGAACTTCGGATGTCCGGCGCCGCTTCATGGACTTTCTTGCAGTTCAACTCCACCCAGCTTACCGCAGCGCTTTGCGGAATTACGAACGAGCGCTGCGTGCCCGCAACCTTTTGCTAAAATCAAACATTCCGCGCTGGCGCGAAATTCAAGCCTTCAACGAACCTTTACTGAATGCGGGAAATCTTTTGATGGACGCGCGCAAATCGTTCGTCACCGCGCTGCGGCCCCTCGCCCAACTCACTCACGGCGCGATCAGCGCATCGCGTGA
>JBILKY010000025.1:0-20814 GCA_044376395.1 Chthoniobacteraceae bacterium | reverse complement strand
GGCGGCGACAACAGCGAGTAAAATGCTTCGTATCGAGCGGGAAAACGCAACAGAATCCCACCAGCGGTTCAGTTGAGTTTTACTGTCTAAAGTTTCCATGCGTTCACAACTCTCGGTCAATGTTGGACTCTGTCTAGCGATCCTCTGCATGTATGCCCTATTTGGGAGCGCATTAGGAACTGATAATATTGTGAAATCTAAAAGTCAGTCTAACGAGCTTCATGGGGAGAAAAGCCCCTATCTAATCCAGCACGCAACAAACCCGGTGCACTGGATGCCTTGGGGTGAAGGGGCTTTCAACCGCGCGAAGGCCGAAAACAAGCCCATCTTCCTCTCCATAGGCTACTCGACCTGCCATTGGTGCCACGTGATGGCTCATGAAAGCTTTGAGAACCGCGACATCGCAGAAATTTTGAACCGCGATTTTGTGTGCATCAAAGTGGACCGTGAGGAGCGCCCGGATGTCGACCGGCTTTACATGAGCTTTGTTCAGGCGACCACGGGAGGGGGTGGTTGGCCGATGAGCGTGTGGCTCACGCCGGATTTGAAGCCATTTTTCGGGGGCACCTACTTCCCCCCAGTTGACAAATTCGGGCGCCCGGGTTTCGGCACCCTTCTCGAGCGGATCGCGACGGCATGGAGGAATGATCAACCCCGAATCCTGCAGGGCGCGGCGGACACGCTTGCGGCGCTGCAAACCCGCTCAAAGACTTCGCCTCCCAGCGCGTCAGCAACCGCTGGCAGCCTCGCCGGCGCAAAGCGGATTTTCGATACCGCCATGCAGACTCTAATCCGGCAGTACGACGAGGAGCATGGAGGGTTTGGCAGCGCACCCAAATTTCCACGACCCGCGACGCTGAATTTTCTACTGCGTTTTGCGAGCGAAAAGCCGTGTGGCGAAAAGGACGCGCAGATCGCGGCTGGGATGGCCTTGCAGACACTGCGCAAGATGGCCGCAGGAGGGATGAACGACCAGCTTGGCGGCGGATTCCACCGTTACTCCGTGGACCGGTTCTGGCACGTGCCGCACTATGAGAAAATGCTCTACGACCAGGCGCAGTTGGTTTGCACCAATCTGGATGCCTACCAACTGAGCGGCTCCGCGGAGTTTGCGGCGATTGCGCGCAAGACACTGGATTATGTGCAGTCAGAGATGACCGATGCCAGCGGCGGGTTTCATTCGGCCGAAGATGCAGACTCTCTTTTTGAGTCGGGTAAGCCCGAGCACGGGGAAGGCGCTTATTACGTCTGGACCCGAGAGGAAATTCAGAATTTGCTCGGCGAGGAATCAGAACTTTTCAGCGCGATTTTCGGGATCGAGGCTGAGGGGAATGCACCAAGAGGGAGCGATCCCCACGGTGAGCTCAAGGGCAAGAATACGCTGATCCGCAAGATATCAAATGCAGATGCCGCCGCACGGCTTGCAATCGGGGAAGCGGAGGTGGAATCACGCTTGAGTCGATGCACAAACAGATTGCTGGAGGCCCGATCAAAACGGCCAAAACCGCACCGGGATGACAAGATTTTGACATCCTGGAACGGGTTGATGATTTCCGCCTTTGCCCGCGGCGCAAACGCGCTTTCGGAGCCGCGCTACCTGGCCGCAGCGCGGAAGGCAGCGCTTATGATCAAAGAACGTCTGTTCTCAGACGGACGACTTTACCGCTCCTACCGCGGGGGCCGGGGTTCCGTTGAGGGATTCGCGGAGGATTACGCGTTCCTCATTCAAGGACTACTGGACTTGTACCAGGCGGACTTTGAAGTCGGATGGCTTCAGTGGGCGCTCAGTTTGCAGGCCACGCAGGACCGGCTTTTCTGGGATTCCGACGAAGGCGGCTATTTCAGCAGCAGCGAAGGTGATGCCAGCGTGCTCATCCGCCTAAAAGAGGATCATGATTCCGCCGAACCAGCCGCCAGCTCGATCGCGGTGCGAAACCTGCGGCGCATCGCCAATCTAACGGGAGCTGAAGACACGCATGTTCGTGTGGAATCGACCATCCATTCTTTCGAACCATTGCTGACGCAGTCCCCGACGTCGATGCCCCAGATGCTTTGCAACATCATGCCGAGCGCGAGCAACCCGCGTCAGATCGTCATTGCCGGTGACCCTTCAAGCCCCGACACCCAGGCCTTGCTGGCGGCGGCACGGGCGCCATTTCTTGGCGACACCCTCATTCTGCATGCGTGCCACGGGGCGAAAGATGCGGGACTCGGGGGAAAGTTCGCGTCCATTGCGGATATGAAGCCGGTCGATGGAAAAGCAGCGGCTTACGTGTGTGAAAATTTCACGTGCAAAGCCCCCGTCACCAACGCGAAAGACCTCGACGCGCTGCTACGGCGCGAAAGTAAGTGAAGCCAAAAGAGACATGCGGGCTATCAACCAACGCAACACCATGCCCTTCGATCGACCCTGATATGATCCATCCCTAGGTCTTAGGCGGCTCAGCAGTCCTTCACCTGCTTCGCGAGGGCTCTGTGCATGCATCGTAGTTTGCTTGAGATCGAGGCACGGCGTCTCAGGATCCCCGATCCGCGAAATCAATCAAAATCCCAATTGATCAGACCGACCTCTCAGAGAAATGATCGAAGCAGTTCGAGAGGATGAAAAAAGTCGGCGCCCACAACCCGACGAAGATGCCAAACCGTTCGGCGTGCCCCTGCGTGTCAGCCGTCTGACCACCTGAGAGAAACCAGATGGCGATGGAGCCGATGATGGAGGCAAAGCCGAGAACGAAGCAGAGTTTACTGAGAAGTTTGAAATGAGTTGGTTTCATCATTTCACTATGAATCGTTCGCGGTTAGAGACGGTCGCGCGGTTTGTTTTCTAAAAATCGATCGCCAGCCAACTTCTTGGCGAGTGGAAAGCGTCACTCGCACGTGATTCGCCACATTGTATCCCGACCACTACTTCCGCTGAGCTTTAACCGCCTGATCCAGTACTTTAAAGATTTCATCTCTGCCTTTCTCCTCTTCCTCGAGTTGACGGCGGAAAAAATCATATCCAACACGCTGGGCCGCCTCCCTCACGTCTTTAATGCTTGCGGCCCGCAGCGTGGTCAGAAGGTTTTCCGTTGCACGTTCCACATCAGATCGCTGCATGCCCGGGCGTTTAGCTTTTTCAAAAGAATCAAGAGCTGCACGGATGGGAGCGGATGTATAAGGCTTTGTTGGCCGCCCAGCCTTCACTAAATCTGAGAGTAACGAACCGAGTTCTTCGGAGGTCTTCTCGATTTTCGTCATGGCATCCGCTTCCCCATAAAACCGAGTCCAATCGATCGCCTGCCATTTCTGGACACTGTCGAGGCGGTAACCAAAACGGCGCACGCTTTGACCACCGGTCACACTGCGCCGCATGGTGAGGTATGTTGCGATTCCGATGACTTTGCCAGACCGTATGTGAATAATCGGGCTACCGCTGTTGCCGGGAACAAAGGGTGCATCCACCTCCACAAGATTCGGTCCGATCCCGACGATACGTCCCTCCAAAAGATTCACAACACCTGCTCCTTCCGCATTCCCCAAGACCACGACGGCATCGCCAATATTGCTCTCGTTTTCAACTGATTCCATCGCAGGAATGGGCGTGCCTCCGGAAACTACCGTTACGGCGACAATGTCGTGACCGACTGCAGCGGATGCCGAGCCAACGCCGACAGGCGTCCGGTCCAGAAGCGTAAACCTGGGAGGCCGCACACCGGCCACGACGTGCGCGTTACTAAGCAAGTATTTTTGCCCCTTCAAAATGGTGATAAAGCCGCTGCCCTGCCCCGTTTTACCCTGAACGAAAGCCAGTCCGCTCTTGTATTCCTTGACCATCAACACGGCGCTACCCTGGCCAGAAACCGAGGGCGCCTGAAGACTGAGCACCACCACTGCACCGAACATCAGGCCGAGTGGGGATTTCACTGTGAGGAACTCAATGGGACACGAAAGTTTTCCCGTAAAACCAGCTCACGTCTCTTTTGGTGCAAAGCAACAAGGCTGCCTGAAGCCATGTTGATTGGAACCCTAAGTACCCTCGGCAGGCCCTATCGTGTCTTTGCCGGCGCGCTTGTGCGAATCACCCGGAAACCGTAGTTGTCTGTTTCTCGATCCGGCATGGAATGGACCCTGCAGGACGCCAGCAGGCTGAGTTGGAGTGAGCCTTGGAACCAAGATGCACCACGCAAAACACGTGAGCGGGCCTTGGGATTCCACGTATCAAGAACCCACTCCCAGGTGTTCCCACCCATGTCGTACAAACCTTTTTCGTTGGACGTGAAACTTCCAACCGGTGACGTGTACGGGAAGCCGTCATTAAACCCGACGATCGCAACGTCCGAGCCGGTTTCCTCCCCGGTGTAGTTGCCTGTCCCTTTTTTGGGAGGCCAGTCCTTCCCCCAAGGGTAAACATCCAGCACGCCCATGTCGCGCAGCTCGGGGGAAAGCCCGCGCTCATCGCTCAAACCCGCAGCATAGCTCCACTCCAAATCTGAGGGCAGCCTGTAGAATTCATCGGCAGGCAGCGCGCCGGCCATGTGCTCGCGGTCGCTCAACCACTGGCAAAAAGACATGGCATCCGTCCAACTGACCCTGACCACCGGATGATCGGGGGTTTGATCAAAACCGGGATTGCGCCAAGCGCTTTTTGCGTGGCCGGTTTCCTTGATGAACATCGCGTAGTCCTTCACACGCGTTTCGTACACTGAAAACAGGGCGTTCCCAACCGGCACGAACCTCATACCAATCGAGTTTTCGACGACACCCCCGGCTTCCACGGCGGGGTCGGGCGGCAGTGGCGCCGGAGCCGGCGGAGGCTGCTCCCCTCTGGCCAGCGCGAGGGTGCGGCGCGCCTCGTACAGATCCATCTCAGCCTTGTGGGCGCTTTCCAACCTCTGGCGATCCGCGGGCGTAAACTGGACGGGTTTCGCATCTTTCCCCGTCTTGCTGATTGGGTTGGCCGCAGCCTTTTCCAGCATGTCCTTGGCGCGGGCCTCGGCCTCAGAAGTCAATCGACTGAGAGCCTCCTTTTCTTTCTTCGACAAAGCAGAATCCAGTGCCTTTTTCTCGCCTGCAACCGGTTCTTCGACTGGGGAATTGGCGACAGCAGTTGAGAGTTTGGTCGCGTTGGAATCCGGAATCTCCTGCTCCACGGTGTGCTTGCCCGCCATTCTTGGCGCGGTCGCACCTTGAGGAACAGAGGTTGCAGGGGGTTCGACGGTCACAGGGGCAGCCGAATCCTGAGGCTCAACTTCGTTCGGATTCTCCGGGTTGCGCTTGGGCTTCAAAGGAAGCCCGGGCCGTAGGGTACCCTCGTCCTCGGAACCAATCGGCGGCGGAATAAAACGCACGGGCGGCGGTTCATCCGTCTTAGCAACCATTGCGGGCTTCTCGGCCGTCTCGGGCTCGGGATCAGCCTCCTCGTCTTGCTTCATTAGAATGTTCGTACCAACCCAGACGCCGGCAGCCGCCGCGAGCAGCAGCAACCCCGCAAAAAGCGCCGTGCGGTTTCCCCGCTCGCTTTCGTCCACTGGACTCGAGGATGTCGGGATGAAAATCGGGCGAGGCGATGCGGAGAACCGATCGTTCGGATCCTCTTCGGGAGCCTCATCCAACTCCTCCAACTCATCCACCACCTCCTCAGCTTCCGCTTGCGCCGGTTCCGGTGCAGCGGGCTCGGGTTCAGCCTTGGGAGGGGGCGCCACGGGCTCTACTGCCTTCTGATCTCCGAGAAGCCCAAGCTGGACTCCGACGTCGAACATCGACGAGGGCCGCTCCGAAGGGTTTTTGGAAAGACACAAGGCAACCACTTTTTCCCAGTTCTTAAACAAAGGTTCGCCGGAGATTTTGTTATTCGCCCGCGCCTCCGAAATCAACGGAGCTTTCTCAGAGAGGATCCGTTGAACAATGTCCGTGCCCCAAAAGGCCGGACGCCCTGTGAACAGTTGAAAGAGCGTCGCCCCGAACGAGTAGAGGTCGTCCGAAATGCCCGCCAACCCGTCGTTCACAATGTTTGGGCTCGTGCAGGAATAAGCTTTCTGCGCCGCCGGCGTTTTGATCCCCGCCCGGGTCACGGCATCGGCGATGAGGCGGGAGACCCCAAATCCGGATAGAAAAACATGCCCGTCCTCTGAGACAATGATGCTGGAGGGGCTCAAATTGCGGTGCAGAAGATTGGCGCGGTGGGCGTCAGAGACGGTCTGCAGGATGGTCCGAAGAAGCGGCTCCATGTCGCGGGCCTCCAAAAAACCGCGTCCGCCCCGGGAGGCCAACTGCAGCAGCGTCTGGCCGTCGTAGGAGTCGGTCACCAAGGCTGCGAGGTCTTCTTCGTTCACAAAATCTCGTACCCGCAGGATGTTGGGGTGGATCATCTGCCGCGTGCGCCGCACCTCAGCCTTGAGCGCGTCGCGCAGCTTCGTGTCACCCACCACCTCCTGGGGAACGAAATGCAGCGCCACTTCCTCCCCGGAAACCTCGTCCTCCGCCAACCAAACCGTCAGTTCGGACTCCTCGGAATGCCGGATGCTCTTGAGAATATATACATCGGCGATCCGGTCTCCTGCGCGCAAGGTTTTGGGATCGGACGCTGACACCCGAGTCGAATCGGAACCGGAGGTAGTAATGGACATTGCGATAGCGGCTAAGGGTTTCCCTGCAAACGGGTCACTAGTTAAATCTTAAAATTGAAGCAACGACAAGAGCGACCAAAGGCGCCGTGGGGTAACCGCTGAAAACGCGGAGTCTGCCACGCAGGCCACGGTTCGCCGGCGGCCCGAGGCACCCCTACCGTTAACCCCTACCCCGCTTAGGCGCCACATGAATTTCGCTTGCCCCTCCCCGCCTCACCCCGCCTATTGGTTTCCGATCGGCGAGCCACAGCGCCCCCTTTTCACGCGTCCTTAATCTGTTTCCCCAAGAATCCCCATTTTCAAGCCCTCTCCGGAATAAGCATTTCCCTCAAACCAACCCTATGCACGAGACCTCCGCACCCGCGGCCGAAGCTCCCGCCGCCACTCCCTACGTCTACAACGGCACCGAGCTTTATCACATTGACCAATTCCTCCAGTACGCCCAGTCGGCAGAGGCTTCCGACGTCCACCTTTGCACGGGAGCCGCGCCGACCTGGCGGCGCAACGGCAACCTGGAACCCATGTTCCCTGACGCGGCTCCTCTTGAGCCGGAGCACACGTGGATGATCGCCCTCAGCTTTTTGACTCCGGAACAGGCCGCGCAAGTCACAGGCAGAGGCGACATCGATTTCGCCTACGAGGCCCCCTACGGCCGTTTCAGAACGTCCGTGGTCAAGCAGCGCCTTGGCACCGATCTGGTTTTCCGGATCATTTACAATAAACTCAGAACCCTGGCCGACTTGGGCCTGCCTGACTCGCTCAAATCCCTGACGCAATTCCACAACGGTCTCGTGCTGGTCACCGGCCCAGTGGGCTCGGGGAAGTCCACAACCTTGGCGGCCCTGATCGAAGAGATCAACCAGAACCGCGGAGACCACATCATCACGCTGGAGGATCCGATCGAATACCGCATCCCCTCTGCCGGATGCCACGTGACGCAGCGCGAGGTTGGAACGCACACCAAAAGCTTTGCGGCCGCTTTGCGCGGAGCGCTCCGTGAGGATCCGGACGTGATCATGGTTGGAGAAATGCGGGATTTGGAGACCATTCAGCTGGCGATTTCGGCCTCCGAAACGGGCCACTTGGTGCTTGGAACCCTGACAACGGGGAATGCCGCCCGAACTCTGGACCGCGTTCTCGACGTGTTTCCCTCAGACCAGCGGGACCAGATCCGCGTGATGGTTTCAGAATCGCTCAGGGGCATTATTTCGCAGCAACTCATCCCGCGCAAAGACGGCACAGGCCGGGTTCTGGCGCTGGAAGTGCTCACCAACAACTCGGCGGTCGGCAACCTGATCCGTGACGGGAAAACTTTCATGCTACCCGGCGTGATCCAGACCGGACGCAAAGCCGGAATGAAACTCATGGACGACTCGATCATGGAGCTGGTCGAGGCCGGTGTGATCAGCGGCGACGAAGCCTACGCGCGCTGCGAGCAGAAATCGCTGTTCAAAAAATTCATCGGCCGCTAACCGCAAAAAACGCTTCTTCAACACAGGCTTTCTCGCTTTTTCTCGTATGGCATACATCGACCAATTTTTCCAAGTGCTCGTCAGTTCGGGTGGTTCGGACCTTCACATGGCGGAGGGTGCGCCGCCAAAAATCCGGCAGCATGGCTCGGTTGTCCCGATCCGTGAGGAGCCCCTCACGTATGAGGAGATGGCGTACATGATGAGCGAGATCAGCGGTCCCGAACGCTGGGCGCGTTATCTGGAGATTGGGGATCTCGACTTCGCCTATCAGATGGACGAAACCTCGCGCTTCCGCTGCAATTACCTAAAGCAGGCAAACGGACTGGGGTGCGTATTCCGAATCATTCCAACTAAAATCCTGACGCTCGAGCAACTGGGCGTGCCCGAGGTCATCAAGGATTTTGGAAAGCTTCGTGGCGGGATTGTGCTGGTGACAGGGCCGACTGGCTCGGGCAAGTCGACGACGCTGGCCGCGTTGATTGATTACATCAACACGAACTACTCGCGTCATATTGTAACCATCGAGGAACCGATTGAGTTTGTGCATCCAAACAAACGCTCGGTTCTCAGCCAGCGTGAGGTGCACGAGCATACTCCAAGTTTCCCAGTTGCACTGAAGGCTGCTCTTCGCGAAGACGCTGACATCGTGCTGGTGGGGGAAATGCGCGACCTTGAAACGATCAGCCTCGCGCTGACCGCAGCCGAAACGGGCCTGCTTGTATTCGGCACTCTCCACACCAACAACGCACGCAAGACTGTGGACCGTCTCATCGACGTCTTTCCATCAGATCAGCAATCACAGGTGCGCACCATGCTTTCAAACTCTCTGCGTGGCGTTGTCGCGCAGTTGCTCATGAAAAAAGCGGACGGCCGCGGGCGCAAAGCGATAAATGAAATTCTCATCGTGAACCCGGCGGCGAGTGCGATTATCCGCGAAGGTGCGACCCAAAAACTACAGGATGTGATCGTCGGAGGAAAATCAGAGGGCATGCAATTCATGGACGACGCGATTCACAACGCTTTGAAGGAGGGGATCGTCACTGCGGAAGAGGCTTACATGAAAGCGACGGACAAAAACCGCTTCCGTGCGTTCCTGCCGGCGGACGCTTCGGCCCACTAGATGAATTAGTCCGCAGCGGACCTGTCCAAACAACCCCGCACCACGCGATTTCCTTGAGGCGCGGGCGTTGTGGAACGTCAAGGGTGAACAACTGCGCAGCAGGCCAGCCCTACCCCCGCCACGCGTGCATCAGATGCGCTCGAGGCGCTCGAGCCGGACCGGGTACGTTTGAAACGCGTTCCACTGGCAGACGATGAGGTCGCCATTCTCGAGTACGCAAACATCGTGAGCGTGCTCAAAAACGTCCTCAAGCCTCAAGAGGGGCTTGAGCTTGCCATTCTCATACTCGGGGGGATGCGCACCCGGAGCCGCAATCACCTTATTGTTTTCATCAAGGATCACGACAAAACCCGCTGCCATCGGCAGGAACTTTCCAGCGGCGTCTTTCGACCAGCACACCCCCGCGTACAACTCCCTGCCGGAGATCACAGGTCTGCAAACATAGGCTCCCGGAGTTGAAATCGTCTCGACATAAACCCCGTCGAGCGTGAATCGCAGAAAGCAGTTATCCGCACGAGACGTCACAAGGACGCTTGCGTGATCGTTCCCGCGACGGGTGTCGATCGCGATCCCATGGGCGCTATTCAAACGCTGCTCGGCAGGCACGCCGTCCTTCCCGCCAAAACGTGAGATGAACTTTCCATTCCTGTCGTAACGCAGCACAAAATTCGAGCCGTAGCCGTCCGCGATATAAATATCTCCGTTGGGCGCAACCGCGACTTCTGTTGGATTAAACAGCATGGACGGCTCATACGCTCCAACCGAAGCGGGATGGCTGATAGAAAAAATCTCGCGTCCGCTCAAATCCACCTTGGTGACGCGGCCTGTCTGGCGGAAGGCGCCTGCGCCCGATTTCCAAAGGCCGGAGTCGGTGACAAACAAAAACTCCTGACCATTCTCGTCCACGCGAGTGAGCCCGTGCCCGCCGGGCCAGACCGAGCCCCACGACTCAAGAATTGTGCCGTCTGGACGGTACACCAGCATTTGATTGTTCGAATGGTCCCCAATCATGAAGAGGCGGCCGTCGCGCACCTGCACCATTTCATGGCAGTTGAGAATCGGGTGATTCCTCCCCTGCCCCGCAGGCACCCATTCTTTATGGACCCGGTACTTGTGCGCGCCGTGCCCGATGATGAGATCGGTCTTTGCAGGAGCAGCGCTGAGACGCTCGGTCCACAGGCTCAAAGTTGCGGTAGAAATTCCCGCCAGGAAATGTCGTCTTGTAGTCATGGGGTGAAGTTGGGACGCGGCAGACTATGGGCAGGCTCCGGCGAATCGAAAAGCCTGAACCAATTGATCCAACGGGAAAGGTCACCCTGCTTGGAATCTTTTTCGGGCGGGCCGCACGATCGTGAAGGCTTGATTCTTCGGGGAGTTCCCCCAAAACTCCGAGCTTTCAATCCCCCCACCACACAACTGTTTATGCGCTGGAAAAACCACCCAACACGCCGCGACTTCTTGAAAACCTCCGCACTCGCAGGCGGCGCAGTTTTCTTCCCGAACTTAATTCTTGCCCAGGCACCCAAGAAGATTCAGTTCGCTGGAATCGGGGTTGAGGGCAAAGGCAAAATGGATGTGGCGAAGGCCGCGGAGGGCGCTGAGATTGTGGCCCTGTGCGATGTGGACCGCACAAAGTTGGAAAGAGCAAAACTGCTTTACCCGAATGCACGGACATTTGAGAGTTTCCGTGAAATGTTCGAGTCCATGGGGGACAAGATCGACGGGGTCACTGTTTCGACGCCCGACCACACGCATTATCCCGCGGCGATGGAAGCTCTCAAGCACGGGAAACATGTGTGCGTGCAAAAGCCGCTGGTGAACCGGATTTGGGAGGCGAACGAACTGCTAGCTGCGGCCCGAAAGAAAAAGGTCCTCACCAACATGGGCAACCAAGGGCACCTGCTGGAAGGCATCCGCCTGCTCAAGGAGTGGCTCGCAGCGGGCGCAATCGGGCGCGTTAAAGAGATCCTTGTTTGGACAAACCGTCCGATCTGGCCACAGGGCGCGCGCGCCGCGGAAGCGATGCAACCGGGAACTGCGCCTGAAACGCTCAACTGGGAGGCATGGCTCGCGCAGTGCCCCAGCAGGGAATACGTTCCTGGGCTCCATCCATTCGCGTGGCGCGCCCATCGCGAGTACGGCGCGGGCGCAATGGGCGACATGGGATGCCATTTGCTGGACGGCCCGTTTTGGGCATGCGAGCTCGGTGATCCGCTCTCGGTTGAATCATCCTCAGAGGACACGACCCTCACAACCTTTCCGGCGGCTTCCACGATCGAATGCCACTTCAAGAGTGCTAAGTTTGGAAATGTGAAACTCACGTGGATGGACGGAGGCAGAAAGCCTGAGCGCCCCATCGACCTGGACCCAAACATGGATTGGGAAAAAATGAAGGGCGGATGCATCTACCAGGGCGAAGAAGGCACTCTGATTTGTCCCGGCGACAATTCCGTCAACCCGAGAATCCTCAACGCAGAGCGCCACGCCAAATGGCTTGCGGAAAAAGCTCCTGCACCGTCGATCGAACGGGCAACGGTCAACACTCCTCAGCTGGAGCTCGTTCAGGCCATCGAGAAAAACGCAGTGTGCGGCGCAAACTTTGAGTATTCGGTTCCATTGACCCGCCTGTGCCTCATCGGAAATGTCGCGGCGCTGCTGCCCGGGAAAAAATTGAACTGGGATTCAGCCGCGCAGCGCTTCGTCGATGCGGCCGATGCGAACGCCTTCCTGAAGCGGGAACGCACACGGACGGGTTGGGAATATTCTGCCGCCAGCCTTTGAGGCAGGGCGACCAGTTCGACCACAACAGTCCGACGACGATGAGCAGCGCGCCCGCCTTTTCGACGCAGAACAGCCTTCAGCGTCTCGTCTACCTCGACGCACTCCGCGGGTTTGACATGTGCTGGATCCTCGGGCTGCACACGGTGTTCGCCGAGTTTTTGCAAAGTGTGCTTCCCGAAGGAGACTGGAAGCGGATGCTGTTGGCCCAACTCACGCACGTGAGCTGGGCTGGCTTTCATTTCTACGATCTGATTTTTCCGTTGTTTCTTTTCATCTCGGGAATATCGATCGCTCTCACGCTTCCCAAGCGACTTGTGCGCGATGGATCGATGGTGACAAAAGCGCATCTCTTCAAACGCGTTCTCGTGCTTTGTTTTCTCGGCGTGATTGCCTCAGGCGGATGGAAGGACGGGGTCGAGAACGTCCGATGGCTTGGTGTTCTGCAAAGAATCGGCATCTCCACCTTTGTCGCCTCGCTGATCACGATGCGCGCGAGCACTGCTGTTTTGTTCACAACAACCTCCGCACTGCTGCTTGGCTATTACGGCCTTCTTGTGGGAGTTCCCGTGCCCGGTGTCGACTCCCCGAGTTTTGATGAGGGTAAAAACCTCGCGAACTATCTCGACAGCATCTGGCTCGCAGGCAGGAAGTACAACGGAACGCATGACCCTGAGGGGATCCTGAGCACGCTTCCAGCCATCGCAACCGCTCTCACCGGAGTGATCGCCGGACGCTGGATCGGCTCTGGGCGGGATCCGCGGGCGATGATCAACGGACTGCTTTCCTTCGCTGTGCTGTGCCTGACAAGCGGGTGGTATCTTTCGCCCTACTGCCCGATCATCAAAAAGATCTGGACCCCGACATTTGTCCTTTTTTCCACCGGCTGGAGCCTCGTGCTGACCGCGTTTTTCTTCTGGCTCATCGAAGTGCGGCGGATCAAGCGCTGGAGCACCCCGTTCACTTGGGTGGGCGCAAATCCCATCGTGCTCTACATGGCCGGAGGTTTGGGAATCTTCAAAATCCTTACCGAACGCATGATTGGCAAACCGGACGCTGCCCACGCGTGGCACTCGAGCGCCGTGGCGTTCATCTTGATGCTTCTGCTTGCGCGCTGGATGTACCGGCGTCAGATCTTCATCCGCATTTGAAAACCGGGCGCTGCTCCAGGTGCCACTTCAAGCGCCGCCCCATTTGAAAAACAAAAACCGCGCGCAATGGCGGTGGAAATGAGAGACAAATCCAGCGTTTGCGCCTAAACCGTCGAGGGCAGAACATCGACTCTCGCATGAATTCCCAGAGTTTCATCTCACTCCTTCAACTGGTCCTTCCAGCATACCTGCTTGGATCCATTCCGTTCGGGCTGCTGATCGGACGGATCGGCGGCATCGACATCCGCGAACACGGAAGCCGCAACATTGGCGCAACCAACGTCTGGCGCACCCTCGGGCCCAAGTTTGGATTCACGACTTTTGTGCTGGATGCCGCCAAGGGTTTTTTCTCCGTCGCGCTCGCCCAGCAGATCGCTTGGAGGCAGGCTCCGCAGCCGGTCCCGGAGGAGTACCTTGCGTACGCGGGGGTGTTCGCCGCGCTTGCCTGCATCGTGGGCCACAGCTTTCCAGTGTGGCTTCGATTCAAGGGCGGTAAAGGCGTGGCGACTTCGCTGGGAGTGCTCATCGGCCTTGTTCCCGGACTCGCCACGGGCGTGGTGCTTGCCGTTTGGGTGGGGGTTTTTGCGGTTTCACGCTACGTTTCGCTGGCATCCGTTGTGGCCGCGTTGTCGCTTCCGATCACGGTGGGCTCGCTGCTTTATGTGCATCGTCTCGAGGGAAACGCATACCTCGCGTTCTCTTGCGCCGCGGCACTTCTGGTCGTTCGCCGGCACCGTGAAAACATCCGCAGACTGCTGGCGGGCACCGAAAACCGTTTTGGCAAAAAATCCGGGGCATAGAGGATGAACGCATTCTCATTCAAATCCATCGCAGTGGTCGGTGCAGGAAGCTGGGGCACTGCGCTCGCGCTTCTGCTGCATGAAAACGGCGCGGCAGTCACCGTGTGGGGACACGATAGTGAGGCGATCGCCAAAATCCGAGACCTGCGCGAGAATCAAATTTACCTTCCGGGGGTCAGGCTTCCCGAGGCCGTTCAATTCACCTCTGAGCTCGAATCCATCAACCATGCTGACTTAGTGCTGCTCGTGGTGCCGTCGCGGGCAATGCGCGAGATCGCATCGCGCCTGGGCACCATCGGGCTGCGCAAAGACACGCTTCTTCTGTCCTGCACGAAAGGCGTTGAAAGAGGAAGCGGGCTGCGAATGAGCGAGATTCTCTCCGAAACCCTCCCAGGTCACCCTATCGCGGTGCTGTCAGGTCCGAGCCACGCGGAGGAGGTTTCCCGGGGAGCGCCCACTGCGGTGGTGCTTGGGTGCACGGAAGCCGCCTTTGGAAAAGAGCTGCAGTCGTTATTCTTCAGCAAAAATTTCCGCGCCTATACCAGCAGCGATGTTAAAGGCATTGAGCTGGGCGGTGCGCTCAAGAACATCTTCGCAATCGCCGCCGGAGTCTGCGACGGGCTTGGGCTTGGGGACAACACGAAGGCGGCATTGGTGACACGTTCCCTCGCAGAGCTTGTGCGCCTGGGCTGCGCTCTGGGCGGACAGCGCGACACGTTTCAAGGCCTCAGCGGAATTGGCGACCTCATGGTCACCTGCTTTTCCAAGCACAGCAGAAACCGATTGGTCGGAGAGCGCCTCGCGCGCGGCGAGTCCATCGGCGCCATCTCAGCGTCGATGCGCATGGTGGCGGAGGGTGTGCCGACGACCTACAGCGCGTTTGAATGCGCCAGACGCCTCGGCATCGAGACGCCAATCATCGATCAAATCAAGCTTCTGCTCGACGGCGCATTGTCGCCCAAAGAAGCGCTGGGCGCGCTGCTCGCGCGGGATCCCCGCGCCGAATAACGCAATCAACCGCGACAGCAAGCATTCACGCGCGGGGCGCCGTGACATTGACTCCAAGCGCCTTGAAATCCTCGGGAAGCGGACTGGTGAACTCCATCCACTTGCTTGTCCTCGGCTGGTGGAACCCCAGCCTCCACGCATGCAGCATGTGACGCGGCGCACCGGCCTTGCGACCATACACTGCGTCGCCGAGCAACCCGTGCCCGATGTGCGCCATGTGCACTCGGATCTGGTGCGTGCGCCCCGTGTGCAGCCTGCATTGAACAACACCCACATCCGCCCCGCACGCCTTGATCTCCTCGAGCAGCGTCCAGTCCGTGCGCGCGTTCCGGCCGCGGGCCGCGCTAATGACGGCCATTTTCTGGCGATGGACTGGATGCCGTCCGATTGGCGCGTCAATGGTCCCCGCCTTTTCGCGAAAGCGTCCGAGGGCAAGCGCGATGTATATTTTCAAAACCTCCCGCCCGGCGAACTGCTCGGAGAGGGCCCGGTGCGCCTGGTCGTTTTTTGCAACCACGAGGCAGCCAGAGGTCTCTTTGTCGAGTCGGTGCACAATCCCAGGCCGCTCTTCCCCACCCTCGCCCGAAAGGTCCTCGCAGTGGTGCAGCAGGGCGTTCACCACCGTTCCCGACCAATTGCCCACCGCCGGATGCACAACCATGCCGGCAGCCTTGTTGATGACCAACACGTCGGAATCCTCGTGCAAGATTTCGAGAGGAAGCTCCTCGGGCTTCGCATCAATGGGCTGCCGCACCGGCTCGGAAACCTCGATGCGCTCCCCACCCCGCAGCTTGACTCCGGGTTTGGCGGGCACCTGTCCATCCACCAGCACGCAACCACTGCGCACCCACTCCTGAAGCTGCGAGCGGGAATGTCCGGGCAATAACGTGCACAAGATCTGATCCAACCGGCCGGACGCGCCGGCCGGCACTTCAAAGTGGTGATTGGAATTCCCTGTGGACACGGGGTTGAATTACCCTTCCCAACAGCTTTTGCAAGCGAGTGCGTTGAGGGTGGCATTCGCGGAATCCCCGCAGTAGGCTTTCCAAAGATTTTTTGCTCCATGAATTGGTACTACGAGTCAAACGGCCTCCAGCAAGGCCCTGTGTCAGAGTCCGAGTTAATGCAGCTCATCAGCTTGGGCAGAATCTCGAAGCACAATCTTCTTTGGCGCACAGGCATGCATGACTGGACTCCGCTCGGGGATGTGCAGGATTTCTCCACGCGCCTGACGGATTCCAGCGCCCCAGCCCCCTTGGCAGGCAGCCTCACGACCAAGACTCCGTCGGTGGCAGTGGACACCGCCCCGCCCACTGAGACTGAGGACAACGCACATTGCGAACATCCGGCCGCGCGGGAGCCGGCTGAGCGTGATTTCGGCGATTTTGAAGGAGCGCTACGCGGCATTGAAACCGCTGAAGACGCCAAGACCCACGCGCCCGCATGGGAGGAGGACTCGAGGGGAGGAGGCATCCGATCTTTCATCATCAGCGCATACGAGATCCTGCTCCATCCTGGGACGACTTTCTCGAACATCAACCACACGGGCGGATGGGGTTCACCGCTCTCGTTTTACCTCATTAGCAATGTGCTGGGGATTTTTCTCGCGATCCGCACCACGCTGGAAATCGCCAGCAAGGATCCCACCCTCAACCCAAAAATGGTGGAGGCATTCAAGCAAATGCCCGCGCCCACGGCGCCGGACATCCTGATCAGCAGCCTGATTTCGTCCTGCCTGCTATGCCCCGTGGTTCTGGTGTTCGCTACGGGAGTCCTGCACTTCTCGATGATGATCTGCGGCGCCGCAAACCGTCCCGTGTCGACGACCTTCCGCGTCGTCGCCTACGCGACTGGTGCGGGAAGCACCCTTTGGATGCTTCCCTCGCTCGCCGTCTGGGCCACTGGTGTCGCCGGGGAAGAGTCGGCCGCGCGGATCGCCTACACGCTCTCCCTTTTAGTTGCGATGCTCTGGTCGGTGAGCGTGCTGGTCTTGGGCCTGGCCCGCGCCCAGAACTCCGGCATCTTCAGGGCGGCAGCTGCGGTGTTTCTGCCGCTTGCGCTGACCGTCGGCGCCCCGCTGGTTGCACTCGTTGCAGCGATTGTCTCGAAGTTGTCGAACTGAGTTTTTGAATTACCCCCCCTCTTGCCATGGCCCGCGTTCTTTACCCCGGCTCATTCGATCCCGTCACCAACGGCCACCTGGACGTGCTGCAGAGGGCCTCGCGGCTCTTTGACGAGGTCATTGTGGCTGTGGCGCATCACAATTCAAAACAGGCGCTTTTGAGCGTGCCGCAAAGGGTGCACCTGCTGAAGCAATCGGTGGGACATCTCGCCAACGTGCGGATCACAAGCTTTGAGGGGTTGCTGGTGAATTTCGCGCGTGAGCAGGGCGCCCAGGCTCTCATCCGCGGGCTCAGGGCGGTCTCCGACTTCGAGTTTGAATTTCAAATGGCCCTCATGAACCGCAGTCTGCAGCCCGAATTAGAAACACTGTTCCTGATGCCCTCGGAGGAGTACACATACTTGTCTTCACGGATGGTGAAGGAAGTCTCCCGACTGGGTGGCGATGTGAGGCGTTTTGTGCCACAGTGCGTCGTGGAAGCTCTGAGCGATCCGAAGTCGGTACCCTGCGATTGACCTCGCGTTCCCCCTCAGACCCGGCGCTCCCGCGCAGACATCCATCAAGCCGCCATGAAAATTCATATCCTGCAAATCCCGCCTGAAGGGAAACACGTTGAAGGGGAAGACCCTGCGGAAGCCCTTGCTCTGGAAGACGGCCTGGCGGTGCCCTGCGCCCCTCTGAGCTACTCTCTGGACATCGGGCTCAGCGACGGGGGGATTTTCGCCACGGGCACCCTTCGGACGGCGTTCAGGACGACGTGCGTTTCGTGCCTCGAAAACTTTGACCTTCCGGTGGTTCTCGAAAACTTTGCCTGTCAGGCGGACTTGGATGGAAGAGAAGTCGTGGACTTGACAGAGGCGCTCCGGGAAGACATCCTCCTCGCCCTTCCTGCCCACCCGCATTGCGATTGGAGCGGCCGAAACGACTGCAAAGGCACTCCAATGCCAGCCTCAGAAGTGCCTGCCGCTGAAGATCACAAAGATGTCTGGAATGCGCTGGACCGATTAAAAATTCAACCCTAACTGCACCTTTCTATGGGAGTCCCGAAAAGAAAAATGTCCAAGATGCGCCTGCGCACTCGCAAGGCCGCGAACCGTTGGCACGCTGCCCAGATGAGCCGCTGCTCGAACTGCGGTGCAGCTTCCCGCTCTCACCGGGCATGCGCCTCCTGCGGTTACTACCGCGGGCGCCAAGTGCTCACGGTGTCCTCGCTCTAAAACCCAATTTCTGCCGCATTCAGCCGCCCAGCACCCGCTCGGGCGGCTGAAGTAGTTTAAGCGATGTTCTCCTCCTTAGCCCAAAGCACTGATCCTCATGCGAATTGCGCTTGATGCAATGGGCGGGGACTTTGGCCCCAAAAACCTCGTAGAAGGAGCCGTCCTCGCGCTGCAAGCCTCCAAGGATATCACGAACCTCTTTCTCGTAGGCGACGGCGAAGAGATCGAGACCCAGCTCAAACGCCTGGCTTTCAACGACGCAAGGATCAAGATCACCCACTCCACGCAAGTCGTGGAAATGACCGACGCCGCCACCGATTCGGTACGACGCAAGCGTGATTCCTCGATCGCCCGCGCGGTGGATCTCGTCAAGAGCGGCGAAGCGGAGGCGATTGTTAGTGCCGGCCACACGGGTGCCGCGGTGGCCGCCGCCCACATCAAACTCCGCACACTGGAGGGGATTGAGCGTCCGGCAATCGGCGCGGTGATTCCGACCGAGACCAAAAATTTCCTGCTGATCGACGCCGGGGCAAACACGGACCCCACGCCGAAGCAATTGGTGCAGAACGCGATCATGGGGGCGGCTTACTCGCGCCATGTCCTCGGCTGCGCGAACCCAAGCATTGGATTGATGTCCATCGGGACGGAGGACGAAAAGGGCAACGAATTTACCAGGCAAGTGTTCGATCTACTCAAGAACTCGAAACTCAACTTCCGGGGCAATGTCGAGGGACACGATCTCTTTGAAAACCCGGTGGAAGTGGTGGTTTGCGACGGTTTTCTCGGGAACATCCTGCTCAAAACCATGGAGGCCACGGCGCACGCCATCTTCCACTGGCTCAAGAGCGAGCTGATGCGCTCCCCCATCCGGATGGCGGGCGCATGGCTGGCGAGGGACGCCTTCCGCACCATCAAGAGGAAGACCAACGCGGACGAGTACGGGGGCATGCCCCTGCTGGGCGTGGACGGCATCTGCATCATCGCCCACGGCGGAAGCTCACCCATTGCGGTGAAGAACGCGATTCGCGTTGCAGGGGAATCCATCACCACTCAGGTTAATCCACACATCATTCGGGAGGCGCGGAGCTACAACGAATCCACGGCCCCCACAACCGCTTCATAAGGTGTCCAGCGTCTCTACTCGCAGCGTTTCCATCATCGGCACGGGTTCCTACGTGCCCGAAAAAATCCTCTCAAACGCCGAACTCGAGCGCATGGTGGAAACTTCCGACGAATGGATCATCACGCGCACGGGCATTCGCGAACGGCGCATCGCATCCGCCGAGGAGTGCACGAGCGACATGGCGGCCAAAGCGGCAATGGCAGCGCTCGAGAGCGCGGGCGTCACCCCGCAGGAGGTGGACATGATCATCGTCGCAACGATCACTCCCGACATGTTCTTCCCGTCGACCGCCTGCTTCGTGCAGACCAAAATCGGCGCTTCGCGAGCGGTGTGCTTTGATGTGAGCGCCGCGTGCTCCGGATTTCTCTACGCCATTGAAGTGGCGCGGCAGTTTATCACAACCGGCGGGCACCAGACGATCCTCGTCATCGGTGCGGAGAAGCTCTCCTCCATCGTCGATTGGACAGACCGCAACACCTGCGTTCTCTTCGGTGATGGCGCGGGCGCCGCGGTCCTTCGGCACCGCGAAGGCTCCCGAGGAATTCTCGCGTCCCACATGGGCAGCGACGGCCAGTACGCGGACATCCTGCAGATCCCCGGGGGATGCTCCAGAAATCCGACCACCGCTGAGAACGCGCATGAGCGCTTGAACTGCATTCGGATGAATGGCAAGGAGACCTACAAACAGGCGGTCACCTCCATGATCAGCGCGGCAACGATTGTTTTGGAGAAAAGCGGATTAAGCGCGAGCGATCTCGCCTGCATCATCCCGCATCAGGCCAACTTGAGAATAATCGAGGCGATTGCCGACCGCATGAAGCTTTCGCTGGACCACTTCATGGTGAATCTGGACCGTTACGGCAACACGAGCGCGGCGGCCGTGGCAATCGCTCTGGACGAGGCCAACCGTACCGGAAGAATGAAGCAGGGTGACACGGTGCTGCTCGTCGTTTTTGGAGGCGGACTCACTTGGGCGGGTTCCGTTATCGAATGGTGATCGAGTAGTGTCGAATCGTGACGCGATCAGAGCCGCCATGCTGACAGACACCCACGCACACCTCGATTTTGACGATTACAACGCTGATCTTCCGGATGTTTTGAGCCGGGCAGCGGAGGCCGGCGTTTCAAAGATCATCACCATCAGCACGACGCTCGAGAGCTGCAAGCGAGCGGTCAACCTCGCCCAGCGACATGCGCAGGTCCGCGCTGCCGTCGGGATTCACCCACTATACGTGGACGAAGTCTCAGACGACTTCATCGGGCATCTGCGCAAATTCGCGGAACATCCTAGTGTCTGCGCGATCGGCGAAACAGGGATCGACTATCACAAAAACCAGACGCCGCCGGAAACCGGGGAGGATCGGGCACGATGGTTGCGCAACCGCGACAGGCAGGCGTCGTTTTTCAAGCAGCAA
>JBILKY010000180.1:0-7431 GCA_044376395.1 Chthoniobacteraceae bacterium | reverse complement strand
GGGTGTCATTCTGGTGGGAGTTTCCGGGGGAAGACTATGGGACAGGGATGGAGGAGACGTTGGTGTTTTTGGTTTTCGCGCCGGGGGCGTCGCTCGCTGGTAAGATTGAAGTAACTTTCGGAGGAAGCACGATAGGCGTGGGCGTTGCGTCGTATGTGTAGACGAGGGTGGTCAAGCCGAGTTGCACTCTTTTGGGAAGCAGAGTGGTGGTGTCAATGAGAGCGGCGCGGATCATCGGTTTGAGGGGCACGCCTGGGATCATCCCTTGAGGGTATTTTTGCTCCGAGGGTTGCGGGGTTGGTGCCTTTGTTTTGCTGGCTGCTGCGGGTGTGGCTGGCGCGGGCGCGGGCGCAGGCTCTTCCGGGACGTATTCCTCGACGAAAATATGGTACCTGCTTTCCTGACCTTGATAGCTGGAGAGGAAATGCTCCGGTTTGATCCAGCTCAGCTCATGCATGTTTGTCCAACCGCTGATTGCTTCAATCTCCCAAAGCGCATCAATTTCTGTTGTCGCGTCGCCGGAGTCGCTGATGGAGGCGAGGGAACTGGCCGGGCTTGAGACGATGCGCAGGCCGCTCCAAGTCCAGGCCTCCGTCTTGTTGCCGTCGGAAAATTCGTAGTTTTGGAAGCTGTTCGCCTTGTCGGTAGTGACGTGGATGTTGACTAGAGCGATGTTCTTTTTGTCACGCGCAGCGGTGGGCGCATTTCTCTGGATGGAAATGTTCCAGCCGGCGGGATTCTTCGGGGTTTTGAACAATTCCCCTCCGGGAAATGGCTGGCGGTTGAATAGCGTGGGCGAAAACTGGCCTCGAGCTTGAGGGGACGCTGCGGTTGGCGCGGGAGCGGCGAGAGCTTGTTCTGGGCAGAGCGCCAAAATCGTGCTGATTCCGGCGAGCAACCCGAGATGGATGGGCTTGGAAAGTGTCTTGGTTGACATGGGTCAATTTTTTCAGAGCTGGGTGGATGATTGTCGAGGTAGGGGTTGCATCATAGTATTACGCTGTAGTAGGTTGGAAGTAAGTTTGTGGACAGGCATGCCGCTATCCGTCGTTTCTTCCCCACTATGAAGTCATCCCGCCTAAACTTGGGCTCAGAAGCACCCGGAACAACGTGGCGCAATTTTAGGGGGATGCAGCAGTTCAAGGAAGACGGGGCGGCTCTTGTCATTGTTCTGGCCTTGGCGGCGGTTCTGCTCGTGGTGGTGGTTTCATTCACCGCGACGTCCAGTAAAAACGCCAGTCTCTCGAGGCAGTCCACCTCTTATGTTCAAGCCGAGGATGTGCTCTCGGTCGCGACTTCAAATTTCACAAACGATCTTACGCAGGAAATGAAAGCGGGATCGGTTTTTGTTCGGGATGCGAAAGGTGAGACTTTGCCGGTCTTATATCCCGCAACTGCTTTGAGCGCAGTTCCTGACCGCTCTTCGGCGTCTTCGGATTCGAATCTGCAATCCACCGCTCCTAACCTCGTGAAGCAGAGTGCCGGAGGCAAGCCGTTCTACTACGCTGAGAGAACGTTTGGTCAAAACGCTGTTTTTCCGCAGGCGAACCAGTTCCCTGCACCGTTGAGAGCGAGCAAGATTTCAACGCAGTCGGGGAACGCCTCTGTCACGCCGCAGCGTTGGAATAAACCGCTGCTGCTGCCACGTGCCGCGCCCGCCTCGGACACCGATCTCACTCCAAGCGCCAAAGGGTCGATAGATTTTGGCGACAGTACACCGGCGCCGTCTTGGACGTGGACTCCTCCAGACTGGGTTTACCTGAACCGAAACGGCAGTTCCCCCGTGACGCTCAGCGGTGGCGCCGCCGGGGAGGTCATCGCGCGCTACGCGTATCAAGTTTACGATGTCGGCGGACTCCTCGATTTGAATGTGGCGGGTTATGATCCCGACGCGAAGGTCACGGGCGATGCCGTCGCCGCCCGCCGTTCACATGCAGGGTTGGCTGACCTTCGTGAGTTGGGATTCACTCCAGCCGGGCTTAAGTCGCTTTTGGCTTTCCGAAATCCCTCCTCGCTTGGAGACCCCGACGCAGCTCCCTACATGAACCGCTATGTGAACTACCTCTTCAGTTCAGCCAAAAACAACGGGTTTCTACGCGTGGCGGGCACTGCAAAGACAGGGTTGACAGACCGGGCTTTTGGAAGCCGTGCTGGGATGATCAGTTTCGTGCAGCAGCTGGGCAGCTCCGCCGCCGAGCGTGCCTCTCTCACTGAGGCGCTCCAGAGTCTCACACATTATTCGAGGGCGCTTGAGCAGCCCTCTTTCCGCCCAGGTTTCCGGGACCAGTCTTCCGATCCCCAAAAAGCCACATTCATCAGGCCCCGCATCGTGCCGCCTGCCGCCCGCGTTGATGACACCCTGTATTCGATGAACAGCGTGCCTGTCTCGAAAGTGGATGCGCGCAACTTGAGGCGGATCTTCAAACTGCCATGGGAGATGGCTTTGGGGAATAATCGGGGGGGTAACGACGCTTGGGGCACCGTTGCAGAGCGGGTTCCGGGGTCCTCGGACACAAGAGAGCTGCAGGATATAATCAACCCGGGGTTCTTGGAGGTCCGGGTAGTTAACGAGTTCAGGCGCTTTGACGGATCCCGCGCCGTCAAGGGTGAGCCCTTGGTGAAGAAACGCTTCCCCCTGAACCGACTGTCGTGGGTCACGCGGAACGGGCCGAGTGCGAACCAGCCAACAGGAACTGCCCTGTACAATCCCGAAGGCACGGAGGAGGCAATCTACGCATGCTTCGGGCTGAAATGGATGACGGATGCAAAGGACCAGTCAAAATTTTGGGGCTATGATCACGGAAGGGAGGGCGGGATATTCAGGCTCGAAGATCTGTTGGATACCAATTCTCTGGGGCAGAGACCAAGGGAGCCTGATTTTTTTGAACTGCTGAAGGCCTCTGTCACGGTCGGATCCGTGGGCAAGTCAGCAGTAGCGGAGCACCACACGGGGAATCCCTTGGATCCCTCAACCTATAACCAGGTGCGCGATCGGAACTCAGCTTTGCAGATTTTTGAGATCGGCTTGAATTTGATCGACCAGTGGGATGCCGACAGTTTCCCGACCACGATTCGCGTCCCCAATCAGGGCAACATCGACAATCCCGCGCCCGATCACTGGAATCCGCCACTCTACGAGTTGGCGGGTGTGGAGGATCTTCCCTACTTTTACCGGTTTCATATCCGGGCGGTGCGTGACGCCAAAGACAAGCCGACTCCCGCGCTCGAAAAAGGCCCCCGTGAGATCGTTAATCTCCAGACCGAATTGGCAGGTTACAAGCCCGGCACCACGTCTTTGATCGGAATCCCCGAATTGTGGAATCCTCATGCAAGAAAAGACGACGGTACAAATCTCTCGAATGAGGGGCCTACCAACTTTCGCATCACCGCAGCGAGTGAGCGGCCGAGTGCGATTTGTGACGCATATTTCTCAAAGATCCCGTCCATCGGGAATCTCGTGAATCCGGAGAATCTTCCGTGGATTACCCTCCAAAACGACGGAATGGCAAATCCGTACACTTTACATCCCCAGGGCTTCTTTGCTTTTGGAAGTATCGACCCGAAAGACGTGTGGACCTACAACTGGCTCGGTGGTCTCAGCAGTCACTGGCGCCGCAACTTTCTTTCCTCGGACAAGTCGCCGCCATGGAATCCTGCTGGACAGGCTTTTGGTTGGCCTCGCACCACTTTGCTCGAAGACGTGACCAAACCGACTGGGTTCCGCGCGGATGGAACACGGGGGACCAAACCCGGTCACGCGGACATGAGGATGCGCGGGTTGTTCTGGAATCGAACGGACGTGCAGTTTTTTGCCGAGCCTGCCGTGATCGGAGAGGATTTGGCAAACACGCTCGCTGGAAATTCCGTCATCAGGCCTCAGATGTTTTTAAATCTCGCGATGCTCACCAGCTTCGGACAGTTGAATCCGGACGGTTCTTTCCCTTGGCTGCCTCGTCCGCTGGGATGGCCGATGCGCATGGTGGACATGCCGGAACCCGCTGTGGCTGGGGCTTACTTCGACAATGCGTCAAGAAAAAGGGTGCAGGGTCGACTGTTTAGCAAGTCAGTCGCATCCTTGCAGCAAGTTCAAAAATACATCGACTTTGGGCCTCTGGGGAATGGTTACGCTAACGTGGGTGAACTGGAGCGAATCGCCGGTGTGCCCGGTGGTCTGCCGCCGCACATCATTGGCCTTATTGGGAGTGGGTCGCTTCAGGCGCCTGAACTCGTGGGCGGAGTTCCTTTTTGGCCGCAGCCCAGTTACATCTTTGCGGTGAGGGCAGGGGCATCCACGCTGACGGGGGTCCCGGACTATTTAAGAAAACCCGCTGACCGAGCCTTGATGGATTATCTCAATCCAGCTGCGCCCCAGTTTCAAGACGGTGCTTCGGGTAACACCTTTGAGCTGTACCGATTCACAAAAATTATGAACGCAGCAGGTGCGGCGAGTCCCGGTGCTTGGAAGGCAATCCCCTTGGAGTACCCGCGGACGTTTAATCCCTACCAAACGCAGTTGGCTTCGAATTATCATGTGAAAGAGGACGCTGAAGTTTATCAGGACGGAAGAAAGGTTCCCGACCCTTTCCCGATGTACCAGTCTTGGACGGTTGCGCTCACTGGGCATCCCACCGTCAAAAGGAGTATCATTGACCGTAGACCGCAGTTCTGGCTGAACGAGGCTTCTGGCGAGAAATCCTGGCCGGCGGATCCCAAAAGTGCGCAGATTGGCCCAGGGATGGGGCCGGGATCTGCACCTTTCCAGAGGGGAATGGCGTTTCAGAGCGAGGCGATTGATCTGCGCGGGACAGAGCTGCTTTTCTCTCTTGGAAACGCAGCTAATTTTCGGGAACCGACGGCGTTGTGTCAGCCAGGATTTCCTGTGGGCAGCAATCTGAGGCCGGGGCCGGCAAACTTTTTCTCCGGAAGTCGCTATTCGGGCGGGGTGACGGATGAAAATGGTAAAATGTGGGTGGGATTTTCAATGGGTGAACTACCGACTCAGTCGATCGTGGTCACAAAGAATTTTTTGAACACCACTCGAAGCAGGATTAGTCCTAATGGCACGACTCAAGCGCCAACAGGTGAGATGATCATGCCGGAACTTCAGTATCGAAACATTTCTCCCACAGCTGGGATCCAGAATTACCCTGTATCTTCGATTTTTCCGATTGATCTCTATACGGACCGAACAGGCTTGACTGAGATGTCCGGTGGAGCCAACGCGCCGATTGAGGCGAATCGCACGGATGCAGGTGCGCGATTTTTTCTCACACCGATGAATGTGGCGGGAGTGGGTGGTGAAGGGGATTGGGGGCAGCCGATCTGGATGACCATCCGTTTGGAGTTTCAGGATCCCTCCTCCACGACTGGGTGGCGTAAATACGCTGAACGTTACATTGAAGTCCGGGCTGATGACTACCAACGGGATGCCTCGGTGCCGGTGGATGGAGCGGGGCATGTGATGCCTGATCCGGGGGTGTCGGGTATGCCGACTCAGGCAATTGACGGCGCTGTGACATGGAAAACCGCGGCCAAACCTTTGGGTTGGGGGCTTCCATTCGTGACTTCTTACGATCCACGCACAAGCAGGTTTGGAAACCCGGGTCGAGCTTCCTCGAACAATTCGCAGGTGATCATGGCGACCGACGCCCGGCGGCGTCAAAATTTGCAGCCGCAGCCCACCGATCAAAATATTGGACTGAATCTGCTTCTTTCCTACACAGGTGCGGGTCAGACGGACCGGCCAAAGGATATTTATGTGGCCGCAGGAGTCTCCGCTTCATGGCCTGAGATCACGGCTTCGAAGCGGTCTTGCCCCGCATGGTTTAACGCCTGGATTTGCGGCCCTCATATTCATCTGAACGGTTCAAACATGCGCAGGGCATACGCCCTCGCCATCGGCAAGGAAAGGCCTCACGAGTATGAAACCCGATTCGGTGAGCAGTGGTGGGCCATGGCGCGAGGGGCAACCGGCAACATTCTGTACCAGTACCCCTCGCCAAGCTCTTATGACTACGGGTGGTTTCCCCATGCCTACGAGCCCGATCTTTTCACGGCGGGTGGGCTCACTAGAAACTATCGGGAGGCAGATTTGACGGGTGCTCCGCTGCCGAATTTTTGGCATGACAATGCGGATAATGAATTTGCAGACACCACGAGGGTTGGGCTTTTCAGCGAGAACATCATGCCCGGCGAGGCGTCTCCGGAGGATCGGAACGCGCCCTACCGGCAGGCTTACGCGGATCCGGACGATGTGGTTCGGCGCGCGAGCGGAGCACGGGCGGCTTTGGGAGGCTTCACTGATGCGGAGGGCTTGCCTTTGAGCCAGCGACCCGGCGCAGTGCTCGATAATGCCCAAAACCGCCCGGTTGTTTTAAACCGTCCTTTCCAGTCCGTGGGTGAAATGGGGTACGCATTCCGCGGTTCTCCATGGAAAAACATCGACTTTGCGACCGCAGAATCCGGCGACGCGGCGTTGCTGGACGTGTTCTGTATTAGCGAGCCCCCGCCGCTGGCGGATTCCTCGCGGTCCAGCTCTGCCGAGGAGGCTAAGCCCGCTGCTCCACCTCTCGTCGCGGGCAAGGTCAACCTGAATACTCGGCAGGAACCGGTGATCCGCGCGTTGATCTCCGGCGCGTTGAAGGATGAGGCGGACAAGTCCGTCATTGTCACGAGGGAAGAGTCTTCAAACATCGCTCGTGCGCTGTTGCGCAGAACCATGGGACTTCGAGAGTGGCTCGGCCCGCTCTCGAATATCGCCGAACTGGTTGGCAAGTTATTCGCCAAGAATCTGAGGGATGATCCAGCCAAGGAAGGTGCGCCAGTTTACACTTCGAAGATCCCGAGAACGACCACCGAACCCGAGCGCAATCCGGATATGCCGAGGGGGGAGGGGCACCTGAGCTGGCACTACACGGGATTTTCCGAGGACTTGATCAAGCCCGGGGTCCTCTCGAGAACCAAGGACGCGAAAGTGCCGCGACGTCAGGAGGCCGTGATTCGCGCGCTGGCGGGGGCCGGCCAGACTCGGGTTTGGAACCTGATGATGGATGTCATTGTGCAAACCGGCCAGATCCCCGCCGGAGGCAGGGACTTGGGTCAGTTTGTTCGAAATGCGGAGGCGCGCGCGTGGGTTTTTCTGGCCATCGACCGATTCACGGGTGAGGTCTTGGACCGTCAGGTGGAAATGGTTTCCGAATAAAAGGCCGCCTCTATGAATCATGGCGGCGTTACTGCGGAGGGACAGGACGGAGGAGCTCCAATAAGGGCGAGGAACACGGTGCTCTATGACAACGAGTGTTCGCTTTGTACCTTTCAGATGAAGCTGCTTGCGTGGATGGATTGGGGCAACCGCATCGCGTTGACTCCGCTCTCAGACCCAGAAGTTGCTGGGATCGCTCCGAGTTTGACCGCGGAGGCGCTGAGGGAAGC
>JBILKY010000179.1:0-7442 GCA_044376395.1 Chthoniobacteraceae bacterium | reverse complement strand
AACGCGATCATGCTCTTTAGCATCCTTTGGATGTTCGCCGTGTACTTCCCTGCAACACACTTGCTCTGGAGCAAGGATGGCGCCTTCAGCGGGCTCCTCAACGAGCGTGCCTCCATCAAGGCCATCGACTTCGCGGGCGGCATCGTGGTGCACATGACCAGCGGTTGGAGCGCGCTCCTGCTGTGCATCCTTCTCGGCAAACGTCGTGGCTTTGGCCGCGAACCGATGCCTCCTCACTCAATGGTGCTCTGTATGGCAGGCACCGGCATGCTTTGGGTGGGATGGTACGGGTTCAACGCCGGCTCAGCTGGCGCCGCGGACAGAATCGCGACCACATCCTTCGTCGCCACGACCCTTTCAGCCGCCGTGGGATGCTGTGTTTGGGCTGTGATTGAATACATTCACCGCGGCAAACCGAGCGTTCTTGGACTGTGCTCCGGCGCCGTTGCCGGCCTTGCGACCATCACACCCGCATCCGGCTTCGTCACTGCGAACTCAGCGGTGCTCATCGGGCTCGCTTCCGGTATCGCCACCTGGCTCGCCTGTTCCAAACTGAAAGGGATTCTCAAATACGACGATGCGCTCGACACTTTCGGCGTCCATGCGGTGGGAGGGACTCTCGGCACGCTTCTTGCAGGATTTCTAGCCGATGCAGAAGCCAACCCAGCGATTGAGAGCCTCAAGAAAGCCGCCCCGTCCCTCTGGATCGAGCAACTTAAAGCAGGAGCAGTCATTCTGGTCTGGTCGCTCGCTGCATCCTATGTCCTCTACAAGATCGTCGATAAACTGGTCGGCTGCCGCCCCGACGCAGAAGGCGAAACGGTCGGATTGGACATCACCGACCACGAAGAAGAAGGCTACATTCACTAATCCACCTACAACGCGTCGCTCCCCCACAGGTTTGAGCGGGAAGTTCCGCCAAACTTGAATACTCCCGCTTCGACGAGCCAGCAATCCACCCCCAAAAAACACGCAAAAGAACGACCGTATGACACCACGCCTCCTCGCAGCTTTCACCGCCCTGCTCTGCGCAGGCATTCGCCTTCACGCGCAAAATCCAACGCCCCCTCCCGCACTGGAACCCACCCAGCCCAACGTCCCCTACGGCACGCATGAACGACAAGTGCTGGATTTTTACCGAGCGAAATCAGAAACCCCCACGCCAGTCGTCTTCTTCATCCACGGCGGCGGCTGGGTCTCCGGTGACAAAAAGAATCCACCCGCGCTTTCTCAGTACCTCGCTGCAGGAATTTCCGTGGTATCGATCAACTACCGGTACTCATGGCAAGCGCAGCTTGACGGGATCAAGCCCCCGGTTCAGGCGCCACTTCACGACGCGGCGCGGGCCCTGCAATTCATCCGAAGCAAAGCCACGGAGTGGAACCTTGACACCAAACGCATCGGAGCCAGCGGCGGGTCTGCCGGAGCTTGCAGCAGTCTGTGGCTGGCGTTTCACAGCGATCTTGCAGACCCCAAAAACTCCGACCCGATCGCCAGGGAATCAACGCGCCTGTGGTGCGCAGCGGTGACAGGCGCGCAGACATCTCTGGATCCCCTACAACTCAAAGAATGGACACCGAACAGCCGCTATGGGGGACATGCATTCGGGTTTATGGATCCTAAGGACATTAAATCGCGCGACACGCGGTTCGCCGAATTTTTGGAGCATCGACCAGAGGTCCTGCCATGGATCAAAGAATTTTCCCCATACGAGCATGTCAGCTCGGATGATCCCCCCGTGTATCTTTCATACTCGAGCGCGCCGGCTCTCGGGCAGGAACAAAAAGACCCCACGCACACCTCCAACTACGGTGTGAAGTTGCAGGAAAAGTGCGCTTCTGTAGGAATCGTCTGCGAGCTTTCGTACCCAGGAGCGGACTCGGTGAAAAACGCCACAGTGCACGCCTATCTGATCAAAACCCTCACGGATCGACAATAGGCATCCACCTCGACAATAGGCATCTACTTCTGGCAGGCCATTGACTGCGGACCGCATCTCGCTACTAAACAGGTGTCCAGTACAGAACCAGTAAGCCCTGCCTCCGCAGGGGCGAAAGCGTCGCACACTCACCTCAAACGCAGCGAACCTCGCAATTCACACCATGTTTGTACCCGACGCACCGCTCTCAGCCATCCTGCTGCATTTGATTCCGATCCTCGGAATGCCGCTAGTAGCACTATTGCTCGGCGTGCTGCCGGGTTGGTGGGCCGCACGCCGCTTTGTGCAGGACGGTGGAATTGCAACCATCGTCGCCGGCCTCTGTTCGTTCCTGCTGGTGTATCTCGCTTGCCTTGTCACCTATCTGGCAGGAGGCAGCCAGACGTGGGCGATTGCGCTGCTGGCTCTGCCCTCAGGCATCTCGATCTTTGAGCTGCTCAAGCACAGAGGCGCCAGAGTTTCTATCGACTGGCGACTGCTAGGCCTCTGGTACGGCTCGGGCATCGCGTTTGTCGGTCTTCAGGTTTTTATTTTTGCACCTGGCGCCCCCACGGGAATGTGGGACTGGGTGGAGCACTGGATCCGTGCAAAAGTATTTTTGGAAAACCAACCCCTGAAAACAATTGTGGGCGGCTATTCAATGGCGGCACGCGGACCGCTATTCAATTCGTTTGAAGCAGTCTGCATGTCGCTTCTAGGGAACAAGGAGTACTGGTGCTACCAGCTGATTGCCTCGATGCTGAACACTTGGTATGTCATTCCATTCTGCGTGGCGCTGCGCCAGTTCTGCGGTGTATCAAACAGGTTATCCCTGGTTTTCGCGGCACTCAGCGGGATTGCATCCTTCGACATCAGTTGGTCGATCATTTATCCTTGGACCAAAATTTTCGTGGCGGGCATCACGCTTGGAAGTTTTGTGGTCTACCTGAGCGGCCTAAAAAATCGCGACCGTTTAACGGAGGCGATTGGACTCACCGGTTTTTCGATCGCGTTTTTAGCGCACTACCTTGCGTTCCCATTCGCCGTGTTCATGTGGGCTCACTTCGCCATCACACGCTGCATCAAAGACCTTTCCCGGGTGAGATCCGCCGCGCTGGCGCTGCTTGCATCCGCGGCAATTGTGTCGAGCTGGTTTGCACCATGCTTTTTGACCATCGGATTCAAAGAAACGCTATCGGCGAATACGACAATCGGGTCGTTTTATGTCACAACCGCAAGCGGTGAGATGCCCAACTATGCGAAGGCGGTAATTTTTAACATGGCGAGCAGCTTTCTACCATTCAAAGCAATGTCGCTTGCTGGTTTGGATGATTGGGTTCCGGCGCCTGCCGCCTTCTTGAAATGGTGGGTTGTCCTGTGGCATGACGGAAGACAAGTCCAGCAGCTTGAACTGCCAGAACTGACGACACCGCAAATATTCTCCGGTTTTCTGAGCAGCTTTGGAAACGTGGGCTCACTCGTGGCGATCGCAGTGCTTGGTTTTGCGTTCCTGCGAAAGCTCAAACTGCAGCCGCTCCACCCCGTTCTCAGCTCAAAGTTCTGGTGGCTTTTCTGGACTGTGGGAATCCTGATGAACGTTGCGACCCTCCGCTTTTTCTGCGTTGGAGGGATCAATGGAAGCGCCCATGTCTACTGCCTCCTTCTCCTCTTAGTGGTGATGGGATTTGCGGACAAGCTATCCCGTTTGGCGAAAATCACTGCCATCAGCGTGATCGCTGGGAACGTGACCATCATCATCACTCGCATCATTGCGATCCAGTCGATCCCAATCCAGTTTATCAACAACCAGCCTCAGGCAGTGCCCAACACCAAGATCTTCGTATGGCACGTGCAGAATGCCGCGTTTAAAATACAGAACAGCGCGCGCCTGCTTTTTGACTTGTGCGAAAACGACCGCATTCCGATCGCCATTGCCACAGTCACGTTTTCAATCGCACTTGTGCTGTGGATTGCTCTGAAGGCCGAGCAACGTGCACCGCAGTCGTCCCCGGAGTCGATACAGTAATTCAGGCTGTCGTTTGAGAGTATCATTCTCCAGTTGTTCCGGAGAAAACTCCGGCCATTCCCGGAGTCGCTTTCTTCAAAACCTTTCTTACCCCGCCTTTAGCCAATTCAGCGCTCCCCGCGCCGCCCTCGTTCCTGTCGCGAGGCAGCCCTGCAAAAGATAGCCGCCTGTTGGCGCCTCCCAGTCTATCATCTCACCCGCGACGAATATCCCCGGACTACTGGCCAGCATGAGATCGGAGTTCAGCCCGCAGAACTTCACGCCGCCTGCGGAGGAAATCGCCTCCGCGATGTTGCGCGGCGACTTCAGGCGGATTTGAAACTCCTTCACAATCGAGGCCAACTCGCGCGCGGAGGCAAGGTCCTCCGTACCGATTCTTTTCCGCAGAAGCGCAGCGACAACCCCAGGCAATCGCCAGCGTGCTTCTGCCTCTGACAGAAAATTGCGCTGAATCGGCCCCATCTTCCCCAACAACTGTTCCACCGTTGACTGCGGCTTAAAGTCCACCGTGATGCACGGCTCACTCATCGCACGGAGACGAGCACCGAGTTGGTAGATCGCTCCGCCTTCGAGCCCGTACTTGGTGACGAGCAATTCGCCCTTAGCTTGCTCACCGCCCGCGCACACATGGACAGACTTGATTGGAGTCCCCTGCCATTGCTCTGCGAATTCAGAATCCAGATCCCACTCCCAGCCACAATTCGCAGGCTGCAGCTCCGCAACATCAACACCAAGCCCCCTGAGCATCTGCATCCAGCAGCCATCCGATCCTGTGTCAGGCCACGAAGCACCTCCCATCGCAAGAATCAAAGCATCCACGCCAGCACGAACGGTTGTGGAATCTCCTCGTGAAAACTCGAGGCCCAACTCGCCGTCCCTTGATATTCCGCGCAGCTCATGCCTCATGTGAAAAGCCACTCCGCTTGCGCGGAGTCTTTCCACCCAGCGCCTCAAAAGGGGAGCCGCCCGCATTTCCTTCGGATACACCCTGCGAGTAGAAGCGACGAACGTCTCCACACCCAATCCAAGAGCCCACGAACGGGTCTCCTCAGGTCCGAACTCACGCACAAGTGCATGCCAAAAATGATCGGTCTGTCCCGTCGACAGATAGTGACTCGCGAAGACCTCCACAGGCTCGTCCTTCGTGAGGTTCAGGCCGCCGCGACCGGCCACCAAAAACTTCCTCCCAACCGACGGCTTGCGATCCCACAAGGAAACGACAGCCCCACCCGCGGCGGCCACTTCCGCCGCGCGCAATCCAGCCGGCCCGCCACCCACCACGGCGACCCTCATGCGCCCCCCTACAAAGTCATTCCCGCTCGCCGCATTCTTCATCTCAAACTCCGGATGCACCGCGCTACTTTTGCTGTGGCGCCCGTTCGGAAGCATGAATCCGCGTACCATCGCGATCCGTAGAGGGACAGAAATTCAACAGCTCAATCTCCACCGCATGCTTCTTGTGTGGCTGCAATTCGAGCATCGTCACACTCCCATAGTCCACGTTGAAGTGCGCCATGTGGGAAAGAGGCAGCTCAAGAAGCAAGGCCAGCATCACACGAACAATCCCCCCATGACAAACAACAGCCACACTTCGATGCGGGTTCTCATCCATGATCCTCTGGATACAGGGCTCCACACGCGCGCGAAGGTCATCCGCGCTTTCCCCGTTGGTGATGCCTCCGCGCTCCAGCACTTCGAGCCAGTCAAAGGCGGTGATCCCAAAACGATCCTGAATGTCGCCCCAGCGAAAACCCGTCCAATCCCCGAAATCGACCTCGCGCAAACCTTCCAACACCGTTGGCTCCAAACCACGCGCTTCTAGCAGCGGAGCCGCCGTCTGCGCCGCCCTCTTCATTGGACTGACGTAAACCCTGTCCAGTGATCCTTCCCCGAACCACTCCGCCAGAGCACTCGCGTGAAAGTGGCCCGTCTCGGACAAATCCATATCAATCCGTCCGCCACCAAAAATCTGGTGATACCGATGCTCCACCTCGCCATGACGGATCAGATACAACCTTGTCGGATGTTTGGGAATCTTGTGTCTCACAGTCTGTATTTTAAGCGATGATCACGCGCTGCTTAGCGATTCTCAGGCGCGGGTTCGGTTATAGGAGGTGTACTCATAGGTGAAGCTGCCGTCTTCAGCGCAGGAAACCAACCCGAATCCCTCCGGGTTTCCGTGCACTGGGCCTTTCCACCACATCCCGCTGACCGCTCCGCCCTGGATGTAGGTCGTGCGGTTGTGATGGGACAATTCAATGCGCTCCGAAACATGCCCATGCCCGCATAGCACAAGCTTCACGTTGTACTCCGACAGCAATTTCCGAACCTCGTGTGCATTTCCGACAACACCTCCCCTGCTTTCACCTTTGCGCGGATCCGCGTTGTACTGTCCCCAGATCGAAAAAAACGGAATATGCGTCGATACAATCACGGGCGTCTTCTTTCCCACGCGCTGAAGATCGTTTTTCAGCCACTCCAGCTGTGCTTCATCAATCCAACCCTGATACCCGCCAGTCGTCTCATCATACGCCACGGAATCCAGCACGATGAAATGCCAGCCCCTGTGATCGAAACTTTGATAACTCCGTCCCATGCCGTATCTCTCTACAAACAGCGTCTTTCCGTACTCCGGTGCGTCCACCGGAACCTTCCCGCCCGTGACCCACCCGCCGATGTCATGATTGCCGATCGTGTGATAAGATTTTACCCGGAGGTTTTTCCATTCCTGATCAAAGAGCTGCCACTGTTCCCGAATCGATGCGGCGTCGACGGCCAGGGCATCCATAATCAAATCGCCACCGGTGAGCACGAAGTCCACAGAAGGTGAAATCGCGTTCACCGCGGCAATGCACTCGCCCACCCCGCGTGGAGCTTCGCGGTGCCTGTCGATATGGATGTCGGTGAGAAACGCGAATCTGAATCCTCCGCCACCTGACTCGGCAGCATCAGCCTCCTGCAGTCCAGCCGCGCATGATAATCCTGTGAAAGCGCCGATCCGTTTTAAGAGTGACCTGCGGCTAAAGGTCTCTGCCGACACATGAACGCTCTGGGGTGAAGACAAACTCATCCAAGAAACATCACTCCGTACCAACCCATTGGCAAGGCAGTAGCCCAGTACTTCTCCCAACCTTGTAAAACGCCTTTTCTGTTGGACCGCAGATTCGTTCTAAAACTTGGCCCCAGGGCGATCCACTTTCGAAAAAACAGGAGGGCCAGCTTTTGGGCATTGCGTAACGCCTGAATGCCCGTAAGAAATGGCTTTTCTATGCCCCCCACCACCCCGCTAAAAGATTCACCTGCCAGCTTCATCCGGCGGCTCGTTTACTCCGTCGTTTTGCTCGCCGCACTCCATGTGCTTCTGCCATGCGCACGCGGGGCAGGCGGGGCAGCAAAGCCTAACGTTTTATTCTTATTCGCAGATGATCAACGGGCGGACACCATCGCGGCGCTAGGCAACCCGATTATTAAAACACCGAGCTTGGACCGCCTCGTGAA
>JBILKY010000178.1:0-7449 GCA_044376395.1 Chthoniobacteraceae bacterium | reverse complement strand
TGCGGCGGGTGGCGATCCAGCGCGCATGGGTGAAGTTCAGATCTGGGATGTGGCAACCCGGAAGTTGAAGGTTTCCGCGCCGATCGGATGGGACACGCTCTACGGGATCAGCTGGTCCCCGGACAGCAAGCTTGTCGCATTCGGTTGCGCCGACAACACCGTGCGCGCCATCGAGGCTGAAACGGGCAAGCAGGTTTTCCAGATGGGGTCGCACAACGACTGGGTGCTTGAGACCGCGTTTTCTGAGAAAGGCGATCATCTGATTTCCGTAGGCCGCGACATGACGGCGAAGCTGAGTGAGGTCGCGGGAGAGCGGTTTGTGGACAACATCACTTCCATCACTCCGGGGGCACTGCGCGGCGGGATGAACACTGTGGATCGCCAGCCGGCAAGCGAGGCGGTCGTGGTGGGCGGCGCGGACGGAGTACCGCAGATGTTCCGCATTTTCCGAACCACCGCCCGCAAGATTGGCGACAACGCGAATCTGCTCCGCAAATACCCTGAAATGACGGGCCGCGTCTTTGCCGCGAGGTTTTCTGTGGACGGTAAAAAGTTTGTGGCGGGAAGCGCGCTTGACGGACGCGGCGAGGTCGGAGTGTACGTGTCCGAAACCTCGCAGGATGTGCCAGCTGACATTGTGAAAATCCGCTCCAAGGATGCGCGCAAGCAAACTCCCGACGAGGTGAAGCGGCTCAGCGAGTATGAAACGCGGGCAGGCGCCCGGGCCATGCAGGTGAAGCTGGAGGAAAGCACCGTCTATGCGGTCGCCTTTCATCCCGATGGGAAAACGGTGGCGGCCGCCGGCAGCGACGGCAAAGTGCGCGTGTTCGATGTGGAATCCGCCCAAAAGCGCGCTGAATTCGGTGCTGCACCGGTGACGCCGTCCGCGGTGATCCGTCCGCCGAAGGCAGGCGGGATGCGGCGGCAGGCGCCTGCCGAGGCGGGGACCGCTCCTCCAGCCGAGGTTCTGCCGGGCAAGCCTGTCGCCTCGCTGCAGGTGTTTCCTGCGAGCGTGGAAATCGGCCGTCGTAACGACTACGTGCAGCTGTTGGTTTCTGCGAAGTTCGAGGGCGGCGATGTGTCCGACATCACGCGGTCCGCGAAGTTCCAGTTGAGCGCGCCCGTGGCGGAACTCACCGCCAAGGGGCAGCTGCACCCGCGCGCGGATGGAACGGCGGAGCTCAAGATCGAGTTCGGGGGCAAGACCGCGAGCGTGCCTGTATCGGTGAAGGGCGCGGCGGGTGGATTCAGCGCGGATTTTATCCAGGATGTGAACCCTGTCATGACCAAGGTGGGGTGCAATCAGGGGACCTGCCACGGGGCGAAGGATGGGAAAGCGGGGTTCAAGCTTTCGTTGCGCGGCTACGATCCTGAGTACGACTTGCGTTCGCTTACGGACGATATGGCGTCGCGCCGTGTCACCGTGGCTTCGCCGGACGACAGTTTGATGCTCTTGAAGGCCATTGCCGAGGTGCCGCACGAAGGCGGGCGCCGTTTTGAGGCGGAAGAAAAGTACCATCAGATCCTGCGCCAGTGGGTGGCGGGCGGCGCGAAGCTCAACATGTCTTCGGCGCGCGTGACCAAGATCGAGCTCACCCCGCAGAACCCGGTGATTCAGCAGGTCGGCTCCCGCCAGCAGGTGCGGATTGTGGCGCATTTCGCGGATGGAAAGACACGCGACGTGTCCAACGAAGCCTTCGTGGAGAGCGGCAACACGGACGTCGCCAGCGTGGATTCCACGGGCCTTGTGACGACGCTGCGCCGTGGCGAGGCGCCGATTCTCGCGCGCTACGAGGGGAACTACGCCGCAACCACCGTGACGGTGATGGGCGACCGCACCGGCTTTGATTGGAAGGAGCCCGTCCAGTGGGGCGCTATCGACCAGTTGGTGTCCAACAAATGGAAGCGCATGCAGATCGAACCCTCCGGTCTGTGCGCGGACAATGAGTTTCTGCGCCGCGTTTCCCTCGATTTGACTGGGCTCCCGCCCACGACCGAGAAGCTGCGCGCTTTCATCGAGGATCCGCGTGAATCGAAGGTAAAGCGCGAGGCGATCATCGATGAGCTCATCGGCAGCGTGGATTTCATCGAGCACTGGACCAACAAGTGGAGCGATCTTCTCCAAGTCAACGCGAAGTTCCTCGGCAAGGAAGGCGCGGAAGGTTTCCGCGCGTGGATCCGCAATGCCGTCGATAAAAACATGCCATACGACCAGTTCGTGCGCGAGATCATCACCGCGAACGGATCCAACAAGGACAACCCTGCCGCGAGTTACTGGAAAATTTTGCGCCAGCCCACGGAGGCGATGGAAAACACGACGCACCTTTTCCTCGCGACTCGTTTCAACTGCAACAAGTGCCACGACCATCCGTTCGAACGTTGGACGCAGGACCAGTACTACCAGACTGCGGCATACTTCGCGCAGTTCTCGCTGGCGGAAGATCCTGCGAGCAACGGCCGCAAGCTGGGCGGAACCGCGGTGGAAGGCGCAAAGCCGCTGTTCGAGATGGTGAAGGAAAATCCCGCCGGCCAGATCAAACACGACCGCACCGGCAAGGTGACCGAACCGCAGTTTCCCTACCGGGCGACCATCGAGGAAAAGCCGCAGGAATCCCGCCGTCAAAAGCTCGCCGTCTGGATGACCGCACCGGACAACCGTTACTTCGCCTCAAGCTACGTGAACCGGATCTGGGGCTATCTGCTTGGACGCGGGATCATCGAGCCGCTGGACGACATCCGCGCGGGAAATCCCGCCACCAATCCGGAGCTGCTCGAGCACCTCACGCAGCAGTTTTTGAAATCCGGTTTTAACACCCGTGAGATTTTCCGCGAGATTTGCAAATCGAGGGTCTACCAGCTTTCGGTGCGGACCAACAAATGGAACGAAGACGATACCGTGAACTATTCGCACGCGGTGGCGCGCCGGCTTTCGGCGGAGACGCTCTTCGACGCGGTATTCAAGGTGACGGGATCCACGACCGCGCTGCCCGGTGTGGCCGCCGGGATGCGGGCCGCGCAGATGATTGATTCGAGCAGCGAAGGTGCTGCTGGATTTCTTGCAACGCTCGGGAAGCCCGCGCGAGAGAGCGCCTGCGAGTGCGAGCGCAGCAGCGATCTGCGGCTGGGTTCGGTGATGGCGCTCCTGAGTGGAGCCACGGTTTCGGGCGCGATCCAGAATCCGCAGAATGAACTTAGCAAGCTGGTGCAGAAGGAGAACGATGACGCGAAGCTCGCGAATGAACTTTTCCTGCGCGTGCTCTCCCGCGAAGCTTCGCCGCAGGAATTGGAGGCCACTTCGAAGATGATGAAGGGCATCGATGGCGACCACCGCGAGGTGATCGCGCTTTGGGAGGCGAAGGAGAAGGAGCAGGCCCCGATCATCGCAAAGATGGAGGCTGAGCGCGTTGCGCAGATGGGCAAGGCGAAGTCGGCTCTCGATGTGTATGAAGCCGAAACGAAGGCGCTGCGCGACGAGCGGGAGCAGGCGCGCAAGGATCGCGAGTCCCGCGCGACAGCGGGATTGAAAGGCTGGGAACAGTCGCTTCCGACCCGCGTGGAAGGCTGGGTTGCCGTCAATAATCCGGCCGGTTCGCCCGTAAAATGGCAGCTTCTGACCCCGAAGACAGCGGCGGCGTCCGTGCCCGCGGTCAAGCTCGCCATCGAGAAGGACGGAACGGTGGTTTCCAGCGGCGCAACCAACCGCACCGATTACAACGTAACCGCGATGACGGATCTCAAAGGGGTGAGTGCGATCATGGTGGAAGTGCTGCCGGATCCGAGCGCTCCGCAGTTCGGACCGGGGCGCGCGCCGGACGGGAATTTCATCCTGAGCGAAATCGAAATGAAGGTCGGTCCCGCGGACAAGGCCGGTCAGGATAAAGCGGTGCCTTTCGCGAAGGCGTGGGCGTCTTACGAGCAGGAGAAGCTGGGAGCGGCAAGCGCCATCGACGGCAAGGATGATGACGCGGCCAACGGCTGGGCGGTTGGCGGAGCGAAGGGCGTCGGGGCGCGGAATGTGGCGGTGTTCGAGTTGGAGCGGCCGCTCGCGGACGATGCGGGCTCGAAGCTCTCGATCCGTCTTTCGCAGAAGGCGCGGGACGCTTACTTGATTTCGCGGCTGCGCATCTACGTGACCAGCGCGGCGGAACCGCTCTCCGAAGGGGCGCCATCAGCCGTGGCTGAAGCGGCTGCAACGCCGAGGGACAAGCGTTCTCCGCAGCAGGTCGAGGCGCTCAACGCCCATGTGCGCAACGCCGACTCCGAGTACTGGCGGCTCAGCCGCGAGCTGACCCTCGCGAAAAAGCCGCTCGATCCCGATCCGCGCCACACCACGCTCAAGGACGCGCTTGCCGCGGCCTCTCTGCCGATCCGGCTGGACCCTGCGCTCGTGCAACTGCGGACCGATGCGGAGGCCAGCAAAAAGCAGATCACCAACAAGCGGCTCACCGCCGTGCAGGATCTGACGTGGGCCCTGATCAACAACCCGGCGTTCCTGTTTAACCGTTGATTTTGAGTTGCTTCTTCTTCCTTCACCCAGCATTAATCCAACATCCCCCTAACCCTCCCTTCCCATGATCCATCTCCCTGGCGGCAATTGTAGCGATCTCTGCAACGCGGAACTCAAAATGTCACGGCGCGACCTGTTGCGCCTGGGCGGCACCGGAGTCATGGGGATGTCCCTCGGGACGATGTTGAACCTCCAGGCGCGCGCCGCTGAATCGGGCAAAGCCGGCGGCCCCGGCTGGGGCAAGGCGAAGAGCGTCGTTTTGATTTACATGCAGGGCGGGCCGAGCCATCTGGATTTGTGGGATCCGAAGGAAAACGTGCCGGACAACATCCGGTCCGCGTTTGGAACAATTCCTACGAAGATCCCCGGGATTCATTACACGGACATTCTTCCGAAGCTCGCGAAGTTGAACGACAAGTTCACGCAGATCCGTTCGATGAGTTACACGCCTAACGGGCTGTTCAATCACACGGCGGCGATCTACCAGATCATGACGGGCTACACCACCGACAAGGTGAGTCCCTCGGGTCAGCTCGAGCCGCCGGATCCGAAGGATTTCCCGAACTTTGGATCGAACATCGTGCGATTGAAACCGTCCGCGGAGCCGATGCTGCCGTTCGTGATGCTGCCGCGTCCGCTGCAGGAGAGCAACGTGGTGGGCAAGGGCGGCGGCGCAGGGTTTTTAGGGAAGGCGTTCGATCCCTACACGCTGTATCCGCCCGGGGACGATCTGGACATGAACAAGATGGAGCGTCTGACGGTGGATGACTTGAAGCTCCCGCCGGAAGTTTTTGCGCTGCGTCTGCAGCGCCGCGCTGAATTGCGTTCGGTGATCGAGTCGGCGATGCCTGAGGTGGAGAAGGCGGTGGAGAAGTACAACCTCGACGACTATTACCAAAAGGCGTTGAACCTGATCATCTCGGGCCGCGCGCGGAAGGCGTTTGACTTGGGAGAAGAGACGGCTTCGACCCGTGACGAGTACGGCCGGAATACGTTTGGCCAAAGCTGCCTGCTTGCGCGCCGGTTGATTGAGGCGGGAACGCGCGTGGTGGAGGTGATCTGGCCGAAGGTCGCGAATTCGGACAAGCATTCGTGGGATCATCACGTGGGTCTTACCGATCGGATGAAGAACAATTCCGGCCCGTTGCTGGACCAGGGGTTGTCGGCGTTTATCGGGGACATGGATCAGCGCGGTTTGCTGGAGGACACGATGGTCGTGGTGATCGGCGAGTTCGGACGTTCCCCGATCAAGGGCGTGAGCACTTCGGGCAACGGCAATAGCGCGGACGGGCGCGATCACTGGCCGTATTGCTACTCGGCGATCGTGGCGGGCGCGGGCATCAAGCGCGGGTATGTGCACGGTCAGAGCGACAAGACCGGAAGCAGTCCCGCGGAAGATCCGGTGCACCCCACCGAATTGCTCGCCACCATGTACCACGCGTGCGGGATTGATCCGGAATCGATCGTTTACAACCATCTCAACCAGCCGCGCGAGCTGGTGAAGGCGAAGCCGGTGACGCGCTTGTTCGCGTAGGCGGTGGTCTCGCGGGAGCCGCTCTCCGGGCGGCGGGAGCGCGTGCTTTGCGCCGCAAGGATTGCGGCGCGAGGCGTGTGTTTGTGCACGGCGTGTTCGTCAGAGCGAATGGGCGCGGCGTGACGCGTGGCTGGGCTTTTGGTTTTTGGTCGTAGGCCTTTGGCGAGTGGTGGTCGAGCGGTGAACCAGGTCGCCGCGCATAGACTTTGTCAAAGCGCGGTGTTTGGTGAAGAATACGCCCTGTGGCTTCCCGCGACCGTCATGCTGAGAATTTCTTCACGCACCTGGAGGTGGAGCGCAATGTCTCGCCCCGCACGCTGACCAACTACCGTCATGCCTTGGCGCGGTTCCGGGAGTGCTGTCCGGATGCGCCGGCTTGGACGCAGCTCGAGCCTGTGCATTTCCGGCAGTATCTGGTGCAGTGCTCGCGGGACGGTTTTTCGAAGCAGACAGTGCGTTTGCATTTTGCGGCGTTGCGGAGTTTTTACCGGTTCCTGATGGTGAACGCGGGCTTGAAGGTGAACCCGCTTGCGGCCGTGCAACTGCCCAAGACCGGGCGGCGTCTGCCGGTCGTGCTGAACGCGAAGCAGATCGACGAGCTGCTGTCCGCGCCGCTCCGCGTTCCCAAGCAGAAGCAGGCGCCCGAGTGGATGCCCAAGCGGGATGTGGCGATTCTGGAGATGTTTTACTCCAGTGGACTGCGTCTTGCCGAGTTGGTGGCGCTGGACGTGGCGGATGTCGACGTGTTCTCAGAGACGGCGCGGGTCTTTGGAAAGGGGCGCAAGGAGCGGGTGGTGCCGGTCGGGGCGCCTGCGTTGGAGGCCGTGCAGCATTACCGGCGGGCGGCCGGGGTGAATGCCGGGGCGCTTTTCATCAGCAAGGTGCGGAAGCGAATCGGGGCGGCGGCGGTCTGGCTGATGCTGAAACGGTACCTGCGGCACACGAGCATCCCCCTGGGGGTGAGCCCGCACAAGCTGCGGCATTCCTTCGCGACGCACCTGTTGGACGCAGGTGCGGACCTGCGGAGCGTGCAGTCGCTTCTGGGGCATTCGAGCCTGTCCACGACGCAAATTTACACGCATGTGACCGTGGAGCGGCTGCGGAAGGCGTACGACGAGGCGCATCCGCGGGCGTAGGGGTCCGGCCGGGGTTAACCCGAGTTCCGCAGTTCAAAAAGTACTTTTGTTGATTTTGAACAACTTGCGCTGTTTTTCAGCGGTTTTTCTCCACTACATTTTGCACCGTTTTCGAACGGCTTGGCAGACGTAGTCCCAAGTGCGCTAGCCCGACTTCGCGGACTGGAGAGGACAAAAGGATCTAACCACCTTATTTTGAGCAGTCGTTTTTAAAAGGTCGGCACTACACGGTTTTCAAATTCGAGTCTTTGTCCGGACTGTAAATTTTTGGA
>JBILKY010000024.1:0-20926 GCA_044376395.1 Chthoniobacteraceae bacterium | reverse complement strand
GGTCTTGTTCTTCTCGGGATCAAGCACCTTCAGTCCGACCACTGACTGCGGCTCGTGCCCCGCCATGACGCTGCTCGCGTAAACCGCCTTGTACTTGAGCTCGCGACCATCCAGCGGTTCAAACGCGAAACTTGCCTCCCGCAAGTCCGACTCCACACGTGTCTCAACAACTTTTTTCTGCGCATCAAGCAACGTCACCTTGAACGCTCCAAGATAATATCCGCCGGACGAAGGAACGCTCAGGCTGATTTTTTCAACGCGCTGAATCTCGCCCAAATCGAGCTCCATGAATTCACCCGCAGCCTCACCCCGGGTTACCAACGCGTGAGAATCGCCGGACTTTCCATCCACAGCGCGCGCAGCCTCCGCCGCACCATACACAGGACTCGACTCCACATGCGCACCAAGCGCCACGTTTTTACCGCCGGACATCACTTCAATTTCCTCCAACTGCAGCGGACGCGTCTTCCCAGTGAGCTCCACCCTCACGTACCTTGCGTTCCTTCCAAGCAGCCCGTTGGGAACCAGAACGGCGCGGATTGAATCGATCGAAAACGACCCGTTTGCGCCGAATCCCGCGCCTTTTCCAGGCAGCGCATCGTCGTTCACCGTCAGCAAACGGATCGCCGAAATGCTTCCGCCCGCCACCGCAGCATCAATCACGTAATCCTCGCCGCCTTTTTCGGCAGGCTTTGAGAAATAGAGCGAGCCGTCCGCGCGGACTGTCGGAGTAACCCCCGACTGCGCGACTACCCGAGAGGGCGACAGGCGCGTCCACTGCAAATCACGCGGATACTCCTGATCCCACTTGGCGAAGTTTTGGAGCCAAGCCTCGGGCGGATTTTTGAAAACAGCTTCCAGCTCCTGAATGCTTTTTTCCAACCCCTCTTTTTTCTCTTTTTCTTCCGGCAGATAAAATTCAAGGAAAGGCGAATCGTCGCGCCGGTCAGCGTCCTCGGTTTGATTGAGAATCGCAAAAAAACTGAAGTAATCGTGATGCGAGATGGGATCAAATTTGTGCGTGTGACACTGCGCGCAGGCCATCGATGTTCCCTGCCACACGGACCAAGTGGTCGAAACACGATCAACGATGGCTGCGTTGCGAAACTCTTCATCCGAAGTTCCGCCCTCATTATTGGTCATCGTGTTGCGATGAAACGCTGTCGCTACGATTTGCTCCTGCGTCGGGTTTGGAAGCAAATCTCCAGCCAGCTGTTCGATGGTGAACTGGTCAAAGCGCTTGTTCTCATTGAACGCCCTGACGACATAGTCGCGGTAGGCCCAAATATTGCGCCCCGGATCACTCGGGTACCCAGCGGAGTCCGCGTAACGCGCCAGATCCAGCCACAAACGGGCCCAGTGTTCACCGAACGAACTCTTGGCGAGCATGCGGTCCACCATCCGCTCGTAGGCGTCCGGCGCAGCGTCCTTTTCGAAAGCATCGACCTCGGCTGGAACGGGAGGAAGACCCGTCAGATCGAGGGAAACGCGCCGGATCAGCGTGCTTCTTTGGGCCTGTGTATTGGGCTTTAAGCCCTCGGCAATCAGTCGCGCCATCAAAAACCGGTCGACTGGATGGCCGCTCCAAAGGCTTTTAGGCACCTCGGGAAGACTCGGGCGCACCGGCTTTGAGTACGCCCAGTGGGGCGCCCATGGCGCGCCCTCGGAAATCCAGCGCCGGAGGATTTCGATTTCCTTGGCCGTCGGTTTTTTGCCCGTCTTCGGGGGCGGCATCACTTCATCCGAGTCCGTGGAGAGAATCCTCTCAAGAATTTCGCTCTTTTCAGGATGCAACGGCACCACGGCGAACCTGCCGCCCAGATCAGCGCGCGCGCCGTCTTCCTGATCGAGCCGCAGTCCTTTTCCTTCGCCGCCTTTGCGGTTCTTGTCATCCGGTCCGTGGCAATGAAAGCAATAATTTGAAAGGATGGGCCGCACTTCCCGGGCGAAGTCCACCTTGGTCTTGGCTTCGGCGAACAATGACGGCTGCCAACAAAGCAGCGTTCCGAAGAGGGGGATTAAATAAACAATGGGTCTCACGATTCAAGGAAAGGGGCAGATTGTGAATTTGAAGGGGAGATTAAGGAGACCTGTGGAATACCTCAAAATTCCCAAGCCAGTCATTGAATAACACCAATCGTGTAAATGGAAACTAAGCTTAAAACGAGTTGAAGAGTCAGATCCCCCTCGGACCGCGCAGCCCCGGCTGCGCGTACACACCGACACCCTGTGTGGGCTTGCGCCACCTTCGCCAGTTGCCTGCCATGCTGCCTCTCCGGTGCGATCCGCGTCCGAGCGCAGCTGGTGCTGCGCGGTCCCAGGAGCTGGCGCTCAACGGACCGCGTTCCTGAAAACCCCATCGCAAAATTTAAAAACTCTTGCCGACAGTTACTTGTGATCTTTTTCATGTTTTAACCGACGGCGAACGCTCGCTGCCTGGGAAAACTTCGGTCAGCTATCTTCCGTGATTCAGCCAAGCTCACGGTCAACCCCGAGGTTAACCCCGAGCCACCTGGTATTATTAGCTCAGTCCAGTGCCCGCCCCGATCTTGCGTGGAACACCCGCCCCGGTCATCCAAACAGCAAACCATCCAGAGGCGCATCATGCGATTCGGTCGGCAAATCCTCGACCACCTGAAATTCGAAGCAAATCCCCAGTCGCTTGACCGTCTTCGGCAGATCCGCAAGCGCCCTGTCGTAGAAGCCACCGCCGCGACCCAGCCGCTTCCCGCACCGAGTGAAAGCGAGTCCCGGCACGACGACCAAATCCGCCTCGGCCAGCGACACGACCGCGCCGCCAGAGGGTTCCCTGAGATCCGGGAACCGCTCGGATCTCGTAAACTCCGACACGCCTTTCACCTCCCGCCACTCCAGCCGCGACTCGGCGACTGCCGGAAAAATCGCGCGCTTCCCCGCGACCGGGAGCAACTCCAGCAGCTCCACCTCGCACTCCATCGGGCAAAACAGCGCCACCGTGCCCGCCGCTACCCAATCCGGATGCGCGAGAATCCTTTCGCGGATCCCAAGAGAACGCGCGGCGTACTCCGCCGAGCGGGATCGCAGAATCTGACGCATTTGAAGGCGCAAGGCGCTCTTTTGCGGATGCATGCGGACTTCTTGCCAGCTCCGGAGCTGATTGTCCAAACCCTTGATGCACACTTCCTGCGGATCGCAACAAAGACTGCCAAGCCAACGCGATCCGGCAGAGGATTGGGTTGCCGTAACTAACAATCGCGACTACTTTGAGCGCGCTGTGCAGAAGCCATCCCGAAACCGTTCGACAGCGGAAATCCGAAAGTCTGCCTATGCCGCTTTCGCTCCTGACACCAGCGCGTCCGCGGTGGGTTTGCGACCGGCGGCCGCCTGGACACGCAGGAACCCCGTGACAGAAATCCTGCTCCCCTCGCTTTTCACCAAGCGCGAGGGCCGCTCCCTGCGCCCCGAGTGGCCCCGGCTGCAGGGCAACGATTTCGCGCTCACGTGGATCGGCCACGCGTCTTTTCTGCTCCAGACCGCCGGACTGAACATCCTCATCGACCCGATCTGGAGCAACTGGGTGAAGGGCATCAAGCGCATGCGCAATCCAGGCGTTGAACTCAACGCGCTTCCCGGCATCGACCTCGTCCTGATCACCCACGCGCACTTCGACCACCTCGACCGCCGCACCCTGCGCGGGATCGCAGCCGACCAGCCCGTCGTGGTTCCTTTTGAAGTCGGCAACCTTGTACACGACCTCGGCTTTCGCGTCGTGCAGGAGTTGCACTACTGGGAAAGCTTTGAATACGGCCCCGTGCGCGTCACGCTGACGCCCTGCCACCATTGGGGCGCGAGGATGCTTCACGATTCGCACCGCGGTTTCGGGGGCTTCATCATCGAGGTTGCGGGCCGCGTGGTTTATCACTGCGGTGACACGGCGTACTTTGACGGGTTCCGCGAAATCGGCGCGCGATTCCCGATCGACGTCGCGCTGCTGCCAATCGGCGCATACGACCCGCCGAGCCTGCGCGCGGTCCACATGAATCCCGAGGAAGCGCTGGAAGCCTTCATCGAGCTGAACGCACAGCTGATGGTACCGATGCACTACGGCACCTTCCGTCTGTCGTACGAACCCCTCGAGGAACCGCCCGAAAGGCTCCGCCTCGCTGCACAAGCCCGCGCGATGCAAAGCCGGATCGCTTGGATGCAGGAAGGCTCACCGATGGTTTTTTGAAAACGCGTTTTTTAAAAACATCACCATCGCTCCGGACCCGCTGTTGCCTTTCCACAGCTTCTTGAGCCATTGTGAACATCTTCTGCATGACAAATCCGAAGCCACCCTTCTCCACAGTCCGCCTTCTCACCAGCGCCGCCTGCATTCTCATCGCTCACCTTCCACTCGACGCGCAGGAGGCAGCGCCAGCGGCCCCCTCAGCGCCAGCGGCCTCTTCGGCGCCTGCTGCTCCCTCCGCACCCGCCGCCCTCCCGGAGCCAATCGTCGCCGAAGCGCCTACAAGCGAGGATTCCCCGTCCACCCCCTCGCAACCAGTCGCAACGAAAGCCGCCACAAACAGCGGGAAGATCTCTTTCTCTTCGTGCACAGTCGAAGGCAAGGAGATCGCAATCACTTTTGACGACGGTCCGCACAAAACAAACACCCCGCAACTCCTCGACATCCTCAAACAACGCGGCATCCGCGCCACATTTTTTGTCGTGGGCCAGAATGCCACAGAATACCCCGACATCCTCAAGCGCATCGTTGCCGAGGGCCACGAACTCGCAAACCACTCCTACACGCATCCGGTGCTCGCTTCGATGTCACAGAGCGCAGTGCACGAGCAATTGGACAAAACGCATCAAGCGGTACTGAAGGCAACCGGCGTTTCCATGAAATTGCTGCGACCCCCGTACGGCGCCTTGAGCGAGCCCCAGCGGCGCACCGCCAATAGCGAGTTTGGATACAAGGTCATCCTCTGGAGCGTAGACCCGCTCGATTGGAAAGTCCGCGATGCGGCACGCGTCCAAAACGAGATCCTTTCGCACACGCAAGCGGGCTCAATCGTACTCGCACACGACATCCACAAATCCACCGTGGACGCGATGCCCGAGACGCTCGATAAACTCACCGAAAAAGGATTCAAGTTCGTGACCGTTTCGGAACTTCTCGCCCTCGACCGGCCAGCCGCGCCGAAGCCCGCGGCCGATCCAACAGCCGCTCCTGCGCCTGCGTCCAAGCCAACCTCACAGCCAAAAAAGGAGGAGAAGAAAACATTCTCAATCTTTAAGTCTTCAAAACCCGCAGCCCCCGGCGCGCCCTCGCCTGCTCCAGGATCAACCGCATCAAGCGCCTCCTCCCCGTCTCCAAAACCAGCGGCTTCGGCGGACAAAACTGCGGAGAAAGCCTCCTCTACACCCGCTCCCGCCGCGAAAAAACCATCCCAGCTTTCGGAGGAGGAGATCAAAAAGAAATGGCTCGAAAGCTTCAAACGCTGACGCGTGATCTCAGGCGGATCGTCGGAGCAAGGCTCGTGAGCGATGACGCGGCCACACTCTCCTCGCACGCGAGCGACAAGTGGTTTGCCAGCCACCCGCCGGAAGCGGTGGTCCGCGCGGAAAGCACCGAGGACGTCTCAAAAGTCCTCGCCTACGCGAACAAGGTCGGAGTGCCTGTCACTCCACGCGGCGCCGGATACGGCTACGTCGGCGGCTGCGTGCCATTGCGCGGGGGGATCGTGCTCTCCGTTGCCGGCATGCAACGGATCAAGGAAATCCATTTTGAAGACGGCGTCGCGGTGGTCGAACCCGGAGTCATCACCGGCCGACTGCAGTCGGAAGCGCGCAAACGCGGGCTCTTCTATCCACCCGATCCCGCGAGCCTCAAGGACTGCAGCATCGGAGGAAACATCGCCACCAACGCGGGCGGCCCGCGCTGCTTAAAATACGGCGTCACACGCCACTACGTGCTCGGCTTGGAAGTCGTGCTGCCCAACGGCGACATCCTTCGCGCCGGAGGCCGCACCCACAAAAACAAGACGGGCTTTGACCTTGTCGGGATGTTTGTCGGTTCCGAGGGATTGCTCGGTGTCGTCACGGAGGCCACGCTGCGCCTCCTTCCGCTGCCCCCGGCACGCGCAAGTCTCTCCGCCGCCTTTGCGACATTCCGTGAAGCTGCGGATGCGGTGCAAGCGGTGTTCAAGGCAGGGTTTTTGCCGTCCGCTCTTGAAATCGCGGATTCCTTCACGCTGCGCTCCGCCCGCGTGCATTGCGGCAAGGCGATTGTTCCCGACGGCGAAGGGCATTTGCTCGTTGATCTGGACGGCCAGCCTTCGTCGGTCCGCGCAGAGTCGCTCGCCCTCCAAAAGCTCCTGGCAGGACGCGGCGCGTTGAGCGTCAAGCGTGCGGTTGGCGAGGAAGCGTGCGAGGCGCTGTGGACGCTGCGCCGCAAGTTTTCCGAGTCCCTGAAAGCCACCGGCCTCACCAAGCTGAATGAGGACATCGTTGTGCCGCGCAGCCGCGTCACCGATCTCGCACGGTTCGCCGAAAAACTCAGTAAACGCTCCGGATTTCCGATCGCCTGCTTCGGGCATGCGGGTGACGGCAACATCCATGTGAACATCATGGCCGCCGGCTACCACTCCGACGCCACGGTGAAATCCAAGGTCGACCGGGCCCTCGACGAATTGTTCAAGCAAGTCCTCGCATGGGGCGGCGCGATCACAGGCGAACACGGGATCGGCATTGCGAAACAACGCTGGTGGCCCCAAGCGGTTTCAGCGGTCAATCGAGCGCTGCACGAAAACATCAAAGCCGCGCTCGACCCGAAGGGCATTCTGAATCCCGACAAATTTGTGACAATCAAGGGGTCCCGTTGACTCTTTTTGAGGGGACTGCTAGGTTTTCATTCCGTTCACGGGAGTCCGCCGCCAGGCTGGGACGTCTCCAGGGAGCGAATTGCACCTTCGGCGTCACCGGGTCTGGCAGCCTCCCAGCCGCTTCGGCGGTATTTGCAAAGTCTGTCCGCAGTTTTTGAGCGTCACTTATGCTGGAACGAACCGTCCTCGTACTCAACCGCCTCTGGCAAGCGGTCAACGTCTGCTCCGCCCGCCGCGCCTTTGTGCTGCTCTGCGCCGGTCAAGCGCAGGTGGTCCACTCCGCAGATGGCAACTTCTTCACACACGACTTCGCCAGCTGGCGGGACCTGTCGGAGCGCGAACCCGAGGGGGACATGGTCAGCACCGTCTCGCTCAAGATCCGGGTGCCGAGCGTGATCGTGCTGCTCCTCTTCGACCGCATGCCACGCAAGGAAGTGAAATTCACCCGGCACAACATCTACGAGCGGGACAAAAACACCTGCCAGTACTGCGACAAGGTATTCGACCGCAAGGATCTGAACTTGGACCACGTCATCCCGCGCGACCGCGGGGGCGAAACCAACTGGGAAAACATCGTCTGCTCCTGTATCCGCTGCAATACGAAGAAAGCCAACCGCCTGCCGCACGAGGCTGGAATGCGCCTGCGCCGCAAGCCGGAGCGCCCCCGCTGGCAGCCCTTCCTGCACATCACCTTCGACACCAAGCCACAAGAGAGCTGGCGACACTTCATCGACCTGGCGTACTGGAACGTGGAACTTGGGTAAGTTCCGCATCTTTGCCCCGTCCACAGCCCCCGGGAACGCGGAACCCCAGCTGCGCCCGGCCGCGGATTACACCAAAGAGGCTGCGCAACGAGCGAAGCGTCGTTTTCATTACCTCTTCACCCTGTGGAGGCCCGACGCCCTCCAACCAATTTCGGCGCACAGCTTTGGATAACCCGCGCTATCCCGTGAGATCAGGTGTAAGCGCAGCTGGGGCTGCGCGGTCCCAGGGGCAGAACTTCGAGGCCTGGCGGCGCTTTCCCACGCAGCGAAACGGATGCCCCCCGAAATCTGAGGCCTTTCCCACAATCGAACATTCAGATAGAGGCAAGTGTCTCATTTTCGACGCCATGCCAAATCCTGAGGAAATCACCGAACAAGTCCGTCTCACCAGCCACTGGGTGGGACCGTTAGAAAAAGAAATTTCCCGCGTGGTGGTCGGGCAAAAGCAACTGGTTGAAGGTCTTCTCATCGGCCTCCTCACCAACGGCCACATTCTCCTCGAGGGCGTTCCCGGGCTCGCAAAAACCCTGACGGTCAAAACCCTCGCCCAGAGCATCCACACCGGCTTCCAACGCATCCAATTCACGCCCGACCTGCTCCCGGCCGACCTTATCGGCACGCTCATTTACAACCCGCGCACGGGCGAATTCACCACCAAGCAGGGTCCCCTCTTTTCAAACCTCATCCTCGCCGACGAAATCAACCGCGCCCCCGCCAAAGTCCAGAGCGCGCTGCTCGAGGCGATGCAGGAACGGCAAGTCACAATCGGCGACCAGACGTTCCTTCTCCCCGACCCGTTCCTTGTGCTCGCCACACAGAACCCGCTGGAACAGGAGGGCACTTACTCGCTGCCCGAAGCGCAGCTGGACCGGTTCATGCTCAAGCTCAAAGTCGGATACCCGAGCCGCTCGGAGGAGCGCTCGATCCTCGACCGCATGGGCACCTCCAGCCCCAAGCTTGAAGTGAGCGCCATTATCGACCCGAAAGACATCATCAAAGCCCGCGAAATGGTGAACCAGATCTTCGTCGATGACCGCGTGAAAGATTACATCGTCGACCTCGTTTTCGCGACGCGCGAACCCGCTTCCTACGGCGTGCAAGGCCTCGACGGCATGCTGCGTTACGGTGCCTCCCCGCGCGCCACGATCGCTCTCACCCTCGCCGCCCGCGCGAACGCGTTCCTGAATGCGCGCGGTTACGTGACCCCGCAGGACGTCAAGTCCGTGGCCCCCGACGTGCTCAGGCACCGCATTCTGGTGAGCTACGAAGCAGAGGCGGAAGATCTCACCAGCGAAAGCATCATCGCCAAGCTGCTTCAACATCTGCCAGTGCCCTAAGACCGCGGCCCAGCGGCCGGAACGGTTCCGCCCAGCGCTCGGGCGGAACAGGTCATCAGCCCGCACAACCGCCGGACGCCGGATCAAAAGCACCCATGGAAAACACCCGGGAGATTCTCAAAAAAATCAGGCGCCTCGAACTGCGCACCCGGGCGCGCGTCGAGGCGGCTTTCTCGGGACAGTACCGCAGCGTTTTCAAGGGACGCGGCATGAACTTCGAGGAGGTCCGCGAATACCAGGCCGGCGACGAAGTGCGCTTCATCGAGTGGAACGTGACGGCGCGCCTTGGCGAAGTGCGCGGCGAAGCTTACGTCAAAAAATTCACCGAAGAACGCGAGCTCACCGTGCTTCTGATGGTCGACATAAGCGGCTCGGGGGACTTCGGCAGTGTCGAACAAAGCAAACGCGAACTCGCCGCGGAAGCCGCCTGCGTGCTGGCTTTCAGCGCCATCCGCAACAACGACAAGGTCGGCCTGCTCCTGTTCTCAGACCACGTCGAACTGTTCATCCCGCCGCGCCGCGGACGGCGCCACGCGCTGCGTATCATCCGTGAAATCCTCTTCTTCAAAGCCACTGGACGCGGCACCGATCTTGCGGGCGCCCTCGAACGCCTCAACCGGCTCATCCACCGGCGCAGCGTCGTGTTTTTGGTGAGCGATTTTCAAGCCGATGGATTTTCAAAACAACTTTCCATCACCGGACGCCGGCACGATCTGGTCGCCATGACCCTCGTGGATCCGCGCGAGGAAACCCTCCCCGACATGGGAACCGTGCGCCTGGAGGATGCCGAAACCGGCGAAATCCTCGAAGTCGCCACGGGCAGCGCCGAGGTGCGCGAAGCTTACGCGGCCGCGGTGGCGAAACGCTCGGAGCAACTCGCGCACGAACTCCGCCGCGCGGGAGTCGACCGCATCTCGTTGCGCACCGATCGCGACTGGCTCCCCGCGCTCCAAACCTTTTTCAAAAACCGGGAACGCCGCTCCGGAGTCAGGGCATGAAGAGCGCGCATTTCCCCAAACCATCCGCATTCGCCGCAGGCCTCATGCTTGCGGCTGCGGCGCCCGTGTTCCTCGCCACGCTCCCAGCACAATCTCCGCCCATCTCGCAGGGGCAGGCCTCGCAATCGGTCACGGTAGATCCCAACGCGCTCCCGCAATTCGGCGGTCCGGGCGCCGGAACCTCCGGGCTGCCCGGCATCGGAGCGATGGTACCGGGAGGCCAAGCCCAGGAAGCACTCCGCGATATCGCTCCGCCTGTGGACGTGCCTTTCTGGAACTGGAAGACCGTGACTGCGGCCGCGCTCGCCGGCCTCGGATCGCTCGCAGCCGCCATCTGGACCGCGCGCCGGTGGATACTCCGCGCCCGCCCCGCGCCGCCGCCGCCGGATCCGGTTCAAGTCGCCCTCAAGGCTCTCGATGCACTCCGCGGCGTCGCAGGCGAAAAACTTTCCGACCGCGATTTTGCGGCTGCCGCGGCAGAGATCTTGCGCGGCTTTCTGGAGGCGAAACACGGACTGAACGCGCCCCGCCAGACGACGGAGGAATTTCTCGGCTCCGTGCAAAAGTCGCACCGCTTTGCGGAAAACCAACTCCAACTGCTGCGCTCCTTTTTGGGACAGTGCGACATGATTAAATTCGCGAAAGGCGTTGCGGGGAGCGCGGCGAGGATTGAGTTGTTGCTCATGGCTGAAAGAACCGTGAGAGGAGACATCGCATGAACCTCGGAGCCGGACTTCTGGTTTGGGATGCGCCCTGGGCTTTTGCTCTGCTGGCGCTGCTCCCCGTGTTCATCTGGCGCTTTGGGCGGCCCGGCGGCGCGCCTGCGATCCGCTTTTCGGGAGTGGCCATCCTCAAAGACCTCGGCACGCCCGTCAAAGAGCGCTGGGGCAGCCTGCGCCTCGGATTACTGCTGGCTGGCTGGACTGCGATGGCGGTCGCGATGGCGCGTCCGCAGCTTGCCAAGGATGTGGAGGTGATCAAGGCAAGCGGCGTCGACATTCTGGTGGCGCTGGACGTTTCCCGCTCAATGCTGGCGGAAGATTTCACCATCGGGTCCCAACGCGCCACGCGCATCGAAGCCGTGAAACAGATCACCGAGGAGTTCATCGAGGGCCGGCCGAACGACCGGATCGGCATCATCGCCTTCGCGGGACGCCCCTACCTGGTGAGCCCGCTCACGCTCAACCACGACTGGCTTAAACAAAACCTCAAGCGCATCAAAATCGGCATGGTAGAGGACGGCACCGCCATCGGCTCCGCGCTCGCCTCGTCCGCGCGCCGCTTGGGCGACAACCCGGAAGCGCACACGCGGCTCATCGTGCTGCTCACCGATGGCGACAACAACGCGGGGCAGATCAGCCCGAACACCGCCGCGGAAGCTGCGCGCGCGCTCGGGATGAAGATCTACACGATCTGCGCCGGCAGCCGCGGCTACGCGCCCATCCCGGTCCGCGACATGTTCGGGAACACCACCTACCAGCAGGTGCTCGTCACCGTCGACGAAGCCCAGGTGCGCAAAGTCGCGGAGATCGGGGGCGGCAAGTTCTACAGAGCGACGGATTCCGAGTCGCTGCGGAACATTTTCTCCGAGATCGATCAGCTTGAAAAAGTCCCGGTTGAAGCGCAGCGCTCCCGGAGTTTTCGGGAGTTGTTTTTCTGGCCGCTAGGTCTCGGCGTGGCGCTGACGGCCATCTCGCTACTGTGGTCGCTGAGCCTTGGAAGGAGGCTGCCGTGATTTCGCAAAAAAACACATTTCACTTCAACATTCCCACCCGGTTTCGGTCTAATAGGGTAGGTGATAGAGGAACTCGTCCATGACCGGAATTCCTACGAACCAGAATCTAACTCTTGCGGTCACCGAATCACCGGCTCGAAGCCTGATCTCGGCACAACGCCCCTCGCTGGACCGGCTGAAGTTTGCGGAGCCTTCCGCGCTGTGGATTCTCGTCCTCGCACCGCTGCTGGCTGCGCTCTGGTTCGCCTCGGCCGGTCGCGCAAAGACGCGGGTCTTGCAGATGGTCGCCCAGCGACTGCGCGAACTGTTGGTGGGGCAAGCCAAATGGCGCGGGCTCCGCACCTCCCTGCTCATCGCCGGAGTAGCCCTCGCGGCGCTGGCCCTGGCCCGGCCGCAACTCGGCGAGATCCTGCAGGAGCGCAAAGGCCGCGGCAGGGACGTGATCATCGCGGTGGATGTCTCACGCTCGATGCTGGCGGGCGATCTTCCCCCGTCGCGCCTCAAACGCGCGCAGATGGCCGCGGAGGATCTGGTGCGACAGCTCAAGGGCGACCGCGTCGGCTTGGTCGCGTTTGCAGGATCATCCTTTCTGCAGGCGCCGGTGACCGCCGATCACGCAGCGGTCCTGACCGCAATGCAGGAGCTCGGCCCTGAGCTCATCCCTCTGCCCGGAACCAACATTGCGGGGGCGCTCCGGTGCGCGGAAGAGGCGTTTGACCATTCAGAAGGCGGCCAGCGGGCACTGGTACTGATCACGGATGGCGAAGAACTGGAGGAAGACGCGGTGGCCATCGCCCAGGAGCTTTCCGCAAAAATGCGGATTTTCACCGTGGGCGTCGGCAGCCCGGAGGGCGCGGTTCTCGCGGTGCCCGCACAGCAGGGCGGCGGCATCGAGTACGTCAAAGATGCGGCGGGAAACGTCGTCCAATCCAAGCTCGACGAGGGGCGCCTGCGCCAGATCGCGCAGGCCGGCGGCGGGTTTTACACAAGATTGTTGTCCGGTCCCGCGGAGATGCGCAAAATAGCCGTTGAAGGGATTGCTCTTATGGACGAACACGAAGTGCAGTTGGAAGGCCGTTCCGTGGCGATCGAGCGCTACCAATGGCCGCTCGGTGCCGCGATGCTGCTGATCGCCGCGGGATTCCTCATGAGCGAAGGCGTCCGGCGCCGCGCGCTTGCGGTGCTGGCGTTCGGGCTGTTCTGCAGCGGACTCGGATCCGCAACCGCGGCGACCGCAGCCGCTGCCACCTCGGAAAATGCAAGCACCGCTCCCGCGAACGCCTCCGGAGCCGCCGCGAACCCGACCGGCAGCACCCCGGCACGCGCGCTGACGCCCGAGGAAAAACGAAACGGCCGCGCCTTGTACGACGCCGGCGAGTACGCAGCCGCGCAGGAAGCCTTTAACGCGGACCTCGCGGCGGACCGTGAATCCGCGGAACGCGCATTCAACCTCGGCGCAGCCGCATACAAGAACAAGCAATGGGCGGAGGCGATCGACGCATTTGGCAAGGCGCTTAACTCAAAAGACCCGCTGCTTCGCAGCCGGGCGGAATACAATTTTGCCAACACCCTCGTGCAACAGGCGCGTCAGGGACGACGCGGTCAGGACACCAACGCTCTGCAGCAGGCGATCGACCACTACGAGGAATCGATCCGTCAGGATGCGACTTTCGAGGACGCCGCAGTCAACCGGGATTTCGTTAAGAAGATTCTCGCCCAGCCTCCGCCACCGCCTCAGCAGAAAAACGAGAAGAAGGACAAGAACGACAAAAAAGACGACAAGGACAAACAGGAGAACGAGCAGGACTCCGAAGGCGATAAATCCGAGTCGAAGGAAGGCGACCAAAACGAGCAAAAGGATTCCTCCAAACAAAACGGATCCAAAGACCAGAAAGATTCACAGAACAAGGATCAGAACGGCAAACCGAAGGATTCCAACGAGGGTGAAAAGAAAGAGTCGAAGGACGGCGAGGCGCCTCCGACAAAGGAAGAGGAGAATCCCGAGCAGAAAGAGCGCGGCGAGCTCAAGAACGTTCCCGTGGATGGCGAGGACGGAAAACAGGACGATAAAAAACAGGAACAGCCGCAGGGAGGCGACGGAAAGATCACCTCTGCGCAGGCCAAGGCCTTGCTGGAAGCGCTCCGGAGCGAAGACCGGAGGGTCAACCTTTGGGGAACCGAGCAGCAGAAAAACACCGCCCGCTCCAAGGAAGGAAAAACGTGGTAACGCGATCCCACGATCGCGTGACGATTCCATCCACGCCTCGCCCAAAAACACTCAACGCAAACCATCCAGACCACGCGCCTCGCGCAAAGCCCGCTTTCACCGCATCGTCCTTATCGTCCCATCGCCGCATCCTCCCATCGTACTCGTCAGTCCGAAATGCTCCGTTGCACCGCTCGTTGAACTCCGCCCCCTCGCTTTTGTGGTTCGCCGCATGAACAGACATCACTCCAAACCGGCCTCCTCAGTGAAAGCCCCAGCGCGAGGATTCCTCGGGCTGGCTTTGAAGGTTTGCCTGGCTGTTCTGCTTGGATTCGCATGCCTCGGGTCGAGCACGGTTTTGGGAGTCGAGGTCTCGGTGACGGCGTCTCTGCAACCGCCCACCACCACGGCAGGCGAACCGGTGCAGCTCGCGCTCACCATCAACGGCTCTCAGGAGCCCCGCCAGCCGCCGGAAGTCAGCATTGAAGGCGCGCAAGTGCAATACATCGGCCCGTCCATTCAGACGACGCTCATCAACTTTGAACTCTCGGTAAGCATCACGCACCGCTACCTCGTTTCGCCCACGAAACTCGGCGAAATCACAATCCCGGCGATTCCAGTGCAGGTGAAAGGACAGCGCTACGAAACGCAGCCGATCGTGCTCCGGGTCCTGGATTCGGGACAAGACCCCTCGCAGCAGCCGGGGGCCATGCCCTTCGTCGAGTGCGAAATCCCGAGAAGACCAGTTTACGTGGGCGAAACCTTCCCCGTGGAAGTCCGGCTGCTGGTGCCGACAGACGTGCGCTGGAGAATCGAGCGCCTCCCGCAATTCGAAACGGACGCGTTCACGAAAATCCCTTTCCAACAGCCCCAGCAACGCCAGATCGTCCGCGACGGCCGCGAGTACGACACGCTCTTTTTCAAGACCGTGCTGACCGCCATCAAAAGCGGCCAGGTGCCGCTGGGCCCGATTCATTTCAATATCCAGATGGCCACCGCGCAGAAAAAGCGCAACGCCAACCGCGGCCCGTTTGGCGGGATCTTTGACGGATTCCCCTTCGACAACCAGCCGACCGTCCTGCAGGAAAAGCGGGTGACTCTCACCGAGCACCAGATGCAGATCGCGGAACTTCCCGCACAAGGAAAACCGGACTCGTTCCACGGCGCAATCGGCCGGTTCCGTTTCAGCGCCAACGCGGCGCAATCCCGCATCAAGATGGGAGAACCCCTCGTGATGACCCTGCAGGTCGAGGGCGAGGGCAACTTCGACCGCATTGAAGCGCCGCCAATCAAAAACGGGGACGGCTGGCGGGTGTATCCCCCGGAAATCTCGTTTTCCAAAGCGGACGAATTCGGGTTCCGCGGCGTCAAGACGTTCAAGATCGCCGTGGTGCCAGAAACCAACCAAACCCAGTCGCCGGTGTTTGAGTTTTCCGCATTCGACCCCGACTCGGGCAGCTATCAAACACAGCAAAGCATCCCCGCAGCCCTGACGGTCGACGGCGCACCGAAGGTTGAGCCGCAAAAAGCAGAGCAGGAAGCCGCCGCCGCGCTTCCCAACCAGGCTGCAAAGCCCAAGCCCGCAGAACCCGCCCAACCTCCTCAGGCCGCTCCCGTGCTTCTGGAGACCGCCGCGCCGTCGATGGAGCGTCACGCGTTCTGGACAAGCCGCCGATGGTTCTGGGCGACTCAATCTGTGCTGGGCGCCGCGCTGCTCACGGCGCTTTTCATGCGATGGAACGCGCAACGGATTGCGAAAGCGGGGCCCACTCCGGGGCTGCTAAAGGAAGCCGCCAAGATTCAACGCGAACTTTTCACAAGCGCGGAACCCGAGACGTTTTTCAAACAAGCCAAGCGCGTCGTCCAACTCCGTGCCGCAGCGAAAAAAGGTCTTCCAGCTGAAGCGATGGACATTTCAGACGTTTCAAACGCACTGACTCTCAACGATGAACGCCTGCGGGATTTGCGCTGGCTCTTTGACGCCGACGCAAACCTGAGATTCGGAGGCGCAAAGTCCAAGTCTGAGATGAACGGAGAGGAACGTGAACGCGTGAGGGCTTTGCTGGAGGCGATCAGCTGATGAATCTACGCCACACCCCGCCGCATTTCAGATTGGTTCCTCCGAATCAAATGACCAGCGCGAGGCCCTCTGGCTCGCCCCGACGCTTTCACCGCAAATTCATCCCGTTTGCGCTGCTCCTCCTCTTCGGTTTGGCCGCATCCGGAGGAATGGTGGGAATCGCGTACGGATTGGATGCCGCACCGTCCGCCTTTGAAAAGGGAAACGCGCTCTTTAAAGAAGGCAAATTCGACGAAGCGGAAAAATCCTACGAACTCGCCCTGACCCAAGGAGACACAGCCTCCATCCGCTTCAATCTCGCCCGCACGCGCGAGGCGCTGGGCGATCCGGCAGGCGCGATGCTGGAATGGGAGCGCGCCCTGCGAATCGACCCCGGCCATGGCGCGTCAATCCAAGCGCTCGACGATGCCCGGCGCGCGACCGGCGCGCTCTTCCCGCCCAAACGCTGGTGGAGCACGCTGCGCAGTGCCGGAACGATCGGTCTGGAGCTGTGGGTGTTTGCCGGAGGCGTGTGGCTGTGCGTCTGCGCCTGGTGGCTTGGAGCGGTCAAACACCGCGCCAAGTTCGCGGCGCTTACCGGCGCGTGCGGCTGCTGCGCCGCTTTGCTCGGGGCCGCGTGGAAATACGACGCGATGCTGGAGGCGGACGCCGCACTCGTGCGCGAACGGAGCGTGACGGTCCGGGGCGCGCCCGCGGATCCGGCCCGTTCGCTCGGCGAGTTACCTGCGGGAAGCCGGGTCCGGATCCTGAACGAAAGCGCCGGGTGGGTGCAGTGCTCGATTCCGGGGCTTGGCAGCGGATGGTTGCCGGCAAAATCCGTGGAACGCATTTCGAACATGCTCCACCCCTCCAACTAATCTCCTCCACGATCACCTGATCATCTGTAGACTCCGCCGATGCGCCAATTCATGCAAAGACTGCCAGATTCTCTTCATCGCCCGGGACCGACGGAAACAGGTTGGCGCAAATATTTGGCTCCCAGTGAATTCGCGTTCCTTCTGCTGTTTGCATTTTTTCTACCATTACGGGAGGCTCCGAAGACCATTTTTTTGGCTCTTTACGTCGTGACATGGCTGGTCAACCGGACACCCACTCGGAATTTTGGAGGGCCCTGGAAACTCTGGGATTCCATCACGCTCGCACCGCTCGCCAGCGGTGTCCTCGCTGCAGCTTTCGCCGGAATACGAACGCCCAGCGGACGAGAATGGCTGGCTCTGAATGATCCTTTAATGCAGGCAGCCCTACTGCTCTGCCTGTGGCGTGGACGCTACGGAGTCGCCCAATGGAAGACGCTCTTCGTAATGCTGCTTTTCTCGTGCGTGATCGCGGAACTCGAGGGCCTCTGGCTGTGGAAAATACGCGGATACAATCAATCGCTTCAGCTCAAGTCGGTCGGCCATGTCAACCACAGCGCCGTTTACTTGACAATTATGAGCGGCCTTGCTTTTGCATTTGCAATCTATTCGACACAGCGTTGTTCATTGGTGAAGCGCATTATATTTTTTGGCGCTTTTGCCATGCTTCTTGCTGGAGTCCTCACAAGCGATAGCCGCGCAGCGGTGGGGACCGAATTGGTTATGATCGGCATCCTTTGCCTGGTGGCCTACCTCTGGCTACCAATCCGGAAAACTTGGCTCACCATGCTCCTCATCATAGTAGCCGCGGCAACCATGGTGTTGGCGCAGGGTACGATTCAAAAGCAACAGATTTACGCCCAAGCCAACAACCAATTGTCGTACCGCGATAAAATATGGAACCGAGGCTTTACTGCCTGGAGGGCTAATCCGATTTTCGGAATCGGCGTCGGTAATTTCGGAGAGATATCTGACGCAAGGATTTCCGAATGGCTGGAAACTAGGGGAGAAACTTTCAACCACGAAAAATACTTTCTCCCTTTTTCCCATGCCCATAATCTATTTGTGAACACGCTTGCGGAGCGGGGAATCTTTGGGCTGTTCGCGATTGTGTTATTTTTAGGCTATTGGGGATGGGGACTCGCGAAGTCTTTCACTGGACGAAATCGGAGCACAGAACAGAACTTATTTTGGGGAGCCTCATTTTCCTCGTGGTTCACTATTTCCGTTGTTGGCTTAGCAAACACGACGCTCCACCACGAGCACGCGTTGGTTTCCATAATCCTCCTTTCAGGCTGGCTATCGTTACAAAACACCGAGTCTCGCGAGTTTGTACAACAGACTGCGTCCTTCTGAAGCCGTAACCGTATTTTTAACATCGACCACACCGGGGGGTGTAAAGATTTGTCTGTAAAAGTCTGCACAACACATCGACCCGCTGCACTGGCAGTCGATGGAGTGTTGCGGAATCGGCTGACAGTGCGGCGGCGCGCCAACCCCCTCCCATTCCCCGGAATTGAAGGCGTCCGCCCAAGACTGAGGACTGAAGGTGCTAACCCGACTTCGCGGACTGGACATGGCAAAAAGATCTAAACGTCTTATTTTGAGCAGTCGTTTTTAAAAGGTCGGCACTACACGTTTTTCAAATTCGAGTCTTTGTCCGGACTGTAAATTTTCGGAGGCGCTTGCTCCGGGAGCGTCAACTTGAGGTGCTCCAATAACAGACACACCTCCCGCTCGGATTGGGTGTAGCGGCTCAGCATGATTTCACGCCCGTCGGTGGTTGGCAGGTGGACATCCAACATCTGTAAGCGGTACGCCAAGCACCCCCTAGCGGTGGGCTCGAAAATGTCAGACACGTGTGGGCATGACATTTGTTGATTCTACGGGCAAAGATTTATCGAGATGTAAACGGCGCTCGAAAAGTGCAGCGGATGCCGGTCGAAGAGTGAGACACCAACGGTGGAAAATTATGCGTCTTCTCCCTCAGGTCAAGAGTGGGTTTACCGAGATATCCCTGTGGAACATCCGGAGCGGAGCGCAGGATGTTCCACAGGGGCGCCGCCAAGGGGGGGCTACCTTGCCCCAGCCCGTTTCTTCGCGTTCCGATGACGGTAACTTTCTCCGTTTGTTTTGCTCCAGACGGAAATGGAAAAGTGGCTGAGATGAGTTAAAGACTGGGCTCACCATGGAGCCCGAAATGAAAAGAACCCGACGTAACTTCTCCCCGGAACAAAAAGTGAACATCCTGCGAGAACATCTCATCGAGCGTGTGCCGGTGAGCGATGTGTGCGACAAGCACCAGATCCAGCCGACACTCTTTTACCAGTGGCAAAAGACATTTTTCGAGAAGGGAAGCGCCGCTTTTGAAGCCGGACGCTCCCCCTCCCGAGTTGTTGGGCACCAGGAGCGTAAGCTCGTGGCTCTGGAAAGCAAACTGGCGATGCGCAGCGAGGCACTGGCCGAGCTCATGGAGGAGCACGTGCGTCTAAAAAAAAGTCTTTGGGAGGACTGACCGAGATCTGGACCCCGCATGACACCCGAGATCAAGTGATTGATTTTATCCACAAATGGGGCGGCGAACGCTCTGGCCTCTCCCAGTTGCAGATCGTTGGCTGGGTTGGCATCGCCCGCTCGAAGTTCTACCACTGGCGAACCCGCTACGGAAAGGCCAACGAGCACAATTCCTGGATTCCGCGCGACCACTGGAGTTCCGGCGCCCAGACATCTTTTTTATTCCAGTCCGCGCCAGTGGACTTCCAAATTGCCCTGCGCTCTCCGCGATATAGCCCGACGAGGTCCTTGCTGCGGAAAATCACAATATCGAGCGCACCCTCATGTGTCGAAAGCCCGTAATACCAGCCGTCGTCGTGTTTGAAAACAAATGGGTCAGGGTGGGTCTGATCCGTAACAACAGGGTTTTCAAAAGTGTCGTCTGCGAACAGCTTCACTGATGCCGCGAGCAGCGTGATGAGTCCGAATTAAATCCATTTCATATGCGGTGTGATTTTCATTTGGGTGCAATAGCGGCAACTACGTTCCGGCGATCTCTACTCGACATCAAAAACCCTGTTTCGTAAGTTCAAGGACGTGAACAGGATTCCGCAAGCCCCGAAATGCCCGAAGTGCGACAGTACAAATTTCAGGCGCTGGTCACTTCCGCATCCGCTCATTCTGCACTGGGTGTTGAACCCCGCGCTGGCATTCAATGAAATCGTTTTAGGGCAACGATTGCCGAAGACCCAGTTGATTTGCAAGTCATGCGAAGGGCCGCTGATAGACCGTTCTTATGTTCCCTGCCCCTCATGCGGCATGATGCACCTCGGCCGTCTGCACTCAGGCAAACAAGCTTTCGGTAATTGGCGAGGTATCGCTTGCCCGGTGTGCAAAGAGGAGATTCCCTGCATCTGGAACATCTTCTCGCTTTTGACTCTTCTGCTGACTTCTCCTTTTTGGGCGCCCCCGTACTACATGTATTTCCGAGGAAAACCTCTGCGCCCGATGTTTCAAGTTGAGAACGGGATGTCACCGGTACCAAAACCTGTCACCAAGAGCAAGTGGATCGTGCTGGGCGCCGTTTGGGGGGGGATTGATGTGGCTGTTCATGAGTCTACTGCCTGCCTGGAGTGGAAAGAGTGGTGCGCATGCATGGGATGCCGCGATCCTTGGAATACCGGTCTGGACATGCGGCGGCATTTTATTTGGGTTCGGCATGTGGTTTTTTCTGGGTCGGGCCGCCGGGAAGAAAAGTCCGCTGTGACACGCGGCACATTTCCGGTGCTCGAAAGATCGATAAACTCGTTCATTCGCTGCTTTCGATGAATACTGGAGTCAAAGCAGGGTTGTGCGGCCCGAAAGATTATTTCAGGAATTATCCGGATGAGATTTGAACTGGAACCTGCTTGAGTCTCGTCACAGTTCATCTCCCGTTGTTGCTCTAGCAGCGACCTGTCCAACAGAATATCCGGATGATTTTCACTCCATTCCCCCAGCAAAACAGGCGCACATTTCTCTCAAACGCCTCACAACTGCTCACCGCCGCCTCGATGCTCCCGAGCACAAGCTTGATTGCAGCTCAGCTCGAATCGCCGATCGAATGTGGAC
>JBILKY010000023.1:0-21161 GCA_044376395.1 Chthoniobacteraceae bacterium | reverse complement strand
ATTAAAACCCTCCGCAGCCCCTACTCCGACAGAGCCCGACGGAATGCGCGCGGGCCAAGCGTGGACCTTCATTCGGATCTACCAAGTGTCAGCTTTCAAACGGCGCAGCCAAGGCGTGGGGGGCTGGCGCGTCCGGCAGGACTCGAACCTGCGACCATCGGATTAGAAATCTGATGCTCTATCCAGCTGAGCTACGGACGCACAACACCACATTCCCCTAACGCCAGACCATGCGGCAAGCACGCTTTGAATGGTTTTATCAGCAATTTGTTTTGTTAGGAAGCCCCGCTCCCAAAGCCCGGCTCGGGACGCGACCCTCAAAAACCGCAGGCACATAATTCTATGTTCCAGAGCCTTGCATTCAAAATTTCGCCCCCATGAGGAGGCATTTTAGGCGTAAATAATGCCGGGATTCATGAACTTGCCCAAGTTACAAGCGTGCAGAAAGCACTCTACTCCCTTGCGTATCACAAAGAGTGACGGCATATTGCGCCCCCAATTTTTTTAAAACCCACATGGGTGCGCCCCCAAGCACCTCAAGTTCGGACAAAAGAAAGGGCGGACTGCGCAGGCGCTCCCCCTTAGAAAACCGAGCTCAGCACAGCCGCCCAAAGATCCACAATGGACCATATTCGAAACATCGCCATCATCGCCCACGTTGACCACGGTAAAACCACCCTAGTCGACCAACTTCTCAAGCAGTCCGGCACATTCCGCGCCAACCAAGCGATCTCGCAGGAGATCCGCATCATGGACTCCATGGATCTCGAGCGCGAGAAGGGCATCACGATTCGCGCCAAGAACGCCGCATTCAAATACAAGGACTACCATGTGAACATCGTGGACACTCCCGGGCACGCGGATTTCGGCGGCGAAGTGGAGCGCATCATGAAGATGATCGACGGCGTTTTACTTGTGGTGGACGCCCATGACGGGCCTCAGGCTCAGACGAAATTCGTGCTCAAAAAAGCTCTCGAAAACGGCGCGAAACCCATTGTGGTCATCAATAAAATCGACCGCGAAAACGCCCGTCCGCTCAAGGTCCTCGACATGGTATTCGAGCTCTTTTTGGAACTGAACGCGACCGACGAGCAGCTCGACTTTCCGGTTGTTTACGCCAGCGCCCGCGACGGCTTTGCAAAGCTCGACGTGGACCAGCAAAGCGACAACATGGAGCCGTTGTTTGACTCCATCATCAAGCATATCCCGGCGCCGCAGCCCACGGGCACCGAGTATTTCCAGTTCCTCGTTTCGAATCTCGACTACTCAGACTATCTGGGACGGATCGCCTACGGGCGGATTGTTTCAGGCTCAGTCAAGCAAGGGGACCAAGTGGTTTGCATCCATGCGAACGGCGTGAAGGAAAAGGGAAAAGTCACCGCTTTGTTCGGTCATCAGGGATTGCAGAAAATCGAGCTCAAGGAGTCGCACGCGGGCGACATCGTCGGGATCTGCGGATTTGAAGAGGTGTTCATCGGCGAGACCATTACTGACAACGACACGCGCGACCCGCTCCCATTCGTGGACATTGATCCGCCGACGATCACGATGCGGATCTGCATCAATGACGGGCCCTTGGCGGGTCGCGAGGGCAAGCTGCTGACGGCGCGTGAAGTTCGCGAGCGCCTGATACGTGAGGCGCGCACGAACGTGTCGATCCAAGTGAGCGACACCGATGCGGCGGGCCATTTTGAAGTCAAAGCGCGCGGAGAAATGCAAATTGCGATTCTCGTCGAGCAAATGCGGCGCGAGGGTTTTGAGATTCTTGTGTCGCGTCCAGAGGTGATTTTCAAGCGGGCGGCGGACGGCGGTCTTCTAGAGCCGATGGAATCGGTTTATGTGGAGGTCCCCAACGAGAACCTGGGAGACATTCTGCAGTCGCTTGCGGGCCGCAAGGCGGACATCGTCAACATGGAGCATCTGGCGAGCAGCGTGAGTGTTCAAGCCGTGGCGCCGACGCGCGGCCTCATCGGTTTTGAGACGGATCTTGTGAACTCGACCAAGGGTCACGGGATCATGTCGCACATTTTCAAAGAATACGGCCCGCACAAGGGTGATATTCCCTCACGAAACAACGGGGTGCTGGTTGCGATGGAAAATGGGGTAAGCACCAGTTATTCGCTGGAATCGATCCAGGAGCGCGGCCGACTCTTCATCGGGCCGCAGGAGGAAATTTACGAGGGGATGATCATCGGCGAAAACGCCCGACCGGAAGACATGCCGGTGAACCCCTGCAAGGCGAAGAAGCTCACCAACATGCGCTCCCAGGGGGACGGCAAAGGAATCTCGCTTGCGCCGCCGCTTGTCATGTCGCTGGAGCGTTCACTCGAATACATCGGGCCGGACGAATACGTGGAGGCGACGCCCAAGAGCCTGCGGTTGCGCAAAAAAATCCTTGATGCGAACCAGAGAAAGCGGAGTTCCGCCAAAGTGGAAGCGTAGCCCATCACGGGCCGGAGGAAAAACTCTGGCCCGAGGGCCGGGAGTCAATCCGGGGCGGCAGCATCGGAAATCTTTTGGGATGCGCTCGTCACGGCTGGAGTTCCTTCAAGTGTGGAACACCGCAGGTTCCGGAAGCCTCGAGGGTCCGGCGTGATTCTCTCCGAGGCCAGCGGGTTAGGTGCATGTGAGCTGACACGGTTGGCTCCCATCGCTTCCGCTCGGCGGGGGGACTCGCGGACTTATTCTTGGTGCGGAGTGTCTCGCTGTACAACCACTCCTCCTTCCAGGGCTGGCAACTGACCGTTGATAAAGGCTGAAAGGAGCCACTGGACGGCCTTCTAGTCCCGCCCCGATTCAGTCAAAGCACGCCCCCGCGACCGGGTATCCCCTCCCGCGCCCGCAGGTCAACATATTGGGATGTTGTTGTGCGTCGTTGGGTGCTGAGCAGCGGCGCCACTTCTCGGTTGCAATCCGCATCCAATCACGTGCGAGGTCAGGGCGACTCCATGGGCTGTTGACGAGCCGAGATCGCGAAATCGCAGCGCGGAAAGCGGACACCCTGCGTGGTTTAAAATTCGCGGGGGCGCTCAGCAGGATTGAAAAGCGGCTCATTTTTAGCGAAATGTAACTCCCTCCCGTCCCAATTCTCCACCCCAGAAACGACATGTCCGATCCCACCATTCAACTCCAAGCGATCGACGAAAACGGCAATGAAATGTTCTTCAGCCTCGTGCCGGGCGCCTATGTTCTCGGGCGGGATGAGAGTTGCGACATTGTTCTTCCGTCGCAAGGAATTTCACGCAGGCACGGCAAGATCGATGTGTCCGAGGATTACGCGATCATTGAGGACCTCGGGAGTTCTGCAGGCACGTGGCTCGACACAAGCCAGGTCACTAGTCCCGTTAGGATCGCGCTTCCAACAACCATCACTCTGGGCCACATGCCCATTCATATTAGCTCGGAAAAGTTCCCGTTCAGGCAGGCCGAAGAGGCGCCTGCGGCAGAGCCTGAGGTGCAGGTCGGCGTGGTAATGAGCGCCGACGTGAAAGGCGTACCTTTGATTGACGGCGTCGCGGAGCAGCAGCGCAAGCGGCTGGAAATGCTTTACGAACTTCCCCTGCAATTCGCAGCCGAACAAGACCTCTCCAAACTGTACAAGCTGATCTTGGACCGCGTTCTTCAACTCACCCGCGGAGCGGTTCGCGGGGCGCTGCTCATCAAGGACCCGTTCACCGGAAAGCTGGCCCTGCAGGCGAGCATTCCAGCGGACGCACCGCCGATCAGCCGGACTTTGATTTTGAGGGCGGCTCGTGAGCAGAACGGATTCATCTGGGGCGACAACGAGTCGGACCAGCGAGACATCTCGATGAGCATGGCTGCGATTAAAATCCGAACGGGGATGTACGCTCCCTTAGTTTGGATGGGAGAGAGCATCGGAGTGCTGTTCGTGGACAATCCAACGCGCCGGAACGCGTTTTCGGAGGGCGACCTGCAGTTCCTGCTTTCCGTCGCGCAGTACGCCGCTTCGGCGGTTGCCAACCAATTGCTTCAGAACGAAATCGCCCAGAACAATCAGACCCTCCAGCATTTGCTCGCCAACTTCTCCCCTAAAATCCGCGACCGGCTTCTGGAGAAATCACGTCAGGGACGACTGCAACCCGGAGGCGAGAAGTCTAACGTGACCATCCTACTCTCGGATCTGCGGGGTTTTACCAAGACCAGCTCCACCCTCGACTCGGAGGTGGTGGTAAGTATGCTCAATGATTACTTCAGCGTGCTGGGCGAGGAAATCTTCCGGTACGATGGAACCATCGACAAGTTTATCGGCGACGCCATACTGGCTGTGTACGGCAGTCCTGAGCCGGACGAACACCACGCGTGGAAAGCCGTTTGCTCCGCGATCCAGATGCAGCGCCGCATGGCGGTCGTCAACGAGCGCCGGCGTAGCGCGGGACTCCCGCACTGCGAGCTGGGCGTTGGCGTGTACACTGGGGAAGTGCTTCACGGGTTCATCGGCGCAGAGGATTGTTTGGAGTACACGGTCATCGGCGACACGGTGAACAAGGCATCCCGCTACTGTGACGGAGCGCAGGGCAGCGAAATCGTGCTCGGACCGTTAACCTACGCGTCAATCAAGGAACAGATGCCAGCCACGGAGCGCCTGATCTCCACCAAACACGAGGGGCAGCTCCCAGCATGGGTGGTCGAGTGGAGGGAGCAGGAGCCCGCTGCGACGGCGCACTAAGCTTCATCAAACATTTATCCTTCAGTTACTTTTAACTTTAGCGATGCCTGCGATTCGGCAGGATTCACGGCGGTGCGCAGATCCGTGAAACAGCGCCCTCCGATCGCGCAAATCATTTACCGATTCCCCCTTTCCCCTAAGGGAAAGCCGCCTTATGCTTAGGGGCTACATCTATGAACCCCGATATCCAAAAAGCGGTTGAGGCCGGCAAAATCTCGAAGTCAGTGGCCGGAATTCTTGAACACTTCACCCCGGGGGCCTGCGTGCTTCACAAGAACTGGGGTTTTGGACAAATCGCAAACATCGATTTTCTCATCAATCAGATCACCATCGATTTCGCGACCAAGAAGGGACATTCGATGCAGCTGCAGTACGCGGCCGACTCCCTGCAGCGGATCGATAGGGAGCACATACTCGCCCGAATCGCGCTTGATCTTGAGGGCGTCCGAAAGGAGGCGAATCAGGAGCCGGAGCAGTTTGTGCGTGCGGTGCTCACCAGTTATTCGGGCAAGCTCACGGTAGACCAGTTGACTCGGGTTCTCGTGCCGGCGGTCTTCAACGAGACAGGATTCAAGAAGTGGTGGGATGGGGCGAAGAAGGTTCTCAAGAAAAGCGGCCATTTCTCGCTGCCGACAAAAAAAACAGAACCGATTCTCTACCGCGAAGAAGCCGTTTCACGATCCTCCGAGCACTTGGAGACTTTCGCGGGCGCGCGGCAGCTCAAGGACCAAATCGGAGCGCTGGAAAGGATTCTGCGCGAACTCGAGGAGTTCAAGGACTCCGTTACACAGCTTCAGTCAATCATTTCCGTGGCGGAAGAAACCGCCCGGCGCAATGCAAAGATGGCGACCGCCGAGGCGCTCACTATGCTGACCCAGCGCGACGAAATGGTTGAAAGGGTCAAGGAACTGCAAGCCGGCGCGGGGGCTCCGACGATAGCATCGATGCTTCTGGACGAGCAGCGCGCGCTGTCTTCGCTTCTTGAAGAGGTTCCAGCTGCAAAGCTGCGTCGGATCGTCAACGCACTCCCGAGCGCTTTTGGCGACGCTTGGACGAGCAAAGCGCTGCAACTTGTCGCGCGCGGCAGCACCCGCGTGGTGACCGAGGCCGCGCGGCTCATGCAAGAGCATGAAAAAAACGAGGAGCTGAAAACCGCTCTGGACCGTGCGATCCGCGATCATTCAATTTCATCGTCCGCCCTGACTTGGCTATGCGACAAGAAGGAGCGCGAGGGCCAGTTCAAGTCGCTGATCCACCCGCGGGTGATGAGCGCGATCCTCTCCGCCCTCGAGCGTGATCAATTCAACGAAAACCGGGACCGCAAGCTGCACGACCTAGTGGTGAACGACCAGACGCTGCTGCCCGACCTGATCAAGGGTTCGGAGATCGAGGAGGTCCGGGAGGCGATGCGCAAGCTTTTGCTCACGCCGATTTTTGAAGACCTCAACAAGCGCTCGCTATTAGGCAGGTTCGTGCGGCACTTCCCCGAACTGGAGGTGTTGATTTCGGGTGAGAGGGAGGAGAAACACGAATCCCTGATTGTTTCTTGGGAAAGCCTCGAGAAGCGCCAGTTGGAATACGAGGATATCATCACCAAGAAGATTCCGGAGAACACCAAGGAAATCGCGATCGCCCGCGAATACGGGGATCTGCGGGAGAACTTCGAGTTCAAGGCGGCGAAAGAGATGCAGCGCGTCCTGATGCGTCGCAAGCAGGAAATGGAACGGGACATCTCACTTGCGCGGGGTACAGACTTCGCCAACCCGGATACCAAGCAGGTGTCGATCGGAACCACGGTGAGCGTCAAGGGAGTTAAGGACAACCAGGTTGACACCTACCACATCCTTGGGGCGTGGGACACCAATCCCGAGCAGGGAATCATCTCCTACAAGGCCGCTATCGCACAGAGCCTTATGGGACGGAAGTGTGGCGAGATGGTGGACCTGCCCACGGAGGGGGCGGACCGTACGGTTGAAATCCTGACCATCGCAGCTTGGATCAAGGCGTAGCCGCGAACACCACGGTACAGCCAGCAAAACCGAGACCCGTTAGTGGGGAGGACTCAAGCTTGAATTGAATTGCATCCCAAGGTGCGTCGCAGGCACGCTATAGGTTGCGTTCGCCCCAAAAAATATCACACGCAGAAAAACAACTCCTATGTCAGCAACCCTAATCTCCACTATCATCGCCCGCCAAATTCTCGACTCGCGGGGAAACCCCACCGTTGAGGTGGACGTTGAACTCGTCGGCGGCGCAGTTGGCCGTGCAGCGGTCCCAAGCGGTGCCAGCACCGGTGAACATGAAGCCGTGGAACTCCGCGATGGCGACAAGTCCGTCTACCTAGGAAAGGGCGTACTCAAGGCCGTTCACAATGTGGAAGAGATCATCGCTCCGGAGTTGGAGGGACATGACGCGCTCGACCAAGTGACGCTGGACAAAACACTGCTGGATCTCGACGGCACTCCCAACAAGAGCAAGTTGGGGGCGAACGCCCTGCTGGCGGTTTCGCTTGCAACGGCCCACGCGGCCGCCAACCAAGTTGAGCTTCCCCTCTTCAAATATATCGGGGGACCCAATGCCAAAGTTCTTCCGGTTCCCATGATGAATATCCTCAACGGTGGCGCACATTCCGATGCTCCCATCGATTTTCAGGAATTCATGATCCTACCCAAGAAGTTCAACAAGTTCTCAGACGCACTCCGGGCAGGGACAGAGATTTTCCATGCGCTCAAGGGCGTACTCAAAGGGCGCGGCCTCTCCACTGCGATCGGCGACGAGGGCGGATTCGCTCCGAACCTCAAGAGTGCCTCCGACGCGCTGGAAACGATCGCCGAAGCTGTAAAGAAGGCGGGATACAAGCTGGGCGAAGAAATTTTCATCGCTCTGGATGTGGCATCCTCCGAGTTTTTCGACGCAGCGTCCAAGCAATACATTTTCAAGAAGAGCGATGGCTCGAAACGGTCTGCAGCTGAGCTTGTTGCTTACTATCAGGAACTTCAGAGGAATTATCCGATTGTCTCCATCGAGGACGGTTGTGCGGAAAACGACTGGGACGGCTGGAAAGCCATCACGGACGCGATGGGCAAGAACACACAACTTGTCGGCGACGACCTTTTTGTCACGAACGTCGACTTCCTGCGCAAGGGAATCGAGCGGGGCGTCGCAAACTCCATTCTCGTGAAGGTAAATCAAATCGGAACTCTTACCGAGACCCTTGACGCGATCGAGCTCGCGAAAGAAAACCGCTACACGGCGGTGATCTCGCACCGCTCTGGGGAAACGGAAGACACCACGATCGCGGATATTGCAGTGGCGACCAATGCCGGCCAGATCAAAACAGGCTCGCTCTGCCGCACCGACCGCGTCGCCAAGTACAACCAGTTGTTGAGAATCGAAGAACAATTGGGTGACAACGCGGTCTTCGGTGGTAAGATGCTGGTCTAAGTGAGCGACCGTTTCTTGGAGCAACGTTCCCAGATTGTGCGCCCTGTTTGGGTTTCCCTGAACTGGGCGCTCACCTGTTTTATTGCTCTCGTGGTGTTGATGACGCTCGCTATGCGTTATCTCCCAGAGACTTCCAAACGGGACGAAATGCGCGCTGAAATTCAGGACCTGGAGACGCAGCTCTTCGCCAAAAAAGCGGTTTTGCAGCGTCACGAGCGGCAAGAACGTTTGTTACGCACTAGTCCTGAGTACTTAAGCATGATCGCGCGGGACAGGCTCGACCTCATGCAGGAAGGCGAGACCGTCTATCGCTTCGACGCATCCCTCAGGCGCTGAAGAGGATAGAGATTTTGCACTCCACCCGGCTGGAGTCCGGTGCCGCGACCGGGATTTTGCGAGGCAAGCTACTCTTTCGCAATCAGCATGTTGCACACAGAAAAACGGTGCTCCAAAAATTGAACAGCCGCCTCATGGCCCCTGAAGCCTTTCACATATGCCAATCGACATCACCACTTTAGAACTGCAGCCACTCCGCGATCGCGTCAACGAGCTCAGGAGGTTTCTTTGACTTAGCCTCACTCAAATCCCGCCTCTCCGAGGTTGAGGACGCGATGAGCGCCTCGGATTTTTGGAACCACAAAGAACGGGCACAGCAACTCGTCGAGGAAGTTTCCACGCTTCGTGGAAAGATCACGCCGTTTACGGCCATTGAACGGCAGCTCGCAGATTTCGAGGTTCTGGTCGAGCTGGCGCTTGCCGAGGAGAACCAGCAGCAGGCGGCCCTAGAGGTGGAGGCGGAGCTCGCGTCACTGACCCGCAACCTGGAGGCTTTTGAGCTAAAGCTCCTGCTCGCCGGGGAATCGGATCGGTGCTCTGCATTTTTATCCGTCCAGTCCGGAGCCGGCGGCACCGAAGCCTGCGACTGGGCCGACATGCTTCTGCGCATGTACCAGCGCTGGTGCGAACGGCACGGATACCAAACCTCGATTGTGGACATTCAACCGGGCGATGAGGCCGGCATTAAGTCAGCGACGATCCGGGTGAGCGGAGAATACGCGTTTGGATATCTGGCCACGGAGCGCGGCGTGCACCGCTTGGTGAGAATATCCCCTTTTGACTCGAACAAACGCAGGCACACCTCGTTTGCAGGAGTGGACGTTGTGCCGGATTTGCCGGAGAGCGCCCCTATTGAAATCAACGAAGCCGACGTCGAGATCGATACGTATCGCGCGGGAGGAAAAGGCGGCCAGAACGTCAACAAGGTGGAGACAGCGGTGAGGATCCGGCATAAGCCCAGCGGACTGATTGCAGCGTGCCAGAGCGAGAGATCCCAGGCGCAGAACAAGACGCTCGCCCTTCGGATGCTGACGGCAAAACTCAAACAGATCGAAATCGACAAACGCAGCGCGGAGATTGAACGGCAGTACGGAGAGAAAGCCGACGTTGCTTTCGGATCGCAAATTCGATCCTACGTGTTTCAACCTTATCAAATGATCAAGGATCTGCGCACGGGGGTCCAAAGCAGCAACATTCAGGACATCATGGACGGCGATATCGATGCCTTCATCGAGGGAAAACTCCGCGGGCTGAAAGCGAAGCGCGGAGGCAACGACGAGGATTTGGAATAGCCGAGATATCACCGTTCAGCGCGGCGGACTCACTGCAGTCAGAATCGACGACAGTTGAGACCAACAGCGAGTCGACGCACCCAGCTCTATGATTGGACGGAGTGCGTTCGGCGCTCCAGCAACTCGCGGTAAAGAGAAACGTAGCCATCAACCATCTGCCGGAATCCAAACCGGGATTCGCCGTGCGCGCGCACTGCCCGCCTGTCCAGTTTGATCGCCTGCTCCACCAGTGGAGCAAGCTCTTCAACGGTATCCGCGCTGAATCCTGTAATTCCCGCATCAATCACCTCGGCAACTGAGCCGCGACGCACCCCCACGACAGGGGTCCCGCATGCCATCGCCTCGATCATCACCAGCCCAAAAGGCTCATCCCATTGGATCGGAAAGATGAGCGCCGCAGCATTGCGCAGGAGCTCGGCTTTTTGCTGGTGGTTGGCTGAACCGATCCATCGCACGTCCTTGTCGTTGAGGAATGGACGGACATGCTCGTTAAAATACGCCTCCTCCTGAACCGTGAAGGGTTCACCTGCAAGGACGATTGGCATCCCGCATGCCTTTGCAATCTGAATGGCGCCTCCGGGATTTTTCTGAAAACTCATTCTGCCTAGAAAAGCAAGATACTCCCCTTTCTCGTAGCGCGGCTCAAAGGCGCCAAAATCGCATCCGTTATAGATGACCGGGAATTTTCGCCCGAGGCGCTGGGAGGCCTGAGCCAACTGGTAGTGACTGATTCCCGAAACCTCCACATTGGGGTATCGCGCCATCACCCACTCGTCATCATGGAGAGGGAAGGTATGAAGCGTGAAAAGAGAGGGGCACGGCGAGTTTGCAGCGAATGGAAGCCAAGTCGGCTGCAGGTGGAAATGGAGGATGTCGAATTCGTGAGCTCGCGCCATGGCATCGGCCATCACCGCGCATGCGTAGTGCTCGTAGCACTGGGCGCGCTGTTCTCCCATCATGTCACTGAGACAAATCGGGAGCACGGAATGCAATCGACCTTTGACATCGCAGTCGGCGCTTGCGAAGAGAGTGACGTCGTGGCCTTGGTCCACCAATTCGTCCGTCAAAAGCTTCAGCAGCAGTTCGATCCCCCCGTAGTTCACAGGAGGAACGCGGGTCCACAGGGGTGAAACTTGGGCGATGCGAAGGCGTTGTGATTTCATTTCAAATAAGCTGTCGTGGACACTACCCGTTTATTAAGGTTAGTCGACGGTATCTTCCAGCCGGATCCCACATGAAAGAGTCTCTCAGAACTACGGCATTTCTCGCTCTTGGCGTATGCATCCCGAATTTTGCCTTCGGGCTGGACCCAGACCCCGCACCGTTGAAAAACTCAGTTCCCGTCTTAATCAAACCGCCGGCATCCGCGATCCCAAAAACATCGAACCCGGTCGGTGAGGCGACGGTTTCAACGCCAAAGCCGCGACCCAAGCCGACTCCTGAACAGAGGGATGCCGTCGTGCGATTGCAGACATTTCTCGATGCATCCCTGTTTGGGCCTGGAAAAATCGATGGACAGACTGGCGAGTTCACGGTGAAGGCAACGGCCCTGTACCAGCAGGCGCACGGCTTGGAACAAACGGGTTCGCCGGAGAACCTGCCGCTCCCGAACACTCAAATTTACACGGAATACACTCTGCAGGACGGTGACAAACGCTTTGTCGGGCAAGTCCCCTCCTCCACCGCGGAACAGTCAAAACGCCGTTCCCTCCCCTACGGATCCTTCCAAGAGTTTCTTTCCGAGCGATTCCACTGCTCGCCAACACTGCTTGAGGAATTAAATCCAAGTTTGAAGCTAGACTCACTGAAAGTTGGGGACTCACTGAAGGTGCCCGCCGTGGAGCCTTTCAAGATTGAAGACATTAGTCCGACAGCAACGCTCCCTGAGGTTCCGGAATTCAAAGAACGCCGGATTCAAATCAGCCGCAAGGAGCGGATCCTGCAACTTCTGGACGGTGAAAAGCTGATCGCTGCTTTCCCAATCACCCCAGGATCCACCTCCCTGCCTACTCCCCCTGGAAAATGGCGTATTCTTGCAATTTCGACGCTGCCGACATTCCGATGGGACGAGGGTGTGTTGAACCATGGCGTCCGGACGAACGATTTTTACATGCTCCCTTCAGGCCCGAATAATCCAGTGGGCGTGGTCTGGTGCGCGCTCAACAAGCCGGGCATCGGCATCCACGGAACCAATCAACCGGAGACGATCGGCCGGGCTTTCAGCCACGGTTGCATGCGCGTTGCAAACTGGGACGTGATCCGCCTGGTCAAGCAGATCTCAGCCGGTGTCCGAGTCGACATCGAGTGACGCGCGTAAAAGTAAGACACGTAAAACGCGGCGCCAGCCAAGCCAGCCGACTGAGTCTACTGAAGAAAAAATCCCCGCTGTCTCTCTGAAACGGGAATCCCAAGTTTTTCCATCACAAGCATCAGATCCTCCCACACCTTGCGACGCTCAGAGATCGCAGGGTTTTGAATCAGATGCGCCGCGTGGAAAGTCGTCATCGTCGGTACACCCTCGAAATCACGCCAAACGGACCGCGAAGATTCGACTGACGCCGCTGAATCAAACATGGCCGCGGCCGCGTTCGAGCCCATCGCAATGATCACTCTGGGCTTTTGTTTTCGAATCACCTCTGCCAAAGCGGAGCGGGATCGGGGGCGCATGGCTTCCGGCATTTGCATTAGACGACCGTGTTCGGCTTTCTCACAAACAACCACGTTCACCATGTTCACCGAGTCACGCGCGAGACCCATGGTTTTGAGCATTTTTAAAAGCAACTCCCCGGACGCACCGCCGAAGCTCGCAAACTCGGCATCCTTGCAACTGCAGGCCGCCTCCCCCACCAAGAGCAACTCGCGTGAATCCCCGGAACTCATCTCACATTGCAGAATGCGAGCAACCTGAGCACCCTCGGCGGTTCCGCAAAAACTGCAGCTCGCGAAATTGGAAACGCGCTTTTGCAGCACAACGTCGTCACTGTCGCTCCGATGCTGGCGACCAGCTACTCTCAGAACTTGAGAGCGCGCCGCCGGAGTATCCCCGAGCGAATCTCTCAATCGGCTGATGGACTCCGCTGACGCCCGCAGCCGTGCGCCGCCCGAGAAGCGGTCACGTAACGTTTTCAAAACAATATCAGCAGCTTGATCAAACATTTGTGACTTGCTTGTAAAATTTCAACATGAGGAACGGGTGCGCAACATTGGCGTCAACTTAACGCAACCGCAGGCGGTTTGCTCCTGCAGCCGCACTTGGGCACGCAACTTCAGCACCCTACTGGCTCAACCCACCCGCTCAATGAGAAAACACCTCCCTCAACCCTTGCGCCGCATGGCGTGATCTCACTAGGATCCACGGATGTTGCAAAAACCCGAGGGGTCGGAATCAGTGCAAAAAGCCTCCGATTTTCCAGAAACCTACCGCCGTGCGTACCGGTGGATGCTTCTTGCCCGGGTCGCAGAGGACAAAATCCGCAGCTTGTTTCTCGGGGGAAAAGTCACTGGCGGCGTTTTTTTAGGAAAAGGTCAGGAAGCGGTGAGCGTCGCGACGGGCATGGCACTCAGGGATGGAGATGTATTTGCGCCGCTAATCCGCGATCAGGCTGGACGATTTGCATTCGGTGAGAGCGTGGTGGATTTCACGATGACGTACATCGGATCCCGCTCGGGTCCGATGCGCGGTCGGGATGGCAACATTCATCGCGGGAGACCGAAGGAAGGCATGCTCCCGATGATCTCCCATTTGGGCGCGATGGTCTCGGTGGTGAACGGCGTGTTGATGGCGCACCGTTTCCAAGGACGGCGCGCCACCGTGGGTGCGACCAGCCTGGGCGATGGTGCCACATCGACTGGCTCGTTCCACGAAGGGATCAATCAGGCAGCAGTTGAAAAGCTCCCGCTCGTGCTCGTGGTTACCAACAACCAGTACGCTTACTCAACCCCGACGGACCGGCAGTTTGCATGCACCGACCTTGTCGAAAAGGCGGCAGGATACGGTATCGATGGCCATTCAGTCGACGGCACCGACTTGTCCGCGTGCTTGAAGGTCATCGGCGGCGCGGTCGAGCGGGCTCGCGACGGCGCTGGCCCCCAAATGGTGGTGGCTCGCAGCCTGCGCCTTTCCGGGCATGGCGAACACGATGACGGGCACTACGTCCCCCAGACACTCAAAGAAAGTGAACTAGGCCGCGACTGCCTGCAGGTTTCGCAAAGCCATCTAATCGAGCAGGGATGGGCGGATCAAGATGCGCTTGACCGCTGGAAACGCGACTCAATTTCTCAAGTCGAGGAGGCCGTTGCTTACGCCATGCGCGAGCCTTTACCCGACCCCGCGAAAGAAGACTGGTGCGCCATCTCCAGCCGACACCTTGCAGAGGGAAACCTCTGAAGTGTCCTTCAAGCACCGCGAAACAAATTTCCGAGCATCCAATCCTCACGCATGCTTCCCCAATCCGAGGTGTCTTTTTTTGAAAAGCGACACTCACGGATAACGGAAAATCTTCACAGCCTCAACCGACTCCGAAATTGATCACGTACTTAGAAGCCATTCGCGAGGCGCAGGCCCACGCGCTCGCAGTTGACCCTCGTGTTTACCTCTACGGCCAGGACATCGCGACTTTCGGCGGAGCGTTCAAGGCAACAAAGAATCTCGCACAAACCTATCCTGGCCGCGTGCTGGACTCGCCAATCAGCGAGGACGCAATCATCGGCTCGGCGATCGGAGCCGCCATTGAGGGCATGCGCCCGATTGTTGAGATGCAGTTCGCGGATTTTTCGACTGTCGCTTTCAACCAGATTGTAAATCAAGCGGCCACACTTCACTGGCGCACCGGCGTCCCATGTCCGATCATTGTGCGACTACCAAGCGGGGGCACCGCAGGGAGCGGTCCGTTTCATTCGCAGAGCCTAGAAGCGATCTATGCGCACTACCCAGGGTTGATCATCGTTACTCCCGCAACCGTTGAGGACGCATATTCGATGCTTCTGGAGTCGGTGACCATCGACGATCCAGTGATATTCTGTGAGCACAAGTATCTGTACTACCACCTCAAGGCTGAGTCACTGCCCTCGGAGGCGCTTCCCATCGGCAAGGCCCGGGTGGCCAGACCAGGCAGAGACGCGACGATTGTGACGTACAGCGCCATGCTTCATGAATGCTTGGCTGCCGCGGACGAACTCGCGACCGAAGGCTGGGAGCTCGAGATCGTCGACCTGCGTTCCATTAAACCGATTGATACCGACACGATCCTTGCCTCTGTTGCAAGAACAGGCCGAGTGCTGGCCGTAGGCGAGGCATGGCCCTGGGGAGGTGTCACAGCCGAAATCCTCGCTCGAATCGCGAGCGAAGGATTCAATCTGCTGGATGCTCCTCCGATGAGGCTCAACAGCAAGGATACTCCGGTTCCCTTCCATCCCAACCTGTGGGGCACTCATCGTCCGACCGCGCCGACTATCGCTGCAGCTGCGAGGACTCTCCTGAACAAGTGACGCACCACAGCCCATCCTGACCGCCAGACCTTCTTACATATGCCACGCATACCAATCGTCATGCCTCAGCTCGGCGAATCCATCGCAGAGGCGACTATCGTCGGAATCTTTTTCCAACCAGGAAGCAGTGTTGAAGGTGATCAAGACATCCTTGAAGTTGAAACACAGAAGGCCACCATGGCAGTCACTTCTCCCTGCAACGGGACGGTGATTGAATGGAACATCCAACTGAAGGAGAGCTATGCAGTCGGAGCGACGCTCGGCTACCTCGAATGCACGGACGCGGAAGCCAGACGCCTCGGCCTTGATTCCCCTGCGCCCGACTCAAACGAGGACCGTTCCCTGCCGCACGGATTTTCACCGAATGACAAGACCGCGTGCATCGCCTCGTCCGGCAAACAGTCCGCAAACACCGTGGCGCCGACACTTCGCGGGCTGCCCGTCCCCGCGAGTGCAGCTGGCGCGGGGTTTATTTCACCAAGGATGCGCGCCCGCATGGATGAACTCGGCTTACACGCCGCGGACCTTGCTGGGATTGCGGGAAGCGGTGCAGCGGGCCGGCTGACGATTGAGGATTTTGAAAAGTTTCTTGCACAGCTCGACAACCATCAAATGTCGAATGCTTCCAGCATGCGCGTCGCGGTGGCGGATGCGATGCGTCGTTCATGGACGCGCCCGCTCGCAACCGTTGGCATGGCCGTGGTGATTGACCAGATGCTCGCACATCGCAAGGCAAGCCAGCAAAAAGCTGGCCCCGCACTCTACGCCCTTCGGGCGCTGGCGATCGCTCTTGGCGAGAACAGTGCTGTTGCGGGGCGCCTGATCGGGGACAAGATTGCGCATCCCCGCTCCATCGACGTGGGCTTTGCAGTGGAGGCCGAGGACGGAGTGCTCGTGCCCGTGCTGCGCAATGCCGACCAGTCGCCGCTGAGCGAACTGCTCATCCGTTACAACGATCTAGTGGACCTTGCGCGCAGGAGACGCCTACCCGCTAATGCCACCGGAGGATCCATTGCCACTGTGACAAATTTCGGCACATTTGGGCTCGAATGGGCGACTCCCATCCCGCTTCCGGAACAAACCCTCGTCCTTGGAATGGGGGCGGGACGCGTGGTGCCGCGCTGGCAGGCATCCAGCAAGACATTCGAACCCGCGACTGAATCACAGCTCACCTTGTCCTTTGATCACAGGGTGCTTGATGGAGGAGCCGCAGGGAGGCTGCTCTCGAGGATTTCAGCGCTGCTCAACGAGCCCGCAAATCTGTGAGTCTGCGCGGGCGGCAGTCACGGAATCAGGCTCCAGTTTGATTTCCACGGTTGGCTCACGCCATACCCGTAATATCGCGCCATAAGGCAGCGAGCCTGCAGTAGGCTTGCAGCGCCCTCGACCGTGGCTAGCTTATGCGGGGTGGATGCACCCCTATCCAGACGCAGGTTCCTGAAAACCGCCTTTTGCTCAAGCACAGCGCTCTCTCTGAACGTGCGCTCCCGCGCCGTAACGCAGGTAACCAGTTCGAAGGACATCCATCTACTGATGCTCGGTGACTTTGGAAGCGGGCTGCCGGCGCAAGCGCAGGTCGCAGCCACCATGCGCGACTACACCACCAAGGTGGCAATCAATCCAAGCTGGCTCATGCTGCTGGGCGACAACTTTTACCACAACGCAGCGTTGGGAGGGGGTATCACGGACCAAAGATGGGAGTCAGGGTTTGAAAAAATGTACCCGAAGGAAGTCTTCCCTTGCCCCTGCCCTGCGATCCTCGGGAACCATGACTACCATGATTCTGTGGACGGACCTAACAAGCAACTCGCCTACGCACGGACGGCCGCCACCAGATGGACGATGCCTGCAAAATGGTACCGGCTCGAAATCGACGAGAAAGCCACATTCCTCTTCATCGACACCAACCTCCAAAGCGTCAGCGGTCGGATGAATCCAAAAAAACCGGGGGAGCGGCTGCCCTGCCTTACGCGCGAGGAAGAGGAAGCCCAATGGGCGTGGATCCGAGCGCAACTCGCATCCGCGCGAAAAGGATTCACATTTGTAGTGGGTCACCACCCTGTCTACTCAAACGGCGCGCACGGCGACTCCCCGGAGCTTGTGGACAAGCTGGCCCCTCTTCTCGAACAGGCCGGTGTGCACTGGTACATCGCCGGTCATGACCACGACCTTCAACACCTGGAACTTGAGAATTTAAAGACCAGCTACGTCATTTCCGGCGGGGGCGGGGCGAACTGCAGGCCGCTCAAGAACCTTACGAGACACGTGTCTTTCGCTGAACCCACCTATGGCTTCAGCCACATTCAGCTGGGTTCGCACGCATGTACGATACGTCACCTCAATTCCCATGGCGAACAAGTGCATGCCGTCCTCAAGGAGTTGAACCACGACTGGCGCATCATCTCGTCATAGTATTTGCAAAGAGTTTTCAGGAGCGGTTCCTGCGTTAATTGAATCCAATCCAGCGTTTGAGAGAAACCTAGTTCAGTCACTAAACATATAGCATGAAAATCCCTCGCCTCCTCACCCATGCTGCTTTGGTCCTGTTGCTTTCCTTTGGATACGCAGCCCCGACTTCAGAACCGGACCCCGCGCAAGTCGCAATCGCCGTCGTGAGCATTCTCGAGCAGGCGCATTACTCAAAAAAACGCGTTGATAATGCGATGTCCGAAAAACTGCTGCACAACTTTCTGGATGATCTTGACTACAACCACCTCTTTTTTACACAAGAGGATGTCAACGGATTCACCACACGCTGGATCAACAGCCTTGATGATGAACTCATCTTCGGGAGAACCGCCGCTGCTTCAGAGATCCACGACATCTTCAAACAACGCGCTGAGGAACGAGTCAAATACGCGTTGGGACTTCTTTCAACCGAGGTGGCACTGGACCTTGAACACTCTGTTGAGATCAATCGCCAAAAGGCTCCGTGGCCTGCCTCACTCGAGGACTCCGACCGCATCTGGCGCGACCGGATTGCATCGGAACTCATTCAAGAACGACTCAACAGCAAAAAAGCGGATCCAGTTGAGGCAATCAAAAAACGATACAACGAATTCATCCGCGACATTCGTGAGCGAACCCCGAAGGATGTCCACAAGACATTCCTCACATCGCTCGCGAAATCTTACGACCCGCACTCGGAGTATCTGGCGAAAGACGATCAGGAGCAGTTCAACATCAGCATGCGCCTTTCATTGTTTGGCATCGGTGCCAGACTCAGGACTGAAGATGGCTACGTGAAAGTGGACCAGGTGGTACCTGGCGGGCCCGCCAGCCGAAGCGAAGCAATCAAGGCGGGCGACCGTATCGTCGGCGTAGCGCAGGCCGACGCCGATTTCGTCGACTGCGTGGACATGCGACTCGACAAGGTTGTAAACATGATTCGCGGCGAGAAAGACACGGTTGTGCGCCTTCAGATCATTCCGGTGAGCGCGACGAATGTTTCGGAGCGTGTCACCATTGAGTTGAAACGGGACGAGATCAAACTGAAGGACGGTGAGGCGCACGCCGAGCTCATCGAATGGACCGAGCCAAACGGGCAATCGCATCGAATCGGCCTCATTGAACTACCGTCTTTCTACCGCGACTTCACCAAAAGTAACGACCCGGACGCGAAGAGCACAACGCGGGATGCTTTACTGCTGCTGAACCGCCTCAAACAAGAGGGAATCGACGGACTCATCATGGACTTCAGGAGGGATTCCGGTGGATCACTCGAAGAAGCGATCAATCTTTCAGGCTTGTTTTTCTCCGAAGGCCCAGTCGTTCAGACCAAGAGCTGGAACGGTGAGATCGCGGTCTCGCGCGACACGGACCCAACGATTGCATACGACGGACCGATGGTTGTTTTGGTGAATCGGTTGAGCGCATCTGCGAGCGAAATCTTCGCCGCTGCGATGCAGGATTACGGCCGCGCGGTCATCGTCGGTGACAGCAAGACCTATGGCAAGGGAACGGTCCAGCAGATGGTAGAACTCGCACGCGCCATTCCCACGCTTACCAACGCGGCAAAGGCAGGGTCCATCAAGTTTACCATTCAGAAGTTCTACCGGATCGCTGGAGGTTCCACACAACTGCGCGGCGTCGAAAGCGACATCGTGCTTCCGTCCATGTCAGACCAAGACGAAATCGGGGAGGCGGCACTGAAAGATCCTCTACCATACGACACTATTCCCGCGTTAAACTACGAACGCTGGAAAACGGCTCTGCACTTGGATGAGCTCAAAACAAAGTCATCCTCGCGTGTCGTAAAAAATCCCGAATTCGGCTTCGTTCGCGAGGATTTGGATCGGATTCGCAATTACGTTGCGAACAATAAAGTTTCGACCAGCGAGAAGGCACGCAAGGAGGAGCTGGATCGAGACAAAGCCCGCAATGAGGAGCGAGACGCCACACGCGATGCTCTTAAAAAGCAGGACAATCCGAAGGCCTTCCGCATCAGTCTGGACAACGCAAAAAATGGCCCACTGCAAACCATCGCGTTCATCGAGCCGAAGCGTAAGCCGAAAAAGGAAGCGGCCGAGGCCTCCGAGAATAGCGAGGAAAAGAAAGCTCCCACCGAAGACGAGACCAAAGACGAGTCGATCTTCAAGTCCGCGCCGATCAACCAAGACCCGGTCAAGGAGGAATCCCTTCACATTCTCTCTGACCTAATCCAACTCATTGGCAAGCGATAGATACCGAGGAAAGTTCGCTCGATGATCGGCACAGAGCGACTCGGGAACGGCCTTCAAAGACTCCGGCTTCTGAAGGCTACGGAGTCTTTTGATCTGCAAGCGCAGATCCGATGCGCGGGTTTGCCGTCGCAGAACCCACGGGTGAGATCCAAACACGCAGGTAGTCTATTTCAAAAAAATTCGGGAAACCCGTTTCCGCGTTCGGTGCACCCGATGGACCGAATCTGCTGCTGACGCCGTTGCTCAGAATCACGTACATAGGGATGTTCGGAACATGCTGCCCTTGGGTTTCGTGTTTCACCACGCCGTTTTGGATCCATTGTGCCTTGTTAGGAAGCCACAGCAGCCCGAACGTATTCCACGCTCCTTCGAAATCCACATCCAAATTGCCCCCGCTCGCCCATTGCACATCTGGAAAATTTCCATGGCACAGCCCGAGATGCATCAGCTTTCGTCCGGCGTAGTATTCTGCAATATCGAACTCAGGCGGCCACTGATGGCTCTGCGGCATCAGCCAAAAGCACGGCCACGCCCCCTTGCCGCCGGGGAACTTCGCCCGTATTTCAATGTAACCGTACGTGAACGAAAAACGATCGTGCGATGACACCATCCCCGCGCTGTATTCATATACTCCGGGCGGATCATCACCGTGCACCTTACCGCGTGCAGCCCGCAACCGCAGTGAGCCCGCCTCAAGCAGGACATCATCATCAACAAGGTAGTTAAGGTACGAGTGGTTGTGATACCGGTCCCCCTCCCTACCCAGCACCTTCAACTTTGTCTCCCACAACTCTGAATTGAGGCGCGCTGCATCGAATGATTCGTCCAAGATCAATTTAAAATCAGCAGGTGGGAACCGAGGTCCTTCGTCGGCCCGTGCCTTCAACACAGCGCACGCCAGCAAAGCACCGGAAAAAACAGCTCCAAGAAAACTCAAACGCCCAGAACGCCATTTTAGACAATTCACCAGAACTTGCGATGCGGACGCCATGGGGGAGAGAGTTAGCAGCTTTGGAAAAAATGGCAGTCACATTTGGAGTTTGCGAATGTTGCCTCCCCACCTTTAGAGTGTCGCCACGGGAGAGGTCCTCTCGAATCGCTCTTTTATTATGTCCAGTCTGATGCCAGAACGCCCCGGAAGTTGTGCCACTCCATGGAAAATTGGAGTAGCCGCGAGCCTGTACAACCAAGAATGGGTCGAGGGACTGGTCCGCCACTTTCAAAATGAATTAA
>JBILKY010000177.1:0-7564 GCA_044376395.1 Chthoniobacteraceae bacterium | reverse complement strand
CTGCAAACACCGAGGGCGAACCGTCGTAAACGTAAATCCGCTTCGTCTGAACGCCGGAGCCACGCGCAAATTCAACCTGCTTAATGTTCCGGTCCCGCAGAGTCAGGGGGCGTGCAAGAGTGTACAGGTGGTAGCCATCAAATTCCTTTTCCTCGACGGCTTCTTCAGCGAATGCCCGCAACCCTTTCTCGGCCATACCCCGTTGCCGAGGCTCATCTGAAACACGATTGACATCTCCGGCAATCAACTTGACCTGCGCTTCCTCAAACTGCTTTCCCGAGTCGTTCCGGATAGTCACCCAGCAATTCAAATCCCCCTCGCTTCCCTTAGAGTCCAGCACCAAGTTGTAGTCTGCGGACCACTCCAACCCTTTGGTGATGTAGGCAAGTTCGGCTTCCATTTTCGCCGCAACAGGACTCTGTATCTTCCAACTCAAGAGCGGCTTGAGAATGTTGTCGTCCTTCAACGCAGGGAAAACGGGTCTACCTGGAAGCTCAAAGCACAACTTGCCGTCCACCTCGATAATCGGCTGTACAGCGTCTCCTTCGGTGCCGCCGCCCGCGCGGATCACTTTACCCTCAACTGAGCGCTCCCCTTTTGGGGTATCACCAATCCGGAAACTGATCACCTGCCCCTCGTACAGCGCCAAAAGAGAGGATTCACTCACAGGATCGTTCAGGTAATTCTGCTCAAGAATGGACAGTGTGGTACGCCCGGTTGGATCCCTGAGAATCACCGAGCTTGGCTCCATGAGACTCGTCGCACCGGAATACCGCACATTGGTTTCTCCCGCCTTCAACTCGAGCGCAACAGTGTCCCGCACCACTGAAAACCCACCATTGTAAATGGTCAGACCAGGCTGCGCCATCGCAGCGCCCGCAAGCAAGCAAGCGCCCAAAAACACGTAACTGCGCTGGAGAATGCTCATAAGGAGAGATGGAATTTTCGATCGATACCGACAATCTAAACCCAGACAACGCAAGATTCGCTTCTAAAATTCCAGCGCTACTTGGGCGGCCACTGGTACTCGCCCGCATCAAAGGTCATTATTTCCTGAATCGCGCCGATCCGGAACTCCTCAACCACGGCTCCGTCGCCCTGCAAAACAACAACCGAAGGCTGACGAGACTCCCTTCCAAAGACCACCCAAGACAGATGCGGCGTGCCACTAAGCCGCCGTAAACGCAGACCATCGGCAGTCCGTAAAAAGCTCCCCTCGGCATCAAACCCGACCATCAGCTCAATCTCCGTAACAACGTCGCCAATGAGTGGATTCGGCTTTGTTTTAATCCGTATTTTCTTTTCAGGCACAAGAGGTTTTGTCCTTCCGATGTGCTTGGAAGACGCATCGAAATTCGGGGTGTTCCAACGGTTTTTCTCAATGAAAGTCTCCCAGGCGGGCGCCCCGGTTTCAGCCGAAGACGCGCTTTTGGAGGCGCTTTTAGAGTCGACTGAGGGAGCTTTGCCTGAGGTGAGTTTCCGCAGTCCGCGCAAACGCGTACGATGCAGTTCTTGCTCAAGCAAAAAGATCTCATCACGAGAGGCCGAAGCCGCGATCGCTACCGGCACCGGCTCGCCAACCCCGATGCTCAAACGGCGCGCCACCTCTCCCTGTGCGTCGAACTGAACGACCACAGTCTCCCCAAGCACTTTTTCAATGGACCATCTTGAACCATCGGGGCCGGGACAAGACATCGGCCCAGCTGCACTAGCATCCAAATCGGCAGCTTTTTCAAAGCTAGGCACGGCCTCAGATCCACTCTCGCCAAGTGCGTAGCTCACCTTCCATCCGGCATGGTTCAAATCCTCTGCGGACAACTCCAAGCACTCTTCATTCCCGATCTTCGTAACCTTGATTCCGTGGAAGTTCACCAACCTGGGGGCATCTTCGCTCAGCATCCAATCGTTGCCGTGATAAGCCTCTCCAGCCACATCAATGTCACCAACGGCAACCCCAAGCAGACGGTACTTTCCCGCAGAAACAGGCCTCCCAGAATCATCCTTGCCATCCCACACCACAACAAATCCGTTGAGCGCGACCGTGAATTCGGAAGCCTCCGCATCGGAACGCAGCGTCCGAACCAACTTACCCGCCTTGTCATACACGCCAAGGCTGAATGTCCCCTCGATCGGAGGCGGAACGAATCCGATCTTCACGCCCGCACCTTTCGCCGCAAGGGATCCGTCCTGCGCGTGCGAGGAGCACAAAAATGCAGCCGCTCCCAGCGCCAGCGCAATTGCGATGCCGAACCAATGCCGGCGCCGCAAGCTTGTAAAATCTGCCTTCGAAATGGCAGCGCTTTGAGCCACAAGAGTCATCAGGGATCTATGCATAGTAGCGCCAGCAAAGGTTGGGGAAAATGTTGTCCCGTGATTCACAATTCGCAAGGAAAGCTTCATCTACAACACCTGAGACGGCCTGTTCATGAAGTCGGTTGAAACGGTGGATGTGCTCCTCAGTCCGCCGAACCGCATAGGCGCGCGCGGTGCCTGTCTTCATCAGAAAAGCCCAGTCGCTCGACTGGGCGAGCAGCAGCTCCCGGGCAGCCTGGGCCAAGAGCCGCTCCTTGGTCGGAGACTGGTTGCCAAAGTGCCGGCGCGCAAGCTCTGTCATCCGACGCGCCGCGCTGTGCAAATGCGGATAAACCCACGCATTGGACTCCTCCAACCAGACCTCCCAGTACCCCTTGTGCCCCCAGCTCGAAGCCGCCGGAGCAATCAACTGATGGGTGTCATGCTTAGCAAGATAACGAGTCGGCGTTGTAAACCGGAAGTCCCGCTGATCAAACGCCGCCTTCCGTATGAATCCATTCAACCACTCGGGGCCCTCAAACCACCAGTGCCCGAACAACTCCGCATCAAAGGGGCTCATCACCACGGGCGGCACGTTCATGTGCTCGCGAAGGCTGCGAATCTGCTCCTGGCGCGCCCGCATGAAGTGCGCCGCGTGATGATCCGCAGCACCCAGCGCCCAGTCCCGTCGATACCAGTCTTTTTGATCCGTTGCTCCGGTGATCCGATGATATTTCAAGCCGGTAAACCTGCGCAGGTCATTTCTCAAAAAACCGCGCACCCTCTCCTTCGGAAGGTCAAACCCCGCATCCCTGTAGAAATCACGATAGGCAGGGTCGCCCGGATACCCTTCTTCAGCACTCCAAACCTGCCGACTCGAATCCCGATCCCTAGCGAAAACCGCAGGACCCGCGGGGGTAAACCCCGGCGCATAGATCGCGTAACGCGGTCGTGGACTGCCGAACATCATCCCGTGCGAATCGATCACAAACCAACGCAGATTCGCCTCTTGCAGAATGGCGTCCAAGGCGGGGACGTAGGCACACTCAGGAAGCCAGATCCCAGCCGGATCCCTGCCGAAAGTCTCCCTGTAATGATCGCGCCCGATCAGCACCTGGGCCCGCATCGCCTCGGGGCACACCTCCATCAGCGGCAGAAACCCGTGAGTGGCCGCGCAAGTGATGATTTCCAAAATACCAGCCTTAGCAAACTCATTGAATCCCCCGACGACATCCCGCTTCCAGCGATGCTGCCACGCCTCCCTGCACCCCTCGAGACGTCCGACGTAGAATTGGTTCAGTCGGTTGATCTCACCACTGAGGTGACGCGTGCACTCCTCTTCCTGACGCGCAAGCTCGATCAAGCGGTCCAGATGCGCATCGTAGCGCCCCATCAAGAGGGGATCCCGCAGCATGTGGCACAGTGGCGGAGTCAGCGTGAGGCTCAAACAAGCATCAACGCCGTCACGCAACAACCCGTCGAGCATCGCAAGCAGCGGGAGATACGTTTCCGTGATGGCCTCATAAAGCCAGTCTTCCTCCAAAAAAGGATCGTGCTCGGGATGCCGCACAAACGGAAGATGCGCATGCAAAACGAGCGCCAAATAGCCGGACTCCTGCATGGCTATCGAAGGAAAGCGGGCTGCATTGAGATCCCTGTGTCGGGGTCAAGTTGAGAAAACATGTTCCTCCGGTCGCACTGGAATTCCCCGTGATGCCAAATGTTTTTTCACATCGGCAACCGTGTACTGGCCGAAATGAAACACGCTTGCGGCAAGCACTGCGTCCGCTTTGCCTGCGGAGAGAACTTCCGACATATGCTCAAGAGTACCGGCGCCGCCGCTTGCCACAACCGGCACGCCAACCTGCTCGCTCACCCGGCGTGTGACTTCACAGTCGTAACCCGCCTTGGTGCCGTCCGCATCGATGGAATTCAACACAATCTCCCCGGCTCCCAACCTCCAACCGCGCACCGCCCACTCAATCGCATCAATCCCAGTCGCCTTGCGGCCGCCGTGCGAGTGGACCTCCCACTTTTCGGGCCCGACTTTTTTCGCGTCGATGGAAAGAACAATACATTGAGATCCGAACTTCACGGCACCGGCAGCGATCAACTCGGGATCGCTCAAAGCGCTTGAGTTGATGCTGATTTTGTCCGCACCCGCGTGGAGCATCACCCGCATGTCTTCGACCGAACGGATTCCGCCACCTACGGTGAGCGGCATAAAACAGCGGGCGGCGGTACGCTCGATGACATCAATCATGGATGCCCGACCGTGGGCGCTTGCGGTGATGTCAAAAAACACCATTTCATCGGCGCCCTGGGCATTGTACCGAACCGCCAACTCAACCGGATCACCGACGTTGCGAAGACCGCCATCCTCAGCACGCCCAAATTGAACCCCCCGGGTGACCTTGCCATCGTGAACATCTAAACAGGGGATAACGCGCTTGGTGAGCATGAAAAAAAACAACCTATGAGTAAAAGCCGAAAGCACTGTCCAAAGGAAGCCCAGAACACGCTGAATTCGGCGATTCCCGGACGCAAGACCTGCCGAATGTACAATCGAGAGCCCGAACTTGACTTGTCCATCGGCGCGGCAGGAAGCAAATCGTATTTCAAACCGGAATCGGGTTGCCTTCAGTAGGGCCAAGGCTTAAACCGAACGCGAATCTGGGTACTGAAACATTATGGACAACCCTTCCAACGCGCCGACGACCGTTCCCCCTAGAACGCAGGCCGCTCCAAAGGGCGGGAAGTTGAAAGTGAAGAAAGACCCTCTTCTGGGAGGCCCTCTGGGCCAGCCAGCAGCATCCAGGTCCGAATCTCTTAAGGCATCGCGCTCTGAGGCAACCCATGGCACACAAACAAACCAGCAAACGCCGGCGCACTTTTCTGCGCCCGGCGCCAACGGCCACCATGAATCGCCGGAGCATCCGCTGCCGCAGCATGAGCACTTTGGCCCCCTGCCCGAGAGCTACCACCATGACACACTCTTCCTAGTTGCACGCGACCCGCGCTGGCTTTTTTCCTATTGGGATTTCGACTGGTCACGCGTCCCGGCATCTTCAATGCGCGACGGCCGACAAGCCTACTACCTGCGGGTCACCAAGCGGACGGGTTCGGTGGAATCCATCGTTGAAATTCATCCAAGCGCGCGGAACTGGTACCTGCCGGTCCACCAAGGCAACACGGACTACCGCGCGGAGCTGGGGTACTTCGACGCAAAGGGCGCCTGGTGTTGCCTGATACGCTCCGGTGAAGCCCGCACCCCCGCAGACACGATTGCGGAGGATTCCCAGTCGCAGGAGTTCGCAACCGTCCCGCAAGGGCTGTCTTTCGAACAATTGAGCGATCTTGTCCAGCAACACATGAGCGAGGGCGAGAGTTTGCTGGGAGCGATCGCCCGCATCACGGGTGCCGGAAGATTCGCCATGCAACCCGGCAGCGCACCGACTTGGACTGAAGAGCAAAAGCGCCTGCTTGCGATGCTGCTCGGCGAATCGCTCATCAACGTGATCGGCCTCGGGTCGGAGGAAATCGACCGGATGCTGCGTAAAGCGCTCGCTCAAAAACTTCACAGCGAAGTTTCAAGCGGGCTAGCGGCATCCTTCGGCGCATCGCCATCCAGTCTTTCAAGTCCGTTTGGCGCAAGCTGGAGCGCCCAACCCTTTGGAATCGCCAAGGAGCGTGGCTTCTTCATGAACCTCAATGCAGAGATCATTTTTTATGGCGGAACCGATCCGGCAGCGACGGTTACTGTGAACGGAAAACCCGTCATGCTTCAAAATGACGGATCGTTCCGTTTCCACTTTACGCTGCCGGACGGGGAATTTGAGATCCCGATCGTGGCCACCTCTCCTGACGGTCTGGAGCAACGTTCGGGAACCCTGAGCTTCAGACGCCAGACCGAAAAGGCCGGCGGAGTGGATGACACGGCACAACCACGTCAGCTGGAGCCTTTGATCGGGCGAAAGTTTGCCTAACCCATCGCGCTTCACGCTCGGGCCGCGAGCCAGTCACCGCCGGTTTCCGGATCCCCACCGGAGCCGGCGTTTTTTGCGTCAGACGACAGCGCGGCGCTGATCTTTAACGCGCCGATTTTTGATTTAAAAGGCGGCCCTGCGACCGCGTCCATCGCCTCAGCCAACCAACTTCCGGCGCAACTCCTCTGGGATGGCCACCGCATCAAGGCGGCCCGATGCCGCGTCAACCCGCGCATACACTGCGATCACCATCCCGCGCGCCGCGTCATCCGAAGCCCCCGCAACCCTCACCCGGAAGCCGTAGCGCACTGAGCGGTTCCGAACCTCCTCCACGCGGAGGATGACCTCAATCACATCCTCGAACCGTACCGGCTTAAAATACTCACACTCGACTTTCACCCGCGGCCAACCGGCAACTCCATCCTCATCCCTCGCGTGGACCGAGTGGCCCAGGGAGCGTAGGAAAGCGTGTTCCGCAGACTCCATCCACCTCAGGAAGTTTGAAAAATGAACAATTCCCGCCATGTCCGTCTCGGAAAACTCGACGGTTCGGATCTGGGTAAACTCAGCAGCCATTCAAAGGGAATTACCCATTGTGGAGGGGCTTGACCAGCGCGCATCCGTGGGAAATTCAAAAAATCGGGCCTCTTGGTGGCCAGCATTCCGACAAAGCCGGCAAGTTGAGAAAAAAACTCACTTCCAAGTGTTTTCGGTTCAATACCTGTTATATTGTGGAAGGTAAGCCATGAACGGAGGACTCACATTCAACCACCGCGAGGATCACGGTCCATGGTTGCTGGTCTGGGGGCACCCTGTGTACGCGCCGGGAGCGTTAGTGGGATTGGCAATCGTTTCGATGCTTGCGACGACGCTTGCGATGGCTTTCAACCAAGGATGGGCGGGAGTGCTGCAGTTCTCGAGTGAGGCCATTCTATCCCGGGGGGAAGTCTGGAGGGTGGCGAGTTACGCGCTTTGGAATCCGCCCTCGATTTGGTTTGCGCTGGAACTGCTGATGCTCTGGTGGTTTGGGCGTGAACTGGAGGGGTATTTTGGCCGGCGCGCGTTTCTCAAGCTGTATCTAGGCGCGCTTTTGGTTCCTCCGTTGGCTGGAATTTTGTTCGCACCCCTCATGCACACGCAGTGGATCGGCCTGCCCAGTAGCTTTAGCATGTTTGTGGCTTATGCCACCATGTCGCCGAGCGTCTCCTTGCTCTTCGGAGTATCTGCAAAATGGACCGCCTTGATTTTTCTGGGAATCCAGACCCTTTCATACGCGGCCGCGCACG
>JBILKY010000022.1:0-21324 GCA_044376395.1 Chthoniobacteraceae bacterium | reverse complement strand
GTGGTCGAATACATCCGGCCGGAGGTTTTCGAGCAATACCGTGAGATCGCTTACAGCAAGGGGTTTGAGTACGTGGCGTCCGGACCGCTGGTGCGCAGTTCCTATCACGCCGCCGATTACACGCCGGGTGCCAAGCGGCATTGAGCGGGTGGATCCAGTCGAGGATACAGTCAGGTTCAGCGAGCTTACTGCTTAAGCCGGAATACGATTGGTACGTCAACGATCGTTGCAATCGGTTCGCCGTTTCGAGTGGCAGGCTTAAATTTCCACCTGCGGACCGCCTCCGATGCCGCGCGGTCGAGGCGCTGGAAACCGCTGGATTTTGAGACGGTGATGCTGTCTGCGCGGCCTGCGGCATTGACCTGCACGCTCAAGAGCACCGCACCCTCCTCGTTGGCGCGCTTGCTTTCAGTGGGGTAGCTAGGCGGGGGATTGTAAAGCGCGCTCGGCCTTGAGGTAGCGCCCGAGGCGCCGGCTGCTCCGGTTGGGGTGACCGGGTTCGCTGCCTTGCTTGTGGCGGCGGCTGGCTGTGCTGGTGCTGGCGCTTTGACTGGCTTTGGCGGCGGTGATGCGGGCTTTACCTCCACCGGCGGGGCAGGTTGCTCTTCGATCTTCGCAACCGTTTCTTCCTTCGGCAGCGGCGGGGCTGGAGGAGGGGGAGCCATTGGGATTTCGCGGACCTCGGGGATCGGGGCGGGCGGCGGAGCCTCGGGCACAACGACCGGGGTAGGTGGCGGCGGTTGGGGCAGTTCAGGTACGGCGGCCTCCGCTTGTTTTTCGATGAGTTCCACCTCCACGCTCTCACTCTGGGTCTGCATCGAGAACTCGGCCGGCGTCACGATTGCCCTCGGGAGGCCGAAAGCGATCAGCGCGTGCAGTCCCAGCGCCAGAAGCGCGCCCGCCCAGAGCCGCGCGCGATCCGCGTCGGAGGCGTGGAAGGACTGTCTGGGGATAGAGCCGGTCATGGCACGTTCTTTGTGCGGGTTTCGAACGCAATCTTTGTGATGCCCAGAGAACGGGCCGTATCAAGTACCTCAATGGCAAGCCCGAGCCGGGCGTCTTCGTCGCCGTTGATGAAGATTTTAAACTCCTCGTTGTCGGCCTTGAGTGCTTCGAGCTTGGTCGCGAGGTCGGCGAGAGAAACCTCCTCCTTGTCCAAATAAACCTGGCCGCTTGCGGTGACGCTGATGGTGCTGAAATCCTTGTGTTCGATTTGCTGGCCGGTGGCGGTGGAAGGCAGGCGCACGGGCACCCCGTGGCTCTTGACCATCGAGAGAGAAACCATCACGAAGGTTGCGAGCAGGAAGAACATGATGTCGATCAGCGGGATGATTTCGATCCGCGCGTGCCGCTTGCTGCGGGGGGAGGGGATGACGGTCATGGTTTTGCGGATTTAGAGGCGTTTTCGAGATGAATCTCCACGTGTGCTGCTGCGTCTTGGATCTCTCTCCTCGCCTGTTCCAGCCGGGCGTTGAGGTAGTTGAAGGGGATGAGAGCGGTGATCGCAACGCCCAGTCCGAATGCCGTCGCGATCAGCGCCTCGGCGATGCCTCCCGTGATTGCCGTCGGCGACCCAAGCTCGCTGCCTCCCAGCATGTTGAATGAACCCATCATGCCCGTTACCGTCCCAAGAAGCCCGAGAAGCGGCGCGAGGGTGATGATCGTGTCGAGCGTGCTCAGCCCGCGATCGTACCGTGCCAGCTCTCGCTCCGCCGCGCGCAAAAGCGCGCTGGAAACACTCTTCTCTCTGCGGTGCGACAATGCGGCGCAAAGAGTTTTCGCGACAAAATCCGAGCACGCATTGCCAAGCTCCAGAGCCTTGTCGGGTTCCTGCTGTTCGACAGCGTCAAGCATCGCGTCCACAACGGACGGCTGGCGGCGGATGCTTTCCGCGACGAGAAACAAAACGCGCTCGATCGCCACTCCGAGGGCCGCAAGTGAGCAGGCGAGAAGTGGCCACATGATTGGGCCGCCTTTTTGAAATAGGGAGGGAATATCCGGCATATCCGTTGCGAGAAGGGGTGTTGTTAATGCAGTAGAGTTGCGATTATGGCGTTACCTTAGCCGGGAGATGTGTCTGTCCCCGCAATTCAGGGGTTCGTGTACTATTTGAGAATGAGTCGCAATTGCAATACGAATTTGAGGGTCCAGGGCGGCTCCCCTTGAGATAGGGTCCCGCTCAAAAAGCTGTTTTTTGCGAAAAAAGCGGCTGCCCCCCGTCGGAGAGCAGCCGTTCTTTTGGTCAACCTGGTGGAGTTGAATATGCCCGAGTGGGCGGGCTTTACTTCACAGCCCTCTCTTTGTCGGAGAGCGCGCTCAGGAAGACTGCGATGGATTTGGCATCAGAGTCCTCGAGCTTACGGCCGAGTTGCAGCCACGCCATCTGGCGAACAGCGTCCTCGAGGTTTGGCGACTTGCCATCGTGGAAGTAGGGGGCCGTCAGGGCGATATTCCTGAGCGAGGGCACCTTGAACTTGAACTTGTCGTCATCCGACTTGGTGACGGACGCGCGGCCGATGTCCTCTGTGTTGGAGTAGGGGTTCACCGCGCCCATTTTCTGGTACGAGTTCGCCCCGAGAAGCGGGCCGTTGTGGCAGGCGATGCAGCCCGTGGAGACGAAGGTGTTGAGGCCGTTGATTTCCGCAGAATTAAGGGCGGAGTCGTTCCCCTTCAGGAAATCGTCGAAACGGTCGTGGGTCACCAAGGTTCTCTCAAAAGCGGCGATCGCCTTCGCGATGTTGTCATAGGTGATCGGTTTGGCGTCGGCCGGAAACGCCTTGGCGAATGCCTTCGGGTACTCGGGGACGGCGCTGAGTTTTTTGACGACTTCTTCCTCGCTGGGCATCGCCATTTCGCCCGGGTTGAGGATCGGGCCCTTGGCTTGCGCCGCCAGATCCGCGGCGCGGCCGTCCCAGAACTGGGCCATGTGGAAGCCGGCATTCAGGACCGTGGGAGAGTTGCGGCCTCCCCGTTTTCCGAAAGCCCCTGGGGAAGTGGGTTCGTTGTCGACGCCGCCGAGTTTCTTGTCCACTGCGTGACACGAGTTGCAGGATTGCGAATTGTTTGCGGAAAGCCGCTTGTCGAAGTAAAGTTCCTTGCCGAGAGCGATTTGGGCTTCGGAATCTTTTTCCGCACCCGGCATCTTCTCAGGGAGCGGTTGGAAAAACGCGCCGATTTTCGAGCGAACTTCAGCCGGTTTCGGCGCATCTGCCGCGGACGCGGAGTGTGCTGCAAGGCAGAGGGTGGTGGCTAGGCTTAGACCGAGGATTTCGGATGGTGCGAGCTTCATATTGATAACCGGTTTGGGTTTACCCTTAGAACACTTAAAGGCGCGGATGCACCTTGGCAACTTGAACCGTGAAGTTTGAGCGCGAAATTTGACCGCAAGAAACACCGTTCAAAACCCCGCCGGATACAAGGTTTATAAAAGTTTTGGGCGTTCGAGTCCGCATGTTGTGGGGGGCTGCATCCATGCCGGAAACCCGCGGGGAGTTTGAGCGGAGGCTCCCCTTCCGAATTCCGCGGCCCCCTAACAGGTGCGAAAGTTCCGCGCGCATGACCGATCTGGAGATTCTTGAAGGCAAATGATCCGTAAGGTTGACGCTTGGGGCGTGTTGCCTGTTTAGTTCTCGGCTGATTTCTTTCCTAACAACCTAAACCAACAAACAGCATCATGATTAAAATCGGTATCAACGGCTTCGGGCGCATCGGTCGCCTTGTGTTTCGAGCGATCTGCGACCAAGGACTATTGGGGAAGGAAGTGGATGTGGTTGCGGTGAACGATCTGGTGCCGGCGGATAATCTTGCCTATCTGGTGAAATACGACTCGACGCAGGGAAAATTCAACGGGGAGGTTTACAGCACGAAAAGCTCGCCTGGAGTGGACGAGGACGATGTGCTGGTCGTGGACGGGCACCACATCAAGTGTCTTGCGGTCAAGGAGGGCCCCGCCGCGTTGCCGTGGAAAGCACTTGGCGTTGATTACGTGATCGAGTCCACAGGACTTTTCACCGAGGCGGACAAGGCCAAGGGGCACCTTCAGGCGGGCGCCAAAAAGGTCATCATCTCAGCTCCTGCGAAGGGCGAGGACATCACGGTGGTGATGGGCGTCAATCACCAGAAGTACGATCCAGCCAGCCATCACATCATTTCCAACGCGAGTTGCACAACCAACTGCCTTGCTCCTGTCGTGCACGTCCTCCTGAAGGAAGGGTTCGGAGTGGCTGAAGGGCTCATGACCACCGTCCATTCTTACACGGCGACTCAGAAGACTGTGGACGGTCCCTCCAAGAAGGACTGGAAGGGTGGACGCTCGGCGGCCATCAACATCATCCCCAGTGCAACGGGCGCCGCGAAAGCCGTGGGACTCGCCATTCCGGAAGTGAAGGGAAAACTCACGGGCATGTCTTTCCGCGTCCCGACTCCGACCGTTTCGGTGGTCGATCTCACCGTGAAGACCGAGAAGGCGACGAGCTATAAGGAAATCTGCGACGCCATGAAGCGGGCTTCCGAGACTTATATGAAGGATATTCTCGGCTACACCGGGGACGAAGTGGTTTCCTCCGACTTCATTCACGACCGCCGCTCCTCTATTTTTGATGCGGGTTCCGGGATCGAGCTCAACAGCAATTTCTTCAAGTTGATCAGCTGGTACGACAACGAGTGGGGCTATTCCAATCGTTGCGTGGATCTGGTCCGCTATATTGCAGGGAAGTAAACTTCCGAGAATTCCAGAATTTGGGGAGCGGGCGGTGTCGTGATTGGCACCGCTTGTCTCTCGATTTCGTCGACGAAAGGCCGGCGCACAGCGGCGTTTCGTGGCTAAACCCGGCTGTGCCCCGTTAAACAACCTTTTTTCGATGTCAAAATTATCAGTCCGTGATTTGTCCCTCGCAGGGAAACGTGTGTTGCTTCGAGTCGACTTCAATGTGCCCACCGAAGTAAAGGACGGTGCCACCCGCATCACCGATGACACGCGGATTCAGGAAAGTCTTCCAACCCTCAACCACCTTCGGAATGCGGGCGCTAAGGTGATTGTGATGGCGCATTTCGGCCGCCCCAAGGGCGAGGTCAACCTCAAGTACACCCTGCGTCCGGTTGCGGAACATCTGGGCAAGATCATCGGAAAGCCCGTGCTCTTCTCCCCCGAGTCTACCGGCTCTGTTCCCGCCGGAATGGTGGCGTCGATGCAGAATGGCGACGTGTTGCTCCTAGAGAACGTTCGTTTTCATGCGGGCGAAGAGGCGAATGACCCGGTCTTCGCAAAGGCGTTGGCGGATTTGGGCGATGTCTACGTGAACGACGCGTTCGGCGCCGCCCACAGGGCGCATGCCTCGACGGCGGGAATCGCCGCGCACTTGCCACAGGCCGCCATGGGGCTGCTCATGGAGCGCGAATTGCAGTATCTCCAGGGCGAGCTTGCTGCGCCCGCGCGCCCCTTCGTTGTGATTCTCGGGGGATCCAAGGTTTCGGATAAAATCGGGGTGATCAAAGCCCTCATGGAGAAAGCCGATACGTTTCTGATCGGCGGGGCGATGGCCTACACGTTTTTCCGCGTGCTCGGCATTCCCACGGGCAACAGCCGTGTGGAGGCGGACAAGCTGAACCTTGCGCAGGAAATTCTGGACCTTGCCAAGGCAAAAGGAGTCCGGTTTCTGCTGCCCCTCGATAACGTGGAGACGCAGGAAATCAGTGCGACCGCGCAGCCCCGTCCAACCGGGTTGGTTTCGCCGCAGAAGGGCATCACCGAGGGGTGGGAGGCTGTGGACATTGGTCCGGCGACGGTCGAGCTTTACAGCGCCGAGGTGGCCAAAGCGAAGACGGTTTTGTGGAACGGGCCTCTCGGAATTTTCGAGCTCCCGCCATTTGCGAATGGAACGCACTCCATCGCCAAGGCGCTGGCCGAGTCAGACGCTGTGTCCATCATTGGCGGTGGGGATTCGGTGACCGCCGTGAAGCAGTTTGGATTCGGTGACAAGGTGTCCTTCTGCTCGACAGGCGGCGGTGCATCGCTGGAACTGCTCGAGGGAAAAGTGCTCCCCGGCGTTGCTGCTCTTTCAGAAAAATAAAAAAGTTCAGTGTTTCGCCCGATTCACCAATCCACGCGTTATCCACACTCACTCAAATTCAGCGCTAAACCAGCACCACCCGTATGCGTAAAAAAATCGTAGCCGCAAATTGGAAAATGAACATGACTGTCGGAGAGTCAGTGGCGTTCATGGATACTTTCCTGCACGAGTTGGGTGCGGATAACAGCGTGGAGATCGTGATTGTCCCGCCTTTCACGGCGCTCGCGAAAGTGTCTGAGATTTTGAATGTGGGCCAGCAGGCAAAGCTGGGTGCCCAGAACATGCATTGGGAAAAGCCGGGTGCGTTCACTGGTGAAATCAGTGCGCCTATGCTGCGCGAACTTTACGTGCGCTACGTGGTGCTGGGGCACAGCGAGCGGCGCACCCTCTTCGGTGAGTCCGATGAAGTTGTGAACAAAAAAACGCGAGCGGCAATCGACGCTGCGCTGCGTCCGATTGTTTGCATCGGCGAGACGCTCTCGGAGCGCGATGCCGGCAAGGTTGAGGAGGTGCTCAACCGGCAGATTCGCGGCAGCCTTGCGGGTGTCACCGCAAAAGAACTTGCGGATGTGGTCATTGCGTACGAGCCAGTCTGGGCCATCGGTACGGGGCGGACAGCGAGCCCACAGCAGGCGCAGGAAGCGCACGCGTTCATTCGTGCAAAGCTCGCGGAACTCTGGGACCAGGCGTCCGCAGAGAAAGTGAGGATTCAGTACGGTGGCAGTGTCAAACCCCAGAATGCTGCGGAATTGATGGGGCAGTTGGATATCGACGGTGCCTTGGTCGGTGGTGCGAGCCTGGATCCCCGCGGCTTTGCTGAGATCGTGAAGGCGGCGGTGCGCGTGTAGGTTCCTGATCCGAAGCACCTGAGTTTGCTCCGGTGCGTTTCGAGCAAAATCTTGAACCAGGAACAGCATCCCGCGGGCGGTCTGGTTAAGGAACCCGGGTGTGATTCTTCCTCTGAAGAGTCGTCTTCGATTCGGAGCACGTTCATTCCAGACTGCGTGCGTTCGGTTTTCGCCGGGGCGCTTGAACCCGCGTTCGGGACTTTTCTGCTGCTGATAGCGGTCCGCCGTTTTGACGCGAGCGCGTTTGAAAAAGCTTGGTTGGTGGCGGGGCCGAGTTTGGGCCTGATGTGCGGGCCGCTGGTGGTCTCGGCGGTGGAGGAACTGCGTGTGCCCGCTGCGCGTGCGATCTGTTGGATGAGCGGCGTGTCGGCCGCTTTTCTCGCCGCGGGCGCGTTTGTAGAACACAGCTGGAGTTACGTTGTTTTGTCGATGGTGGGTGGAATGGGGCTCACGTCTACCGTGCCGCTCATGACGCAGGTTTATCAGAACAATTATCCCGCGGCGCGCAGGGGCCGGCTTTTTTCCGGTGCGTTTGTCATCCGCATTGCCGTGGCAGCGCTCGCAAGCCAGCTCATCGGCTGGTGGTTGACTCGATCGCCCTCAGAGTATTCCTCAGTGCTGCTGGTTTTCTCCGCGTGCGCGTTTGCATCCGCGTTGTGCTGGATTTGGGTGCCTTCGGCGCCGCTTGTGAAGAACCCCTTCTCGCGCCATCCGCTCCGCGGCTTGCAGTTTGTAAGGGAAGACGCCGCGTTCAGGCGCACTCTGTTTTCCTGGATGCTCATGGGGGTGGGGAACCTTGTCATGCTGCCGCTTCGGGTCGAATACCTGGCGCGCCCTACGGAAACGGGACTACGCACTGCGGCGCAGATTGCTCTACTGACAGCGGTGGTGCCGAATCTTGCACGCCTCGTGACCAGCTCGCTTTGGGGGCGCGCGTTTGACCGACTCAGCTTTTTCACGCTTCGTTCCGTTCTCAACTTTGGATTCGCCCTGGCAATTCTGTCGTTTTTTACAGGTGACTCCATGGTATGGATGTTGTTAGGAGCAGTTTTGTATGGGGTGTCTGGAGCCGGGGGCGATGTGGCTTGGTCTTTGTGGGTGACTAAAATAGCCCCACCGGACCGAGTGGCTGACTACATGGCAGTGCACACATTCTTCACGGGGCTTCGAGGCGTTGTAGCTCCAACGCTTGCTTTTTACGCGGCCGAGCGTTTTTCAATCGAAGCGATAGGCTGGGGGTGCGCCTTGTTGATTGTTTTGGCGAACCTCGTTCTTTGGCCTGAGATTCGAGCACGCAGGGGATGATCCGCTTTGCGACGGTCGCTTTATCAACCGGCGCGATGGTGGGATCGTAATTTTCCGTTCGTCGATTTGCGTACGCAATGCGCTGCCGTTGCCTTTGTTCAAACAATTCAGATCAGCGCCCCATGCGACATTACCCTGACAAAGGACGCTAATTCCTTGCACAGCGCGCCTTACCGCCCTTTAAAAGGGATAGCAATGGCCCAACCTAACTACTCATTCGAAAAGCGGCAGAAGGAACTCGCGAAGAAAAAGAAAAAAGAGGAGAAGCTCAAGGAGAAGGCTCTCGCGAAGCTTCACCCGAAACCCGAGGGGGAGCCCGGGCAGTCCGCAGGTGCAAATGAGGACGGGGTCGCTCCTTAGGCCCGTGGCCCATCGAGGGCCGCGTGCTATTCGCTCAACTCCGGCCGTTGCCAGCCAACAGTGCCGCCGCGCTGCCCTTCTTTGCGCAGGAGCGCGCTGAGCTCCAGCGCGACCTTCCTTTCCCTCGCAGCAAGATCGGTTGTTTCCTGCGGATCATTTTTTAAATTGTAAAGCTCCTGGGCGGCAAACGGGTTGTCCTGCAAAAGCTTCCAGTCGCCTTTAATAATTGCGTCGATCGTCTTGCCTCCGTACTGGGGGCCACCCTCGCGGCGGATGAAGTAGTGGCTTCGCTCGGATTCCGGCTGATTATCTCCCAGCAGGGTTGGAAGGAAAGAGATGCCGTCGAGGTTCTTTGGTGCGGATACGCCTGCCGCTTCACTCGCGGCCGCGAAGATGTCCATGCTCATGGCTTGCCTTTCGGTGCTACTGCCCGCCTTGATTCGTGCAGGCCAGCGTGCGGCGCATGGTACGCGCAATCCCCCCTCGTACATGTGCGTTTTCCCGCTGCGCCAGGGTCCGTTGTTTGCTCCGCTGGATAGCAGGCCACCGTTGTCGCTTGTGAAAATGACGAGCGTGTTCTCGCTGAGGTTGAGTTCACCGAGGCGTGCGAGCACTTTGCCGATCCCGTCATCCAAGTGCTCGATGAGGGCCACCAGCTTTGCGCGTTTTTCATCAAGGGCCGGCTCACGCTGTTTTACTTTTTCAAGCCACGCGCCCGGCGGTTGGACGGGGTCGTGCGGGGCGTTGTAGGCGAGGTACAAGAAAAACGGCGCTTTGGACGCGGCGCGCTCGGTGAGGTAGTCGCACGCCCATTGACTGAAAACATCGGTCGCGTGGCCCTCAGCTGTGACTTCCTTCATACCTTCGCGCATGAAGTTTTGTCCGTGGCGGAGATGCGTCCAGTAGTCATCCATCATGTCGCCGAGAAATCCTCGGAAGAAATCAAATCCCCGCTCGATCGGTGTGTTTGGTGAGTTAATGCCGAGGTGCCATTTCCCGACAATTCCTGAGTTATACCCGGCTTTTTTCAACACTTGCGGCAGCAGCGTCGCAGTGGGTGAGAGGTAGCCCCACGAATTTGTTGGTTCCTCTTCACGGATGACACCCGGCACGCCGACGCGGTCCGGATAACATCCCGTCAGAAGGGCAGCGCGGGTGGGCGAGCAGACGCAAGAATTTGCTCGAAAGTTGCGGAATGTCATGCCCCCTTTGAACAAGGAGTCGATGTGCGGCGTGCGAACGTCTTTTGTGCCGAATGCAGAATAATCCGCAAGCCCGAGGTCGTCGCATAAAATGACGAGAATGTTTGGGTGTGGCTGCTGAACTGCACCGTGGGCGCGAAAATGAGGAAGCGCAATCAAAAGCAATGCGAAGAAGGCAAGCCAAGGGGACGTTTTCATTTTTGGGAATCAAGGATGAGTAGCGGGGCGCCAAGACGGATCCTCACTGCGGGCAACCAAAGAGTGCCAGTTTTTTTGATCCGATTTTCAGCTAGGAAAAAGAAGCGCGTAGTTGTGCGTACGGCGTAAAGTCGCGCTAAAGCGCCCAGATTGACTCGCGATGAAAGTGTGAACCCTTAAGACCGGATTTCGGTGATGAGCGCCGTGCTGGAAGCGAACCGCTCGGATTCAATCCCGAGTTGGTGAAGCATCGTGAGAAATACGTTGCACAGGGGTTTGTTTTGCACGGTGTCGAAAGCCATGTGACCTGAGTGGTTGAATCCGCCGCCTGCCAATAAAATTGGAAGGTTGGTGCAGTTGTGAACATTCGCGTCGCCCAGATTGCTTCCGTAAAGAATCATCGTCTCATCAAGCAAGCGGCTAGACGTCGGCGTGGGCGTCGCCGCAAGCCTGCCCAGCAAATCTCGCATGTGGCGCATTTGTTGTAGGTCGACTTTTTGTAGTTCCGCCAGTTTTTCCTTCGATTGCCCGTGATGGCTGAGATTGTGGTATCCGTCCCGAGTGCGCTGGTCTGCATCAATCTCAAAAACAGGTGTCGCGAATCCATCCACCATCAGCGTGATAATGCGGGTGGAGTCCGATTCAAATGCTAGCAGCGCCGTCTCCAGCATCATCTGGATCTTCGGGAAGAAGCGGGCCTTGTCGGCGATGTCCTTTGGCTCCGGCGCGCCGGTGGCTGGTTTGGGCTTTTCCTCCCACGCACCCGAAACCGCCAGACGCTGCTCGAGCTCCCGCACGGAGGTCAGATATTGTTCAAGCCGGCTTTTGTCGTTCTGGCCTGCATTGCGTTGAAAACTTCGGATATCATCCCGCACCGCGTCAAGAATGCTCCCGCGGTCTTTTAGTTGCTGTAGTTTCGCTGCTGTGGTCTTTGCGTCCCCCTGAAGAAACATCTTGCGGAATAATGCCGCGGGGCTGTCCTCTGCGGGAAGCAACACTCCGTCGCGGGTCCAAGATAAACTTCTGTTCGCTTTGTCAATATTCACCCCAAGATTGAGCGTGGCGAATCGCGTCCGCTGCCCCATTTTCTCCGCGGCGAACTGATCCAAGGAGATGCTGTTGCGGAATCCGCTGCGGGTGGGATCGCGGGCGCCGGTTAAAAAGCAGTTTTCCGTGCTGTGCCCTCCCGTCACTGCCGGATGCGACAATCCGCTGAAGACCGTGAAATCGGCGCGGAATTCCGCCAACTCTCTCAAGTAAGGCGATAGAGTGAAGTTTTTGCCGGCGTCTTTAGGGAAGAAGTGCTGCGGCAAGACCCCGAGATTATTCGAGATTAGTAGCATCCTTTTGGGGGCCTGCGACTGGGTTTTGCTCGCGAAGACCGGCGTCATGCTCTCAAGCATTGGAAGACCGAGGATTACTCCGATGCCGCGCAGGAAACGCCGCCTGCTTTGAGGGATGTTGATGTGGGGGAATTTCATGGGGAGGACTTTGTTCCGAGGAAAATCTCGCTAGTTACAAGCGCGTGAAGCAAATCCCTGACCCGGTATCCCTCGCCTGCGCACGCATCTAGCATAGCTTCGAGCTCTGTTCGATCTGCAAACCGCACGCGCGTTCCGGTGGCATGAAGGATGAAGTGCTCGATAAGTCCTTTGGCGAGCTGGCGCGGATTCGCAGCGAGGTGGCGTTTTAGGTCATGAATGTCTCGGAAAGACTCGCCACTTTGCAGCGTTCCGGAGGCATCCACAGGCTTACCAACAAAGTAGGTGTACGGATGGCCCGCGGGATCGATGCCCGTTATTTTTTCGCCGCGTTCCATTCCGCGGTAGTGGTCGCGCCATGCTCCCATGACATCGAAGTTTTCCATCGCAAATCCGAAAGGATCAAACTTAGCGTGGCATGACGCGCAGCCTTTGGACTCTGTGTGCTTAGTAAGCAACGCCCTGATACTGTTTGCTCCGCGAATGTCGGGCTCAATGGCCGGGACGTTCTTTGGGGGCGGCGGCACGGGTTGGCCGAGGATTTTTTCCATGATCCAGACGCCGCGCAGCACGGGTGAGGTGGTTGTACCGTTTGCCGTGTGCTTCATGAGTCCCGCCTGCGTCAAGAGGCCGCCAAAAGGACTGCCCTCCGGCAGGTTCACGCGTTGTATGGCGGAGCCCTTAACACGCGGCAAGTCATAGTGAGCCGCAAGCCTGTCGTTCACATACGCAAAGTCGGCGGAAGCAATCGTGCGTGCAGGAAGGTTCTCTCGGACCATCGCTCTTAAAAAAGCCTGTGTTTCACGCTCCATGGAATCCACAAGGTAGTCGTCCTTGCGATATTCGGGATACAGGCGCTCGTCTGGGATATCACGGCGCAGCTTCCGCAAATCAAGCCACTCTGCAGCAAAAGTCCGCACGAACTCCTCAAACCGTGGGTCCTCAATCAAGCGGTCAGCCTGCGCCTTGAGAATATCTCGATTCTGCAAACGAGCGCTCTTAGCAAGCTCTTGAAGTTTGTCGTCCGGTCGCGAGTTCCAAAAAAAGTGTGAGAGCCGGTTTGCGATCGCAAACTCGATGTCGGAGGCGCCCCCGCGCGGCTCTGTCAGATAGAGGCAGTGTGATGAGCAGAGGAGCGCTTGGTAGCCGGCGATCATCGCGTCCCCAAAGAGCGAGCCTGCTGCCAGCTTTGATTGAATGATCTTTAGGAATGGAGACAGCGATTCTTCGCTCATTGGCCGCAATGCGGCAAGCGCCGAAAACCGCCGTAGAAGGCGATCAGCGCCCTGAGCACCGTGGCCGTCAACGGGTGTATCATCAAAAAGAATGCGATGGGATTGCGGAGGCCAGTCTGGATCGCGGATCGGGCCGGTGACCTCCATCCATTGGATTGCGACTCCGCGATGCCCCTCGGGTGGCATCGGCGGATAATCGTAAAAAAAGCCGCCATCCGTGCGAATGAACGGGACTGGGAGTCCGAGCGGGCTGTATTCAAAAGTTTCGCCAGCTTTTAAGTGAATGATGGTTTCAAACTCGCGCGGATCGGGTTGTAAATCCATCCACCCGCCCGTCTCGCGGACATCCCCCGACACGTCTGGACCGGACGGTTTACGCGCGCGAAAGGTCATCGGCAAAGGCTCGTGAGCCTGCACGAGCCGGAAGTCCCGCATTTGCCTGACCGCCCGCCCCCTGAAACGCACCTGATAGGCGCCGCTCTCCTTGGCGATGAAACCGCGCGGGTATCCGAAATATGGCCATGTTGCAGATCGAAATAACGCCAGTTCGAGCGTGGGGTCCGAGCGCTCCTCCGGCGTCAGGGTCTTGATTACCGATTCATTCAGTGGAACCAGCTTATTATCGCGCGCAAAAAACATCGCTTCGCGTTCTCCAAAGGTGGTTGCACTTGGAAAAAGATTAATGCCCGTGAACCGATGTGTTGCCGGCGGTGCGGGAGGGCGCGCTTGAGCCATCGCAGAGCGAAGTGCGCTCTCGGTGGCTTCGAGGTATGCATCGAGCTGCACGTGTGACATGTCCAGCAGCTCCGAAACTTTTGTGAACCCGTGCGAGTCCCGGTCTTCCGGCAGTTTGTCGCGGACGTCGAGGTTCGGCAGATTCAGCAGGATTCGCAGGTTGTTTTCGAACTCAGTTCTGGTGAGTCTACGCATCGGTCCGCGCCCTTGGCGGATGATGTCGGCGCGATCCGACGCATGAAGCGCCTTTGCGAGGATCGCGGCGAGCCCAGCGCGCTCCGAATCGGGGAGGTCCTCTCTTTTCGGCGGCATCTCGCCTGCCTGAATCCGGTCATGAATCCTGACCCAGCGCTCTTGGAGAGACGGATCGTGTACGGCTCTGGGCAGCTTGACGAGATCGAGCCCGCCTTTCGGATCCTCAGAATCGTGGCACTCGATGCACCGTTTCTCTAGAATCGGTTCAATTTCGTTTAGAGATGGCGGGTCCGCCCTGATCGGCAGCGGGTGCGCAAAAAAAACGATTAGGATGACTGTAAAGAGCCGATAAAAATTTCGCATGCGTGTTGGCTCTAGCGCCCTCATTTTAGAAGTATTCACAGGTGCGCGAATGCGAGGTGGAATCAAGCGATGATCTCGCGGATCACTCTCCCGTGCACATCGGTCAGGCGGAAATCTCGACCTGAATAGCGGTAGGTGAGCTTTTCATGCTGGATTCCGAGCAGATGCAGGACCGTCGCGTGAACGTCATGAATGTCGACGGCGCCGTCCACGGGAAGATACCCATAATCATCGAGGCGGCCGTGGCTGTGGCCTCGCTTGAGGCCTCCACCAGCCATCCAAATTGTGAACCCCCAAGGGTGATGATCCCGGCCTGGAGACTTCCCGTAGAGCTCCGTGTTCGGGGTGCGCCCGAATTCCGACGCAAAAACAACCAGCGTGTCGTCCAAGAGTCCGCGCGATTTGAGATCCTTCAAAAGTCCGGCGATAGGTCTGTCGATTGCTGAAGCGTGTTCAAAGTGCAGCTTCTCGAGCTCAGAGTGTTGATCCCAACCGCCTTTCACGATTTCAATAAAACGAACGCCTCGTTCCAATAGACGGCGAGCGGCAAGGCATTGGCGCCCAAAGCTAGATGTCGCTTTGTGATCGGCCCCGATGCCGTAGAGCTCCAAGGTCGCTGCAGACTCCTTCGTGAGGTCTGTGGCCTCAGGCACAGCGTCCTGCATCACAAACGCTTTTTCGTGGTTCGCGATGGCAGCCTCGATTGCCTGATTTTGGTGAACGGCATCGAAGAATCCTTTATCGAGCTGGCGTACAGCCGCCATTTTGTTGGACTGCAACAGCTTTGATTTTTCCAAGAGAGCCAGATCAGCCAAAGCCGCAGCTCCACTTTGGAAAAAAGGCGAAGCTTGGAGCGAGGGCGGCAGGAAACCATTGGTTCTGCACTGGCGTTTTTTGGATCCCATGACCACAAACCCGGGAAGATTCTGGCTTTCACTTCCCAGCCCGTACTGGGTCCAAGCACCGACGCTTGGGAAACCCTGCAGCAGTGAACCGCTGTGCAGGAAGCCTATCGCGCTTTCATGATCGGGCGAAGGGCCCGTTACAGCGTGAAGAAAGGTGAGGTCGTCTGCGCAAGAACCGATTTGCGGGAATAGGTCGCTGATCATCTTCCCGCTCTCGCCATACGGACGAAAATCCCATGGGCTCTTCAAAATCGCGGCGCTGGTGCGGCCTGTGATGTCTTCCTTGCGTCCAGGTACATTGAGCGGCTGCCCATTTTCGCTCACCAGCCGGGGTTTAAAGTCAAAGCTGTCGAGGTGCGAGAGGCCGCCATCCATGAAAAACCAAACGACTCTTTTCGCTTTGGGCGGGTGATGGGGTGGGGAAAGCTGGATTTGCGAGCTAAAGGATTTGTCAGCTAACAGACTGTTGAATGCCAGCCACCCGAAGCCGGAAGACATGGTTTGCAGGAATGCCCGGCGCGAGTGGTTTGCGTGTCCAAAAGAGGGAGAAGGTTGAAAGGGTTTCATGCGAGGCAAGACGTCAGGGGAGGTAGAGAAATTCCTTCGTATTCAGCAGAACGTGGCAAACATCGGTCCACAGACGATGGTCGCTGGTTTGCGCATCATGTGGAATCTGATACGCATCAGCCTGTTCCTGCACGAATGCGACAAGGGTTTGAATTTCGTGAGATAAAGGCCTGCGTCCGAGTGCTTCAAAAAATAATCTCTCAGTCCGCTGATCCAGCGATATCCCTTTCGCGTCGCGAAGGCTCCGCTCTGCCCACACCCGCGCCTGCTCGTGTACAAAATCATTGTTCAAAAGCAGGAGGGATTGTCCCGGCACGTTGCTTGAGTCACGCGACCCCTGCGTTCGAGAGGGCTCTGGAGCGTCAAACATGACCATCAAATGGTTTTGCGCCTCGCGTTTGATGTATTGGTAAACGCCGCGTCGCTGGTTGGGCGGGCCGAGTCCGTTTCCGAGGTCTGTGGGGCCGGTGTAGCCGTACATCAGCGGGTTGAGCTGCCCGGAAACTGCAAGCAAGCTGTCGCGTACGGCCTCAGCGCGCAAACGCTGCAGCGGCATGTGCGAGAGGAGTCGGTTCGCAGGGTCTTTTTTCTGTGCCTCCTCAGAGGGCGAGCTCGCTGTACGATACGCCTGAGTGGTGACCAGGTAGCGGATGAGTTCCTTCATCGACCAGCCCTGCTCGACGAAGTAAGTCGCCAGATGATCTAGCAGTTCGGGATGGGTTGGCTTTTCGCCCATGGACCCGAAGTTGTCTACGGTCCCGACAATTCCTTGTCCGAAAAGCCAACGCCACACTCGGTTTACCATGACTCGCGCGGTGAGGGGATTTCGGGGTGAAACAAGATCCTTGGCCAGTGAAAGCCGCGAACTGGATCCCGCGGGATTGCAGTCTGCGCCGCATACTACTTCCAAGTAGCGCCGAGGAGCGGGCTCCGAGGGCGAATCCGGCGAGCCCCGTCGCTGAATGGGCGCGTCGAATCCGGGTCCCTCCTGCGCCAAAGTGGCGGCCCTTTGGAATTTCGGCAGCGACTCCTCCAGCTTCCGATAGTCCGATGCAAGTTCCTTGAGAGGCTTCGGAAGTTTCCCGATTTGGTTGCGAATGACCCCTTCCGCGATAAGCCAGTTCAGCAGGGTTACCTCCTCTGGCAGTGCTTTGTCTTGCATCCAGTGCTCGAGGGCCGTGTCGCAAACCGCTTTCCAAAGCCCCGCCCAGTCATGGTCCAGCGGGCTCTCGCCAGCAGGTGGAAGGAAAAGAAGCGGCGTCCTTAGCTCGTCTTGCGGAGGACTTGGGCTTTCGTGCTCGACGATCTGCTCCACTTCAAACCAAGAGCGGCCAGTCTGATCCTTGGCCGTCATTTTGAAAAAATTGCCTCCCGCCTCCGATCGCCGGAAATGAGCCACATCGTCCTTTGTTAGAATCTCCAGGTAGGAGCGGCGTCCCTGCCAACTACGCTGGTGTCCGACTTTCACAGTCACCCAGCTTGAAAAGCGGTTTTCAAAGTGAGCCACTTTGTATCCCTGGGCGATGTTTTCCATTTGCTGAAAGTTGTGCTGGATAAGCCTCACGTGGCCCGCATCTCCACCTGCCACCTTCAAGCTGACATACTGGGTTTCCAGTTTGAAATCTGGCGAGCGGACAACCGCCCCATGCTTGCGCGAAAGTCTGTCTGTGGCGATCCCCGGCGCCACAATGCGGTCCACCAGTTCTTCACCGGAAGGTGCCAGCGCAAAGTCGCTGGCTGATTGTTGAACCGTTTCGGGAAGCACGCCAGAAAAGTGCCATCCTGAGTTGCTGCCAGAAAAATTGGCGATGACGTTGAATGCCTTTTTGTTCTCGTCTGCACGCTTTTTAGAGTCTTGGGCCAGCTTGGCTTGGGTCTCTGGAAGACTCAGACTCCAATTTCCAGAGCCCTTATTCTTGAGCGCCGTCCAAAGCGGATACAGGGGGTCACTCATGTCGACTTTTTCGCGCTTCAGCAGCCGATTCCAAACCGAGTTAGGCTCCGCATTAGCAGCAGGCCCCGAATCCAATACGGCTTTCAAAGCGACGCCCTGTTGTTGAATGTCCTCTTTCCACACTTTTTCTAGTGCAGATTTGATTTGGCCTTTGAGCGTTTGAAGTTCCGCGACGCCGGTTCGACGCACCTCCAGTGTGTCGATTACTGACTGGCTTTGCCTGGAACTCGCGAGCGCACCGAAGATCGCGTAGTAGTCTCGCGTGGAGATCGCATCAAACTTGTGGTCATGGCAGCGGGCGCATGCGATGGTCATTCCTTGGAATGCTTTTCCCAGAGTATCAATCTGGTTCTCAAGCATCTGTGCCTCCTCAAGTGCGACGTCCGTGGCGGTGGAGGAGACTTCCATCAAACGCATGCATCCAGTGCCGATTAGCGACTCATTGATTTTGAGTTCCTGGTTGATTCTAGGGGGAAGCAGATCGCCCGCGATGTGTTCTTGCACAAAGCGGTCGTAGGGGACGTCTTGATTGAACGCACGAATCACGTAATCGCGGTAACGCCACGCTTCAGGAATCGGGTAGTCACGCACATACCCGCCCGTCTCGCCGAAGCGCATCAAGTCCAGCCAGTGGGCCGCCCAGTTTTCGCCAAATGCGGGATCTTTCAGGAAACGGTCCACCAGACGCTCAAGCGCGCGCGGTCTTGTGTCGTTTAGAAATGCTTCCACCTCTTCCGGTGTCGGGGGTAAGCCCAGGAGCGCAATCTTGAGGCGCCGTAGAAGAATCTCTCGGCTGGCGGGCCGGGCAGGGGTAAGGCCCGCCTGCTGCATTTTCGCGAATAGAAAGCGATCCACAGCATGCTCTGCCCAAGCCGGATGCTGAACCTGCGGGGGAGTTGTTGATTGGACGGGCAGCCATGCCCAGTGCATACGTCGTTCCGCTAGTTTTTGGGACCAAGCCTGCTGTGATGACTCTTCCGCAGTGAGTGGTTTTTCTGGAATACCGGGCAGCCCCATGCGAACCCAGCGCGTGAGGTCTGCAATGACACCGTCTGAAAGGCGCGCCTCACCCTTTGGCATTTTCAGATCACCCGCGTCGTGACGAATGGTTTGGAGCAGCAGACTGTTTTCGGGATGTTCACGGTCTAGCAAATCTCCGCTTTCACCGCCTTTTTCGAATCCGCCACGGTAATCAAGTCGCAGGCCGCCTTTGGTCTTTTGGGCGCTGTGACATTCAAAACACTGCTTCAAAAGAACCGGACGAATCCGCGACTCGAAAAACGCCACGCCCTCGGGATCGATCGACGCAGCTCGTGTGTCTGATGCAAAAGCTCCTGCGAACCAGAACGTGGCGACGAGTACTCGTGAAAAAGAAGCTAGGAATCCACGTCGTGCACACACATTCAAAGGCGGAACTGATGGCTTTTCAAACGGTTGGGAGGATGCGTTTGGCATGGGGTCCGCTGTTGAATCACCGCCGCACACTCAAGCACTGGTCGAGGTGTTCGCTGTCGTAATGATGCACATTGGTGATCCGCATTTCTTCAATGCCGCTGTTTTTGTCGACGGTTCCCTCAATCTGGTCCGCGAGTTGGGTGCGTTTGAGTCGCCAGACAACCTTGAAGTCTGAATCGATCTCCACCAAAAGGTCGCTGCTCTCTGCAGGGTCTTTGAGATGGTAGTCCCCGCATGCCACAAGCCAGTTGCCGGTGTCGCAACACTGCAGGCCAAGTAGGTAGCGGCATGAGATTCCAAGTTGTTGAGCAGTCCAGCAGGCAATCTTGTTGCCCTGCTTATCGAGGCGCAACAACTGGCATCCCGTGGAGGTGGTAACCAGTAGGGAACCGTCGTGGCATTGCGTGATCCCGAACGCCTTTTTGACTGTCGCAGTTGGAGTCAGCAGCTGGTCGATCGCAATCGACTGCCGAATTGTTCCGTCGGTGGTCCCAACTTTCAGCACTGTTTTGCGCCCGTACTGGCACACCCAGAATGCATTTTCACCGGGCACCTTCCGGATTGTTCTGTATCTAAAATGAAGAGGATCTCCGGAGAGATCAGGTAAAGGGGTGGTACTAAGGAGGGTCCCTGTTCGATCCAGTGTGCAAATTTGGTTCACGCCGCTATCAACGAATGCGAATTGCGAGCCCCCATCCCATACAACACAACTGTTCGCTTCGGTATTTCTTTCGCCGCCGGTTGCGGCATGTTGCATCACAATTTGCTTTGATCCGTCAAATACAGCCAGCCCGCCGCTGTGGACGTAAGCAATGCCTCCGTCGGGAAGCCGCCAGGCATCGTAGATGCCTGAGTGGCCGGGATGTTTCAGCAGGTCAGTGACCTTGCCTTCGCGATTTACCTCGATCACCTGGGTGTCTGCAGCAAGCAGGAAGCGCTCCTCGGCGTGAAGACTCATGGGCGCCGCGATCGCGAAGAGACAAATCAATCTTTTCATCGCGCGTTTGCCTTTGGATTGAGTGTGAGAGTTACCATCTCCCCGGCTTTCTTCACTGTGGAGGCGATATGTTGCATGCGCTCCTCGCTCAACCGCTGGCTCGGACCACTTATCCAGAGACTGGCGATCGCCTCACCATCGGGGCCTAGAATCGGGGCGCCCAGACAGTTGTGTCCCTCCAAGTGTTCGCCTACGTCAAACGCGAATCCCTGCGCGCGGACTTGCTCAAGACATTTGAGGAACTCTTTCCGGTTTGAGATGGTCCACGGATGGAAGCGCTCGAACCTCATCCCTCCAATGATTGCGTCGCGCTCCGGTTCCGGCATGAAGGCGAGCATCGCCTTTCCCGGTCCGCTGGTGTGCAGGGGGAAGCGAGTTCCGCGTTCGACATAAAACTTGATAAGCGCCCGCCCGATGACGCGCTCCAGCACGATGCCCTCGTATCCCGAGATGATCCCCAGATGTGCGGCTTCGCCCGTCTGATCGCTCAACCAGCGCATCGCAGGCAGCGCTGCCTCCGTCAGCGGAATGTCGTCCACGACCGGTTGGCAAAGCGCAAGCATCTGCGCGCCGATGCTGAATTTTTTGTCCGCGTCCCGCGCCACGTAACCGTGAGCCAAAAGCGACTGCGTGACCCGGTAGACAAAATTCACTGACAAGCCCAGTTTCTCGGCGATTCCTGAAAGGGTCACACCATCGGAGGCCTCGCCGAGGCAGCGCAGCACGGCGAGGGCGCGATCCAGACTGGGCGTGCTGAACCCCGAATCTTGGACTGGGGACGTTTTCTTACGGAGAGATCTCGTTTTCGGCGGCATTTTCTATATTTAGATACGTGCACGCTATATAGAAAAATTACGGCGTAAAGCTTTTCGCGATGCCGAGCCGGATGGTATCCGCAAGCTCAGGAACGGCTTTTCGCACACCTTGGGCGGAGTTTGAGGCGAAAACCCTGTCGGTTCGAGAATCAGTGCGGGGCGTGCAATGTTGAGGCGCTGGGTAGCGGAGGGTAAACCTGCACCTGCAGCATTCGGTGCTTGACTGCAAAGTGCTTCACAAAATCCACTTGGCGAGGTCCGCCTCTATATGCCCCCCCTTTCAAACCCGCATGCAGGTTTCCGCTGCACTCGTCGCGAGTGGCTCCGCATTGGCGGACTCGGCGCCTTTGGGGTGTCGATGCCATCGGTGCTTGCCGCGCAGCAGGGTGCGCCAGCGGCGGGGTCTTTCGGCCGGGCGAAGTCCTGCATCATCATCTTTCTTTCTGGGGGACCGCCCCAGCATGAAACCTTTGATCCGAAGCCGGACGCGCCGCTGGAGATTCGCGGTAGGTTCGGATCGATCCGGACCTCGGTGGCTGGAATGCACTTTGGCGAAAACCTACCCAATACGGCAAAGGTGGCGCATCACATGGCTGTGATCCGCTCCATGACTACGGATATCAACAGTCATTCAACCAGCG
>JBILKY010000176.1:0-7639 GCA_044376395.1 Chthoniobacteraceae bacterium | reverse complement strand
ACCGCCTCTTTGGCTGTGCTGTGTACGGAGAACTGCAGGGTCGTCTTTGGCGCATCACCCGCAGTGGTAGTGTAGGCCAGCACTTCCTGGCCATCGAGCAGGATCGTCAGCTCGCGCCCGCGCAGCTCCATCGCGAACTCGTGCCACACCTCCGCCTTGATCTCCATCGTCGTCACTTTCGCCGCACCGATGAACTTCCGATTCATCTTCTTCTCCTTCTTCAGCGCCTCCGCTTCCGGCGAATCTTTCGGATACAAGTTCGTCTCGTCCCAGGCCGTGATTCCCGTCTCGCGGATATGCACACCCGCTAGGTGAAAATTACTTTCCAAAATGGGATTCGGCCCATTGAAGCCGACACCCACCAATCCCTGCGGCGGGAGCTTGAACCGACAACTCACCCGGACATCCGTGCCCTCGACTTTTCGAGTCAGTCCCGAGGGATGCACTCCTGGAGAAGTCCTCGCTCGCAGCGCCCCATCCACTAGTTCCCACCAGAGCTTGCGATCCTCCTTCCTCGACGAGGTCTTCCCGTCTGGCAGCCACCCATAAGCGCCCCAGTTTGAATCAAAGGCCGCTTCATCGCAGAAATTCTCCGTCCAGCGTGAGGTGTCGGGTTTGTCCTCAGCTGCGTGAGTTAGTGTTGAGGCAACGACGATTGGGAGTATCCAAGGGTGGGCTTTCATAAATGCGGGGCAAGGGATTTGAGTTATAAACGGGGGCAAAACGTCCGCGGAGAAAGGCCTTGGTTCTGCAAGGTGGACCCAGAGCAGGATCGTATATTGTAACGGCTTCTGGTACTTTTATGCTCAATAGCAATGTAGAATCGGCGTACGACCGTTTATCATTTGCGTTGTCCGCGTTTGTCCGAGGCGAGCAATGGAAGCAAGGCCTCGGCAAACCGGAGTCCAAGCCCTTGTTGACCGGCGGTGTCGTAGTGGACCTGGTCCGGCGCTTTCGTCAGGCCGACTGTGCTGAAGCAAATAGCAAGCGGGTCTTTGCCGGGGATGGCGCGTTGGGCGGCGCGGACTTCATCCACGAAAAGAAAGGGTGAAACGGGCGTGACCTTGGCAGGGTTAACCTCGGCGATGACAACTTTCATTTGCGGCGCATCGAGATCGCGGCGGAGTGAGGCAATGAGGTTGGTGACGTTTTGCTGGTATTCTTTTGCCAGCTCGGGCACACGGGCGTCGGATTCGCCCTGCATCCAGAGGAGGGCGGTCGGTTTGATGTCGCCGTTGGGAAAAGCCGTCTTCCACGCGGTGACAAGCTGAGCATAGGCATGTCCGGCGTGTTGGTCGTGGCTGAGATTCAAGCGGTCGATACGAGCGCGGTCCTGTTCAGGTTGCCAGACCAGTTGGGAAGTGCCGCCGTGCGCAGCCTTAAATAGCACGATCTGACGATCGGGCATGGCGCGCGACAAGGCGTGTGCCAGCGTGACCTCCGGACCAATCTGGCCGGTGGCGAGCGGCTGCGGACTGCCCCATTTCATGAGCGTGACATTTGCGGGCGGTGTGCGCAACTCCGGCGGAAGTTGACCAGCCTGGCCCCGGCCTACCATGTTCGACTGGCCAGAGAGGATTAGCACGAGGGGTGGTTCCGCACTTCGCAGCGCGGTCAGCGGTGCGAGGAGCAAGGCGGCGAGAACGATATGGATTTTCATGGGGGGATGGGTGCAGTTAACTGATGATTCCTTTAACGATCTGACCCTCGTTTGTAGGACCAATGAGCCGATTATTTAACCCCTGATATTTGTAGGTGAGATGGTACGGATCCAACCCCAGTTGGTGCAGGATCGTAGCCTGTAAATCGCGGATCCCCACCTTGTTTTCAGTCACCCGATAGCCGACCTCGTCTGTGGCCCCATATTGGACACCCGCTTTGGATCCGCCCCCCGCCATCCACATCGTGAAACAGTGCGGATGATGATCCCGTCCCAAGTAGGTGGAGCCGTTGCGCGCCTCGTTCATTGGGGTACGGCCGAATTCCCCGCCCCAGACGACGAGTACATCGTCCAACATTCCCCGCTGCTTCAGATCCAGGATCAGTGCGGACCAAGCTTGTTCGGTTTCTTTACATTTTTTGGGAAGCCCCGTGAGCAGATCCGTGCCGTCATTTAGTCCGTGCATATCCCAACCCCAATCGAAGACCTGGACAAAACGCACACCTTTCTCCACAAGCCGCCGAGCGAGCAGGCAGTTGTTCGCGAAACTCGCCTTACCCGGCTCCGCCCCGTACATCGCACGAATATGCTCGGGTTCCTTCTTGATATCAAACGCCTCCGGCACGCTGCTCTGCATCCGGTAAGCGAGTTCGTATTGGGCGATACGCGTGACGGTCTCCGGATCACCAAACAATTGAGATTCCTCCTGATTTATGATCCGGAGTGCGTCCAGTGTTCGGCGGCGCGTTTCACGGCTCATGCCTTCTGGGTTTCCCGTAAACAAAATGGGGTCCCCAACGGAGCGGCACTGGACCCCTTGATATGCACCGGGCAGGAATCCATTTCCCCAACAGCCTTTGCCGCCTGTAGGGTCGCTACCACCACTCAAGAGTGTCACAAATCCGGGAAGATCCTGGTTTTCGGAACCCAGACCGTACGTGACCCAGGAACCCATTGAGGCAGACCCGGCCCGCATATTACCAGTGTAAGTGAGAAGTTCGGCGGGCGCGTGGTTGAACTGGTCCGTGTTGACGGATCGGATAATGCAAAGTTCGTCTGCAATCTTTTGAGTGTGGGGAAGGATACTACTCATCCAGGCTCCGCTTTGCCCGTATTGCGCGAAGGAATGAGGACTCCCGAGGAGGTTTGGCGTACCTTTAATAAAAGCAAACTTCTCCCCTTTGAGGAAGGAGTCCGGACACGGCTTCATATTGAGCCGATTGAGCTCCGGTTTGTAATCGAAGAGGTCCAGCGAAGGGGGAGCTCCGCTCATCGAGAGATAAATAACCGCTTTGGCTTTCGCCGGATGTGGCGGAGCTTTTGGCAATAACGGGTTGGGATGTGCGCTCTGGATCCCGGTTGCTTTACTCTCTTGAAGAAGCGATTGCAGAGCGACGGCACCTAGACTGAAGCGCCCCGCCTCATGCAGGAATTGCCGTCTGCTACTGCTCTGGAGTTGCGCAAAATGCTGGGGCGAAAAAAGCGAGTTCATGGGTTGGGGAATAGAACGAATTAGGATTTTGTGAGGAATCCGTCGAGGTTGAGAAGAACGTTGGCAACTGCGGTCCATGCGGCGAGTTCGGCTGGATTACCGTCCTTCGGGAATGGAATCTCGCTACTGCTGGAGACCTGTTTGGCTGCCGTGGGGTCTGTTTTGTAATGTTCTAGTTCGGCTTGCAGCAAATCCCGGAGAGCCGAGATCTGGCCCTCGCTCGGTGGGCGCTGTAAAACGAGACGTAATCCGTGCCGCAGCGCGGCCTCCGCATCCGATGGGACTTCGCGCAGGATCCGGCGTGCCAGGCCCTGTGCGGCTTCGAAATAGACGGGATCATTTAGGGTGACGAAGGCCTGAAGCGGGGTGTTGGTTGGGATTCGCCGTAAGGTACAGCTTTCCCGACTCGGAGCGTCAAATGTCGCCATCGTGGGATTGGGGGCAATACGCCGCCAGACAGTGTAAAGGCTGCGTCTCCATCGATCGCCGCCGGTGCTCGTTGGATATTTTTCTCCTTCACGGAAAGCAACGCTCCACAGTCCCTCGGGTTGCGGAGGGTACACGGATGGACCGCCAAGAGTTGGGCTGAGCAGGCCGGAGACGGCAAGCGCTTGATCGCGGATAGCTTCAGCTTCGAGGCGACGTCGTTGGTAATGAGACAGCTTGGCGTTACGCGGGTCCTTTTGCAGGGCAAGGTCCGTGACCCTTGATGATTGGCGGTAGGTGTGGGATGTGACCAAAAGCTTAAGGAGCGCTTTCATATCCCAGCCAAGGCCGCCTTCTGCGATTGGCGTTTTGAATTGAACGGCCAGCCAGTCGAGTAATTCCGGATGGGTCGGCCACGTGCCTTGTGTTCCAAAGTCTTCTTCTGTTTCGACAAGCCCTGCGCCGAATATCTGCGACCAGAAACGATTTACGGCCACCCTCGAGGTCAGCGGATTTTCGGTGTCAAAAAACCACTGCGACAGAGTCAGTCGGGTCGCTGCGCCCTCCGGTGCATGATTGTAAGAGGCAGGCAAGCCGGGTTGCACTTCATCGCCCGGAGTCAGGTAGTTTCCTTTGTTAAGGATAAAAGATTTCCGCAACCCCGCGGTTTCTTTCATGATTGGAATTTCCACCGGCTTCGCGGCGGCGAGTTGGGTGCGTTTTTCGGCAATAGTTTTTGTTAGTCGAATGATCGGCTGTGATAGAGGTCGAAAGAATTCACTGAGGGCCTTCTTTTGTTTCATGTCACGTTGTTCCTGTTCGATGGCCAGGATTCCACGAATTACTTGTGGGAGCTCACGAATCGGGGTGGCCTGATCTGTAAACGAAATCCGAAACTTGGTGACGAGCGGAGAGACTGGGTCGTTCAACTTAATCGTGATTCGGAGCTGACCTCCCGAGGTTGGCTTTGCTAGCTCGAAAGCTGCCGCGTGGTCGGATTTTACAGGAATTGCCCAACCGGTTTTGAGATCGTTATCGATGGCCTTATCCACCTCGGCTTTAGCGATAGTCTGATCAGCGCTTGCGTACACGATTTCCAGTTTAACGGGCTTGGACGCTTTAATGGCCTGATCACCCTTGGCTGATAGCTCTTCAAAGAGTAGCTCGTTGACACGATAGTTTGCCTTCGAATCCGGGTCTGGTTTGTCCGCGAAAAGCTCCAGCCGAAGTCCTGTAACAGGGACGTTTGGAGCATCGAAGGTGAGGGTGTATACCTCGGGTTTCGCAAGCGATTCAGATGCGGTGATGACGCCCTCCGCATCGCTGTGGAGCTCTCCCTGTCGTGAAGTGCCTTTAACGAGGGCGACGGACTGCCACGCTACGCCGGGACGCATCTGATTCTCCCAGAGGCCTTGTTCACGTTCGATTTCGGGGTTTGGTTTTTTCACCTCCGATTCGAGTTCCGCAATTTCCGCTCTAAGGGAAGCAATCTTCTTCTCTTGTTCCGGAGTTGGGAGCGGAAGCAAAGGACTTTCGTCTGCACGATCTGCGTCCTCTGTTTGGTTAAAGACGGCGAAGAGCTGGTAATATTCCTTTTGGGTGATGGGATCGAACTTGTGGGAGTGGCATTGGGCGCAGCCTGCGGTGAGCCCCATCCAGGCCTGCATGGTTGTGGCGACGCGGTCCTTTACGGCTGCGACGCGATACTCTTCATCGTCAGTACCCCCTTCGTTTTGTGTCATGGTGTTGCGATGAAAAGCAGTCGCGACGATTTGTTCCCGGGAGGCGTTTGAAATTAGATCCCCTGCGATTTGATCCGTTGAGAATTTGTCAAAAGGCTGGTTGGCGTTCAACGCGTTGATCACCCAATCGCGATAGGGCCAAATGTTGAGGCGGAGCATGTCCGATCCGTACCCTGTGGAATCGGCGTAACGAGCAAGATCAAGCCAGGGTCGGGCCCATTTTTCACCGAAATGCGAGGAGGCAAGCAGCCGATCGACAGCGTTTTCGTAACTTTTCGGTGAGTTATCCGCCTCGAAAATGGCGATTTCTTCTGGGGAAGGTGGGAGGCCAATGAGATCGAGGCTCAGGCGGCGGAACAAAGTGTATTTGTCAGCCTCAGGACTTTGCTGCAACCCGGCGGATCGGAGGCCAACGGCGACGAAGTGGTCGATTGGATTTCGGCCGGTTTCGGTAGGCTTGAGGGTTGGTACGGTTGGTTGGTTGGGGGCGGTAAACGCCCAGTGCCCCTCATATTCAGCGCCCTGAGCGATCCATTTACGAAGGATCGCCGCCTCGGACTCTGTCACGGCATGTCCTTCCTTTGGAGGCGGCATGACTTCGTCTCTATCTTTGGAGAGAATCCGTTCAATAAGAGCGCTTTCCAGCGGCTTTCCGGGAACAATGGCGCGCACGTTGTCGTGTTCCTTGAGAGCTTCGGAACGGATGTCCAAGCGCAGATCTGCTTTCCTGGAGTGTTCGTCCTGTCCGTGGCAATGGTAACATTTGGATGAAATGATGGGCGCAACCTCTCTTGCAAAACTGACCTTGGAATCGGCCGGAGAGCCGGGCTGGGCGTGGGCAATTGAGGTCCACAGGAAGAGGCCGAAAACGGAAGATCGGGGAGAAATCATACTGATGGGAACTTGTTTTTTTACGTATGTTAAGGGGTACGGGCGCAAATCAGCATTGAGAGTCAATGTACGTCTTTGTCCGATTTCAAGCGTAGGCTCGATCCGAAGCACTGTTGGAAGTATAACTGCCATCAACTGTCTGCTCCGCAAACCAAAGCAGTGAGGCCACGAACTCAGGAATAAGATTTGCGAGCATCGCTTTAACCTCAGCGGCCTTGTTCAGGAGTTGCTGCGAGGTACGAGAATCCATCCCGGGCACCACGTCATCGCCGTGAAATTGTACGCCTTCAAACCACAGAGGACGAAACAACGAGGATTTTTCTTGGTGCGGAAAAGTTGCCCGAGTTTCACCACCGAAAGGATCCCCTCTTTCGCCGATGTTCGATGGGCCGAACGAAACCCAGTAAGTGGGGTAAACAGGGTCGCTCGTACGCGGCTGAGGATGCTTCTGCTTTCAAAATTATGCTCCCTCATAGGTCTCAGATAATAGCACCAGAGTCTCATCTTTTTATGCACACGGGTTGGGGGAGCAAAAGATTAAGCAAGCGGCTTGCCATCAGTCGCCTCAGCTCAGAATCGACTGGATCACCTGTCCATGAACATCGGTGAGCCGTCGATCTACTCCGTTGGAGCGGACAGTAAGCTTCTCGTGATTGATCCCCAACAGATGCAGGATCGTAGCGTGCATGTCATATCCCGTCGTTGCGTCCTGGGCCGTCTGATAACCCCAGTCATCACTCTGTCCGAAAGATACTCCCGCTTTGATGCCGGCTCCCCACATCCAGCTGACAAAAGTACCGCAATTATGATCGCGACCCAGCGATCCCTGGGAAAACGGAGTCCGGCCAAATTCGCTCGTCCACACCACCAGGGTATCTTGGTCCAGTCCTCGTGCCCGGAGATCCTGGAGTAAGGCTGCAATCGGTTTGTCGACACTGGCCGCCATCGGAGGTAGCTGTGTCGGAATGTTTCCGTGGTTATCCCAGTTGTTCACCGCGCCTTCAGGACCGCTCCACACCTGAACAAATCTCACTCCGCGCTCAATGAGACGGGTCGCCGTCAGACACCGCTTCCCGAAGTCTGCGGTGGCCTTATCCTTGTCGTCCACGCAGTAGGCAGTGCGTACCGATTCCGGCTCCCGCATCACGTCGAACGCGTCGGGAGCACTGAGTTGCAATTGTGCGGCAAGTTCGTACCCCTTAATCCGCGCATCCAACCGCGAATCGCCTGGATGCTGCGCGGCGTGATCCCGATTGATCTGGTTTAACAACGCGAGCCCGTCGGTATCCGCGTTCGGTGTGGATAGGGGAAATTTATCACTGGCGAATAGGTCCGGGATGGGTTGAGAAGCCCCAGCTTTGATCACGGTCCCCTGATGTACAGCGGGAAGAAATCCAGAGGTAAAGCAACCCCGGCCGTTATAAGGTA
>JBILKY010000175.1:0-7642 GCA_044376395.1 Chthoniobacteraceae bacterium | reverse complement strand
CGCCGCGCGCTGGCGCTTAGCGGTGCGGCAGGCCTTGCGGCCATTGCTTGCTATGCCGTTTCAAAAAGCGCGCTGAACACTGTTGGGGCCTCCGAACGAGAGAACGGAGTCGTGGTTTGGCTGTTGATCCTAAGCGCGGCGGTTCTCAGTCTTTTCCCGGTGAAAAAAGCCGCGTTAAACGAAGCGCTCGCCTACAAGCCGCACGTGCAGCTTTCCGGATTTTTCCTGATCATCTACGCCTTTTCGGCGACTTTCATCGCAAGCGGCGAGGCATGCTCCAGAGGCGCGCTTGACGGACTTTCAATCACATGGGGCAAGGTGCTGCTCTTCGCTTTCGTGGCTCTCGTCGGACTCGCTGCGAGGCAGGGCAGGTTGGCGTTGCTTGCGCTCGTTGTGATTCCGCTGGTTCCTCTGGCTGCGTCGATTTCGGGCGTGTCCCTTTCTTTAATGTCGACGCTACATCTTGGTGCGCTCGGGCTGGCCTTGATCGTTCTGGATTTTTATGGAAAACCCGCCTCACCAAGAGTGGGTGCAATGCTTCTCACTGCACTGCTTTCGGTGCGGATAGCGGACAGCAAGTTTTCCCTCGTGACCAAGGGCACGGTGTTTGTGTGTGCTGGAATCGCTTTTCTTGCATTTAACAATTTTATGTCACGCCGCAGTCAGCGAAATGGGAGGTCTCTCGGATGAAGCCGGTTCTGCCGTTGCTGTTGTTTGGCGCCGCATGTATCGCGCAGTGGGCGGTTCCTCTGGCCTCGATTCGGATGCATGAAGAGGTGATTGAGCGCGGGACGCAGATCCGTGTCGCAGTCACTGCGCCGGATCCTTACGACCCTCTTCGGGGACGTTACCTGCGGTTGCGGCCGGTGGAAGGGGAGGTCGCGCTCGATCCCTCGCTTGCGTCTTTGAAGTCCGGCCAAAAGGTTTGGGCGCAGCTCGAGAAAGGGTCTGACGGATTGCATCATCCCGGAAAAATCACGGAACAGAAGCCGGACCACGGCGACTATGTTCCGTTGACTACCCGGGGCGCCCCACACGCCAGGATCGGTCCCGGCGGAGTGGTTCAGTCAGCTGCCGACGCTTCGAGGGTGCGGGTCGAGTGGCCGTTTGACAGGTTTTTCGTGAATGAAAAAATCGCACCCGAGGCCGATGTCTGGCTGCGGGAAAGTAGTCGGGGAAAAAAGTCGGTAGTGGCCGAGTTGCGCGTTTTGAACGGAGAATCTGTTCTTACCAATCTTGAGGTCGACGGCTCCTCATTCCGTGAGGTGTTGAAAAAGAACGCGCAGAAGAGCGCGGAGAAAAGCGAAAAATAGCCGGCATCGGCGCGCGCATGAGTGGAGTCTTCAATCTGCGCCTCGCGTGGGCGCGTGGTTCGCTGCAGCCCACTTTTTTGTGCGATAGTGGCGGAATTTGAAAAGCAGCACGAGATAGGCGCGGACAGCGGTTTCTGAGACCAGTCGGCCCCACCAGGAGCTGCCCCACGCGTAGGTCACCGTGTCATGCATCACGCACCCTTCAGGGTGTGGCTCGAAACGATGTTCATGGATGAACATCTTAAAGGGCCCTTTTAGAATCTCATCCGCCAGCAGATGGGGTGGCTCTACGGTTTTCCAGCGGCAAGTCCAGTGCATCGGGACAATCCACCAATCCCGGCAGTGGATCTCGATCAAACGCCCCTCGTGCGCCGGTCCATCCGTCCTCAAGCTCACCAACTTGAGGGTCGGCGGCATGACTTTGGTGAGATTGTTCGGATCGCTGTGGAACGCGAACATGGTTTCGCAACTTGCCGGAAGATCAACGCTGGCGTGAAAGATGGAAGACATATGCGGTTCGGACTATTGCGAAGGTGTTGGACGGATGGCGTTCGCGGCTTGTTGTCCTGAGACAATCGCCCCCTCGATGGAGGCGTTTGAAAAGTAATCGCCGCAGGCCACGACTCCGCCCCTTTTGATGACGTCGACTGGGTTCGCCGACGCAGCATGCAGCGGCAACGCGCGAGTGATCCTCTCCGTCCGCAGGTGCCGCCAGTCTCGCGTTTCCGCGCCAAACCAAGCGCCGAGTTCTGAGAGGACCCGGGCTTCGAGATTCGCGGCGTCCGGCGTGCCCAGCACGGAAACCGAAATCAGCGCTTTTCTCTCAGGCGCGTACTCCGCAGAAACGTCGGATGGCACGCACACGTTGTTCACCAGACCCGTTCCCGTTCCGTTCAAGGCGATGATGGCCTCGTTGAGCGGAGAGCGGTCCGCGGCGAAATAAAGGCATGTGACGGACCTCCAATCCTTCCTCGCGGCGTCCAATTCCGGCATCAACTGTGCGGCGGCGAACGCGTCAGTCGCCAGCACAACGGCGCCTCCCGAGATCCTTTCGCCCGACTCGAGCACCACCGCGTTCTCGTTCACTTGAGCCACGCGCGTGTTTAATCGAACCGCTTGTGGGTTCAGTTTGCTGGCGAGCTGCCGTGGGATCTCGCCCATGCCGAGGGCAGGAAGTGTCGCATGCCCTTCGGAGAACATTTTGAAAGTGAACTCAAACATCCTGCTGGAGGTGAGCAAATCTCGCCCAAGGAAGATGCCGCCGTAGAACGACCTGAAAAAGACATCAATCATCTGCTCCGAAAAACCCGCGTGCCTGAGGTAATCTTCGGTCGAGACGGCTGATTTTTTGTCAATCGCAGCAACGGATGTGCGGCGCAGTTTAAAGCGAAGCAATGCGACGCGGGCTTTGTCCGCCATCGACCCGATCGGCGCGAACGCGCTTTCCAGCAGTGACCATGGTTCGCGGAACACATCCATGACCCGGTGTAATTTTCCGCGCAGGAACACCAGCGCCCCGGGCTTGAATCGGCGCAAGCGCAGTTCATCGAGGTTCAAGAGCGAGCCAGCCGAGGCGTAGGAATCAAGGAACACCTGAAACCCGCGGTCGAGACGGAAACCGTCCACCAGATCCGTGCGCACGCGGCCGCCGACGGCGTCACTCGCCTCCAAGACAATCGGAGCCATCCCGCGCTCTTGAAGACGGATCGCGCACGCGAGTCCGGCGAGCCCGCCCCCGACGATCAACACTTGTTCCTTTGCATGAGCCATTGGTTTATCGCCGCGGAGCAGCGCTTTTGTACCACAAAAAAAGCCGCGAGACAGCTGTCCCGCGGCTTTTTGGATGAAGCATCAGTCGGTTACCGCAGGAACGCCTCGTGCAACCCGCCATCCACCGTGATGATTTGTCCGGTGGTTTTGCTGAGCCGCTTGGAGATCAGCAGGAAATAGGCCTCTGCCTGATCTGCGGGCGTGATGGGTGACTTGGTCAGCGTGCGGTCTGCGTAGAACTGAGCCAGCTTGGACACGAGGGAATCCGTGGCCTCGTCCTCCTTGAACGCTATGTTGTATTTCGCTAGGGAGCCGATGACCCGGTCGCGCGGGAACATCGCGCTGCCTTGGACAACAGTGGCGGGTGCCACGCCGTTCACACGAACGAGCGGCGAGAGTTCGATTGCAAGTTCCCGCACGAGATGATTCGCAGCCGCCTTCGAGGTGTCGTAGGCGAGGCTGCCCTTCTTCGCGACCGCCGCATTGGCGCTGGTGGTGAGAACCAGATTGCCGTGGAGCCCTTGCTCTTTCCACGTCTTCGCGGCTTCGTCGCCCACGTAGTAGCTTCCGCTCACGTTGATCTTGAAGGTCAGATCCCAGCCGTTGTCTGGAATGTGTCCGCTGGTGTCGCTTGGCACAAAAATTCCGGCGGTCACGCAAATCGAATCAAAGCCCCCGTAGGCGAGCGCCACCTTGTCGAGCATCGCGCGAATGCTGGCACGATTGGTGATGTCCGCCGCAAGACCGACCGCCGGCCCGCAGCCGCTGATACCGCTTCCCGCGACACCGATGCCGACGCCGTATTTGTCCGTAATTTCCTTGGCCGTTGCGGCTGCGGATTCCTCCTTGAGATCAACGCACACCACATGGGCGCCCTCCTTCATGATCCGATGCGCGGTTTCCTTTCCGATGCCGCTTCCCGCACCGATCACCAAGATCACCTGGCGCGCCAGTTCTTTCTCCGCTGGCATCCGCTTGAGCTTGGCCTCTTCCAAAAGCCAGTACTCGATGTCAAAAGCCTCCTGCTGCGGCAGCGCGATGTATTCGTCAATGGCCTCCGCGCCGCGCATGACTTCCACCGCGCAGTTGTAGAATTCCGCGGTGACCCGCGATTCGCTCTTGTCCTTGCCCCAGGCAATCATGCCAAGGCCCGGGATGAGGATCACCGTCGGATTGGCATCGCGGACTGCCGGGGAGTTGGCGTGTTTGCAACGGTTGTAGTACGAGGTGTAATCCTGCCGGTATTTTTCGAGCCCGTCCTTGAGCATTGCCTTCAGGGTCGCCAGATCGCCGGACGCTGGATTCCAGTCGACGTACAGCGGCTTGATTTTAGTTCTCAAAAAATGATCCGGGCAGCTCGTGCCCAGTTCCGCTAGACGGGCAGCGTCGTTTGAGTTCACAAACCGCAGGATCGGCTCGTCCTCCTGCACCGTGCCGATGAAGCGGCGCTGCTGGCTGACCTGTCCGCGCAGCCATGGAAGGATGCCCGCGAGTGTCGCATGGCGTTTTTCCTCGGGCAGCGTCTGATACTTCTGGCCGCCAAACGCCTTTGCGTGTCCGCCCTTCGCCTCGTATTTCGACTCGATGTAGAGGGCTGCTTTTTCGATGAATTCCAGCGTCCGCGTGTAGCAGACTTTTTCGTCGTCATCCCACGAAATAAACCCGTGCTGGCCCATCATGATGGCCTTCACCGCCGGGTTTTTGCGCGAGATCTCCTGCATTGCGAGCCCGAGTTCGAATCCGGGGCGCATCCACGGAACGTAGTCCATGCTGTCGCCAAAAATTTCCTTCGTGAGCTTCTGGCAATTCTTGGAAGCAGCCACCGCGATGATCGCGTTCGGATGCATGTGGTCCACGTGTTTGCCCGGAAGAAAACTGTGCAACGGGGTGTCGATGGAGGAGGCGCGCGGATTCAGGTTGAAGGTGGTGTGCGTGTACATGCCCACCATGTCGTCTTCGGCCTGCGATTTGAGGCCCTTGTCCTTGCGCGCCGCGTAGACGCCTTGAAGCTCGATGAGCTTCTGCTGGTAGAGTGACGAAAAATTCTCACGCGTGCTGGTGCGCAGATCGCCGCCGGATCCCTTCACCCAAAGCACATCCACGTCCTTTCCGGAGAGCGGGTCTTTTTCGGGGAGCTTCGAGGAGGTGTTGCCGCCGCCGGTGTTCGTGATCCGCTGGTCGCTTCCAAGGAGGTTGGAGCGGTACACGAGGCGGTCCGAGGGCGAGAGGGAGGCGGCCTTGGCATCATCCCAGAGGTAATTTACGTGGCGGAACTGAGGCATATTTGGTTGTTTTTGTGGTGTTTAAAAACTTCTGAAGCGCCGCCGTCTTCCGGTTGCGCGCTCTCCCTTGGACGCGCCTAAGGAAGGTTTCCTATCCATCGTGCATTAGCGGCGTCCCACTCTGCAAGATTCTCTGAGCGGGGATGGAATTCTTGGATGTGGCTCGCGAAGGACTCCCGGACGATTTGCCGGGCCTCCGAGAGAGAAGCGATTTCACCGGAAGCGGTTGCCTGCCAGAGAACATTGCCGATCGCGGTGGTTTCCACCGGACCCGCAACCACCGTCCGGTTGCAGGCGTCGGCGGTGAATTGGTTCAGAAGCCTGTTGCGGCTGCCTCCGCCGACGATGTGCACCACTTCGATCCGCCTTCCCGCGATGACCTCAAGCGTGCCCAGGACCTGCCGGTACCGCAGCGCAAGACTCTCGAGCGCACAGCGCGCGAGCTGTCCCTCCGTCTCGGGAACGGGCTGCTGTGAATGGCGGCAGGCGTCCTGAATGGCCACGGCCATGTCGGTTGGCCGCAGGAAACGGATGTCATCGGGATCCACGAGAGAGCGCAGGGCGGGGGACTGCTCTGCGAGATGGACCAGTCGCTCGTAGTCTGCAGTTCCGTTTTTGCGCGAAAAGCTTTGCCTGAGCTGCTGCACCAGCCAGAGACCCATGATGTTTTTCAACAGCCGGTAACTCCCGTCCACCCCGCCTTCGTTGGTGAAATTATGGCGCAGCACCGTGTCGTTGAGGACGGCTTCGGGGACCTCGATGCCCATCAGAGACCAGGTGCCCGAGCTGATGTAAGCCCAGTTTGGTGTTCCCGTGTCGCGGGTGGGCACCGCGACGACCGCCGAACCGGTGTCGTGCGTGGCTGGAGCCACCACGCGCAGCCCGGCAAGGCCGCACTCGGCGGCAATCTCCCCGCGAACCGCACCGAGATCCGTCCCGGGCTCGACCAGTTCCGGCAGAAAATGCGTCGGGATCGAGAGCCGCTTGAGCAGTTCCGCGGACCACATTTTGGTGCTCGGCTGTAGAAACTGTGTGGTTGATGCATTCGTGCTTTCGCAAACCTGCGCGCCGCAAAGCGCCCAGTGAATCCAATCCGGGATCAACAGCATTTTCCGCGCGGCCTCCAGCAACTGCGGTTGCGTGCGCTGGGCCGCGAGGAGTTGATAGAGCGTGTTGATCTCCATGAACTGGACACCCGAGTACGCGAAAATCTCGGCGCGCGGCACGATCTCCGTCGCCGCTTCAATCAGCCCGCTGGTGCGGCTGTCGCGGTAGCAGTAGGGCAGTCCAAGCCATTCCCCGTTCGCGTCCTGAAGGACATAGTCCAAGCCCCACGTATCGACGCCAACCGAGCGGATCTGCCCTCCGAATTGTTGCGAACCGCGCTTCAGCCCCGCACGGATTTCGCGCCAGAGCCCGAGCAGGTCCCACCGCAGTGATCCCGCGACTGGAACAGCGGCATTGGGGAAGCGGTGGATCTCTGTGAGCCCCAGTTTGCCTCCGTCCCAGGAGCCACCCATGAGGCGTCCGCTTTCTGCTCCGATGTCGGCGCATAGGTAGTTCTGGGGGCTCATGATGAAGGATGGTGGTTCATTCGTCCTCCTCGGAAGCAGTGCTTAAGCGGTTCGGGCAACGCCCTCCGGGGACCGTGGGTGAGGGGTTGGTACTGGAAGCAGGAATGTTTGTCACCTCCTTTGCCAACCCTCGGGTGCGGCGGGGGCGCCATGCCAGCTCTCCATAACTGATTGGACTGGCACGGGCGGAATCACTCTGGCAAAGATCATCCCATGCGCCCCTTAGCCCTTTGTCTGGCTTTCTTTTTGATTTTTCCCGAGCGGACTCCCGCCCAAACCGCGACTCCTGCGGTTTCCGCGGCCTCCGATGCATGGCGCCAGGATCTCTCCAAGACTGAGCGCCGCATTCAGGAAGTGCGGGTCGAGATCGGCAACCGTTACGAAAAGAAGCTCGGCGAATTGCGGGCCGCTTTTCAAAAACTGGGCGATCTTGAGAACTCGGTGGTGATCCGCGACGAGGAACGTCGTTTGGTCGGGTCTGATGTCGCCTTGGATGTGCAGAACCTGGTGCAGGAGCCGCGCATGCTGCGGGATGCTCAGGTGGAGCTCATCGGTAAGCAGAAGGAGATGCTTTCCCAGATTGTCCAAGAATCCCTGCCGAAGCTTCTCGAATTGAAAAAAGCCCTCACCGTGAGCGGCCGGCTGGATGAAGCGCTCGAAGTCCGGCGGAGTATCGCCGACCTCCAGGATATCGTCAGCCCGG
>JBILKY010000174.1:0-7693 GCA_044376395.1 Chthoniobacteraceae bacterium | reverse complement strand
GAAGTGCAATGGACGCTTCCCAAAGGCATCCACGCCGGTCCCATCCAGTGGCCGCTGCCGCACCTGCTCAAGTCCGAGGGCGACCTTTTTACCAACGTGTACGAGGGCGACCTGCTCCTGCCGGTTGAGTTTACGGCGGACCCGGATCTTCAGGGAGCATCTGTCGAAGTGAAGGGCGCGCTCAAGTGGTACGTCTGCGCTGAAACCTGTCTTCCCGGCGAAGAGCAGGTTTCGCTTTCCATTCCGATCTCCACTGAACCAGCGAAGTCCGCCAACGAAGATGTCTTCGCCGACTGGCGCGCGAAGCTTCCAAAAAAAGACCCTCCGCCTTTCCAAACAGAATGGACCGGTGGTGAAGGCGCCATGTTCATCGCACTCAGGGGAGTTGGCGCTTCCGATGCCGTGGAGATTTTCCCCATCCCACCGGAAGGCACGACGGCCGAGCACGCGGAGGCCGCCCCTTCCGCTGGACAAGACACCAAGCGCTACAGAATCCCCTACAAGTCAGAATCCCCCGCCACTACCCCGTGGGCTGCGCTCGTCGTGATTCAATCTGCAGACGGCTCTCGCAATGGGTGGGAAATTTCAGCGGCAACAAACACCCCGCAGGGCGCAGACAGGGATCCGTCGGCTGCGCCGAAAGCCGCGCAACCGGTTGCTTCGCGCCCGCTGACAGGAGTGCTTTGGGCGGCGTTTCTCGGCGGATTGCTGCTCAACTTGATGCCTTGCGTGCTTCCGGTGATCGCACTCAAAATTTTCAACTTTACCCAGCAATCGGGGCAAGATCCGCGCAAAGTTTTCCGCCTCGGTGTCTCATTCTGCGCCGGAGTTTTGGTATTTTTCCTCGGCCTCGCAGCCGCAGTCATCGTCCTGCAAAAAGCGGGGCAGACACTCAACTGGGGCTTTCAATTTCAAAACCCGTGGATCCTCGTCGGATTGATCAGCGCGCTGTTTGTTTTTGGGATGAACTTGCTGGGCGTTTTTGAAATCACACTCTCCAACCAGACAAACCAGACGCTCAGTCAGCTTTCCTCGAAGGAAGGCTACTGGGGCGCGTTCCTCCACGGCATGTTCACAACCCTGCTTGGAACCTCATGCACGGCGCCCTATCTGGGCGTCACCCTCGGATTCGCGGTGAGCCAGCCTCCTCAAATCGTCGTCTCGATTTTTCTCACCATCGCCGCAGGGATGAGCCTGCCGTATCTGCTTTTAACTTCGAGTCCGCGCCTATTGCGCTTGCTGCCAAAACCGGGCGCATGGATGGAGCGCCTCAAGCAAGCCATGGGGTTTGTTATCCTCAGTGTGGCGGTCTGGCTCTTGGACATCCTAGGCTCGGCAAGCGGGATCGACGCCGTCTCGGGCGCCTGCGCCTTCCTGCTGTGCCTCGGAGTCGGCTGCTGGATGCTCGGCATTCTGCAATCGCGCCTCGCCGGCTTCGCGCTCGCGATGTTGCTCGCGGCCGCCGGTTACCGCGTCTTCCTGCATGAACCCCTAAACGCTCCAAATCCCTCCAAGAAGGACTCTCGAACGGACTCCGCGGACTCCATCTGGCAGCCGTACTCGAAAGAAAGGGTCGCTCGCGAACTCGCAGCGAACAGAGCCGTGTTTGTGGACTTCACTGCTGACTGGTGCCTGAACTGCAAGGTGAATGAAAGAGTCACCCTTTCAAACGCAGAAGTTCTGGCAGCTTTCAAAGACAAAGGCGTTGTGATGCTGAAAGCCGACTGGACGCGGGGCGACGCATCGATCACCGAAGAACTCAACCGACATGGACGCGTCGGCGTGCCCTTCTACCTTCTGTTCCGGCCGGACGCTGACCAACCGGTCGCATTCCCCGAAATCCTCAGAGCCCAACTGCTCTTGGACGAATTAGCGAAGCTCCCAAAAAAATAACCGTGTTCCGCTCGGCGAGTCGTCCCTGCAAGCAACACAAGCACAGTGGCGCCCGTGCATGGCGCGGTATCGAGTAGTCGATCACCACTCCTTGATACCTACCATTTTCGCGGCATCTTCTGGCTTTGCAGCGGTCTGCTGCAGCGACGTCAGGAAGTCATCCTGCCGCGGCATCTTCAAGACCGCTGAGAGTTTGTTTGGCGTTTCCAAGCGAGAAAAAACAGCCCGCTTGATCTTGCTGCGAGGGACCGATTTTACCCCGTACCCCTCGGGCTGATTGCTGCTCCAAAAGGTCACCATTTCCTCCGACTCCTGCTTCTCGACTCCGATAAAAATCACCGAGTGACCACTCTCTTGGGAGCCGATGAATTCGTTCCAGAATATCTTCAAAAAATCGCCGGCTTGCGCCTGCGACCAATCGGTGAAATTTCGGCCTGCACCCGTTTCAAAAAACAACCGGGCAGTTCCCGGACCGTTTGCATTCCATCGTCCCCACACGCCCTCGCCCTCGTGCTGGTTGTCGACCATGAGCGCACGCCAGACGTCGGGCGTGAGCGAAAGTTTTCCATCAAATTGCTGCTGCGCCAACATCACCAAAAAGGCCACATACGTTCCCCCGGAACAAAAACTTGGCGTCGCAACTTTGGGCCTCAAGGCCGGCCGGTCATCCTCCCAGTGCACCGCGTTCTGGAGCGCGTCGAACGCATCCTTTCCCGTGGAGTATCTACCTCCCTCGGGAAACAAACCGATGGCCTGAAGAATGGCGGCGTTCCACGGCGCCGCATTCGCCGCATTTGACTTACCGGACGATTTCGTATCGGCCCCTTTCGCCTTGGCATCCGCGGCCTTCGAATCGGAGGACTTTCCCCACACCACTCCACAGGCGCTCAGCACCGCAACCGCCAAAACCACCAACGCAAGCCTCGAGAGCTGGCGTGCCCGGAAAACTAAACAAGGGGTGAGTTTCATAAACACCATTCTATCTTACCCGAGTAGGGACTGAATAAAAACCCTTTCCGCCGCCCCTTGCATAAATCAGGATTCCTACCGGCGCGCAGTCCACTTGACACACTCCGCCAACACCCACCCCGCCAAATGCGAAACACCCCCGTCCTCCTGCTGTGCGCTTTGCTGTGCATCAACAGCCCCCCGCTCTGCCACGCACAGTCCCGCGCCGGCAAACCGACGGACGCCTCGGCGCTGTCCATCCGCCCGGACCAAATGCGCGTTTATTTTTCGCCCAAAGGCGGATGCACGCAGGCTGTTGTCGAGGAAATCCGCAACGCAAAACAGTTCATCCTTGTCCAGGCGTATTCCTTCACCTCGGCACCGATCGCAGGCGCCTTAGTAGAGGCTTTCCGCAGCGGCGTGCGCGTGGAGGCGGTTCTCGATAAATCCAACAAAACCGCGAACTACTCCGAAGCCACCTTCCTCAAAAACGCAAACGTGCCAACGTGGATCGACAGCAAGCACGCCATCGCGCACAACAAAATCATCATCATCGACGGCAGCACCGTGATCACCGGTTCGTTCAACTTCACAAAAGCGGGCGAGGAGAGTAACGCGGAAAATCTGCTTATCATCCAAAGCGCGGAACTCGCAGCCCGCTATATTGCAAACTTTCAGGAGCACAAAGCTCACGCCGAATGGTTCACCGGCTCGAGATGATCAACCAAACGTGGTGAAAAGCACCCGGCTTCCGCCGCCGACACCCTCCAGTTCCCGCGCACTTTCCGCGGGCACCCAAAAGCTCGATCCCTTGGCGAAAACAAGCTCGCCACATCGAACCCGCCCCTCCAGCACCATGACGAAGCCGGCATCCTCCAAAATAATTCTGCGTCCGGCTGGGATTTCAAAACAATCGACGACGAACCACTGGTTTTCGACCAATCTCGACCCCGCCGGTGAAATCAGACTTGGCTCGTAATCGGTAAAGTCGATGCTCTCCAAAGACTCCCGCACATGGAGCTGCCGGGGGCGCCCGTCCACCCCCATGCGGTTCCAATCAAAAACCCGGTAGGTGGTGTCGCTGTTCTGCTGGATCTCTGCAATCAGGCACCCCCCGCCGATCGCATGGCAGCGACCGCTCGGGACGAAAATGGCATCCCCTTTTTTGACGGGGATGCGGTGCAGCAGGGCTTCCACCCCCCCGGAATCCAACGCCTCCTCAAATTGACGGCGCCCGACCCCAGGTCTGAACCCGGCGTAGAGGCAGGACTGCGGCAGAGCATCCATGACGTACCACATCTCCGTCTTAGGCTCGCCATGGAGCCGGGAAGCGACGCTCTCCGGCGGGTGCACCTGAACCGAAAGGGTTTCTCGAGCATCCAGAATTTTCGCAAGCAGCGGAAACCTCCCGCCGCTGGGAGCCCGCCGTCCGAAAATCCGCCCCCGATGCTGTTCCCAAAGGTCATTGAGCGAAGCGTTTCTGAAAGCACCCTCGCAGACCATGCTCTGCGCCTCCGGGCGGTCCACCAACTCCCAAGACTCCCCGAATTGATGGTGCGAAGGCAACGCGCGGCCCAGCGTCTCTTCGAGAGCGCGCCCACCCCACACTCGTTCTTGGTAGAGCGGCACGAAGGAAAGCGGTTGTTGAAAGGCCATGGGCAGCGTTGGGAATAATCTGGCTCGGAACTGTTTGGGCTCAGCGCGGGGCAGCCTCAGCTGGGTTCACCAGCTGAGTTCATCTTTGGATCCTACAACACATTGCAAACGAAGGCCCGCAGCCGTCACCACCAATCCCAGAACCTGCCACTCGAACCCGCCGCAGCCAGCACTCACGCCGCACCCCACCCCGCCCGCGGCCGACCTCTGAGGGCACATACACTCGAAGCCCGCCCCGGAGCCGATTCCCCTTTTCGGCCCTCAGAATTCCAGTTGATTCAATCTAGTATTTGCCTAAGTTACTTACCACAAGGTTACGGGCGCCAAGGTGGCGACCCGCTGGCCGCGGAGTAACAGCGTACTAGAGAAAAAGAGATATGATGAACTCGACTGAAACTGGGGAGCGTTCAGGGCCTGAACCTATCGCATCTGAAAAAGTTGCCCACGAGCGCAAGGTGTTCTTTTTGGATCTGAAGGAGAACCAGAGAGGCCGTTTCCTCAAGATCACCGAAGACGTCGGCGGACGCAGGGATACGATCATGCTGCCGGCCCCAGCCTTCCGCGAATTCCTTGAGGCGCTCCAGCGTCTAGTGGAATTCGAAGAGAAGCTTTAAAACAGCTTTAGATTGCCACGGAACTTCCCTGAACCTCGCAAGCTTTCTCGGAAGCTTGGTTAGTTTTCACAGAAGTTTTTAAGTTTTAGAAAACACCGTCCTCTCCGCGCGGGAGGGCGGTTTTTTTATCAAAAATGAATCATGCCGCCGAAATCCTTGCAGAACTCTCGCGCTATCTAGGCGCCGAAGCCCGCCAAATGGCCATTCTCGGAGAAGGCAACACCTCCGCCAAACTCGCCACCGGCAATTTTATGGTCAAGGCGAGCGGATCCCATCTTGGCACACTCACCCCGCAGGATCTGGTGGAATGCCGGCCTGCGCCCCTGCTGAAGCTCATTTCTCAGTCCAGCGTTTCCGATGAAGAGGTTGACTTGGCCCTCCTCGAATGCCGCGTGGACCCCGCGGCGAAAAGACCATCTGTAGAGGCCCTCTTCCACGCACACCTGCTCTCCCTCCCCGGAATCCAATTTGTCGGCCACACGCATCCCTCAGCGGTAACGGCCATTCTGTGCTCGCCCGCCGCTGGGGAGTTCGCCGCGCGCCGAGTTTTTCCTGACCAAGTCGTGTGCTGCGGCCCTGCGTCAGTGCTGGTGCCCTACGCCGATCCGGGCGTTTGGCTGGCGCAAAAAATACTGGAGGGTACTGAATCCTACATCGCGACGCATCACTGTCCGCCTCGGGTGATTCTGCTACTGAATCACGGCGTTATCACGCTCGGGCCCACGCCCGAATCAGTGAAAGCCGCGATGGAGATGACCATCAAAGCAGCCGCGGTTTTCATGGGTGCGAAAGCCTTAAACGGCCCGAATTTTCTCAGTCAAGATTCCGTCGAGCGGATTGCTGGCCGCCGCGACGAACATTATCGCCAAGCCGCTTTGAAAATTTAACCCCGCAGAGACTTCACTCCAAACTTCGCCCAGAGAATGCGCTGATTCACAGACCCGTTTGTCAAGCCTCCGAGTTCCCGCTTTGATTGCAGCCGTCCCTCACGCTACGAATCCCCTCCTGAAAGCTCCAAATACCGCACGCCATGAAAGCCCTCGTCCTCACCGAATACAAAAAGCTCGAATTACAAGACCTGCCCAAACCCGAGCCGGGGCCCGGTGAAGTGCTCATCCGCGTCGAGGCATGCGGCATCTGCGGAAGCGATGTCCACGGCTACGATGGTAGCACAGGCCGCCGCATCCCTCCGCTCGTTATGGGCCACGAGGCAGCGGGAACCGTTGCCGATGTTGGCACCGGCGTGACATCGTTCAAAAGCGGTCAGCGCGTGACGTTTGATTCGACCGTTTCATGCGGCACATGCTTCTTCTGCCAGCGCGGCAGCATTAATCTCTGCGACAACCGGCAGGTGCTCGGCGTGTCCTGCGGCGACTACCGCCGCGCGGGCGCTTTCGCCGAATTCGTTTCGGTTCCGGCCCGCATCCTTCACACGCTTCCTGACTCCTTGTCTTTTGAAAAAGCTGCGATGATCGAAGCAATTTCAGTCGGGGTCCACGCCGTCGCAATTACTCCCGTGTCGCTCAATGACACCGCCGTGATTGTGGGTGCCGGAATGATCGGTCTGCTCACTCTCCAAGCCGCACATCTCGCAGGCTGCCGCAAACTCATCGTCGTCGACGTTGATGATTCGCGTTTGCGCACTGCACAGCAGCTCGGCGCTACGCATGTAATCAACGCCAAAACAACCGACGTTCCATCAGCGGTCCGCGAGCTCACCCAAAAGCGCGGCGCCGATGTAGCATTCGAATGCGTCGGAACCACCGCCACAGTGACCTCTTCGATCGAGTCCACGCGCAAGGGCGGCACCGTCACCTTGGTTGGGAACATCGCCCCAAAGATCGAACTGCCACTGCAATCCGTGGTCACCAGGCAAATCCGCCTGCAGGGCTCGTGCGCGTCTTCCGGTGAAATCCCCGCCTGCATCGACCTGCTCGCTTCGGGCGCCATCCGCGTCGAGCCCATGCTTTCCGCGTTCGCCCCGCTTGAAGAGGGTCCCAAGTGGTTTGAAAGACTGTATGGCCACGAAGCGAACCTGATGAAGGTCGTCCTCCATCCGTAAAACTTTTCCCAATTAATTTCCGCGTAGAGCGCTTTTCGCTCAAACACAGGACCTTCCTTCCTCATCCATCTCGATGCCCAGCCAGTCCGTCACATTCCGCATTCCAGGCACGACCGCCAACCTTGGCCCGGGCTACGACTGCCTCGGCATCGCACTCGCCCTCAGCAACCGCGTCACGGTTTCCAAGACTACGACCCCGACTGCGACAACTGCACCAGACGCCGCAGGCCCAATGGCGGCGACTGCGGCGGCGCTTTTCTTCAAATCCGCGAGCGTCCAGCCGTTCACGTTTGATTGGAAAATCGAGGGCGAGGTCCCGCAGTCGCGTGGGATGGGAAGCTCTGTAACGGTTCGTCTCGGCCTTCTATCCGGCCTCAACGCGCTCGCCAACTTCCCCTTGTCCCGACACCAACTTTTCGAAATGTGCGCGGGACTGGAAGGTCATCCGGACAACGCGGCACCCGCTGCCTTCGGCGGATTCACGGTGGCTGGAGGGCGGGAACTCGCGCGCTTCGAGGTC
>JBILKY010000173.1:0-7777 GCA_044376395.1 Chthoniobacteraceae bacterium | reverse complement strand
ATTTGCGTGGATGCGCAGACGGGGCTCCGAATGATCGAACTTGGTGAGCAGGCCAAGAAAAAGAACCTCAAGGTCGGAGTGGGGTTGATGGTGCGGCACTGCCGCGGGCGGCGTGCGCTGTACGACAAGATTAAGGAAGGTGCGATTGGCGACATCCTTGCGCTCCGAGCTTACCGCATGCATCCGCCGGTGGGTTCGGCGTTCACTACCGCGAAGATGCGCGAAGATTACCTAGCCGATGGCAGCAGCGAGTTGTTATTTCAGATCTCTCGCTTCCACAGTTTCCTCTGGGCTTCGGGCGGGTTGTTCAGCGACTTTTACATCCACCAAATTGATGAGTCTTGCTGGATGAAGGATCAGTGGCCCGTGAAGTGCCATGCGTTGGGCGGGAGACACTACAAGGAAGACAAAATCGACCAGAATTTTGACTCTTACCACGTGGAATACACTTTTGCGGACGGCACCAAGTTTTTCATGTACGGGCGTACCATGGGCGGTGTGAAAGACGAGTTTTCAAGCACTGCTCACGGAACCAAAGGCTTGGCGACCATCAGTCTTGGGAGCCACCACCTTGGGAAGGCAGGGCGTATCTATAAAAATCAACTGATCAAGCCCTCCGAGGAGGTGTGGTCGGCGTTCCCCGGGGACGAAAAAGCGCCGGATCCCTACAAAATGGAATGGGCGGACCTTGTTGAGGCCGTTCAAAAAGACCTGCCCTACAATGAAGTCAAACGCGGCGCTGAGGCGAGCATGGTGACCTCGATGGGGAGGTTCGCCGCACACACTGGCCAAGAAATCACATGGGACGATTACCTCGCGAACAAGCACGAGTTTGCGCCGGGCTTGGATACGATTACCAATGCATCACCGGCGCCGTTGAGGGCTGACAAAGATGGCAGGTATCCAGTGCCTGCACCTGGATTGAACCGCGACCGGGAATACAAGGAATTCGAGGGGTAGTCTCAAAACTCGGGAGAGTCTTGAGCGTGCGGCTACGGTCTTGTGTGCCTTTGCTGCACGCGAGCTCTGGGTGCCTCGCTGGGCTCTCCAGGTTGCCGATCAGGCTTCTGAGAGCGCCCTGAGTGCGTGCTCTTTGTCCAAGTTAATCTGATGGCTGAGCCGGTCGAGATCCGCAAATTTCCGCTCGGCTCGAAGAAATTGAACAAATTCGATCTCGAGACGCTCGCCATAGCAGTCTTCGGTGAAGTCAAAAAGGTGCACCTCGAGCGTCGGTTCCGTTTCGTCTTTGCCGATGGTTGGGCGAAATCCTAGGTTTGCTACGCCGTCGATCGGTGTACCGGATGAAATCCGTTGGGCCTTCACCGCATAAACGCCGGGTGGCGGGAGTTGCTCGTTAAAAAGAGCGAGGTTGGCTGTTGGAAATCCGAGGGTGCGGCCGAGTCTGCGGCCCTCGACCACCGTGCCGAGAACGGCGTACGGTCGACCTAGGAGGCTTCTTGCGAGGGGCAGGTCTCCAGCGGAGACCGCCTGGCGCACCCGGGTGCTGCTCACGGGGTCTTCGATCTCGGTGAGTTCACTGACTCCGATGGCTTCAAAGTTGTGCAGCGGCCCGAGTTCTTGGAGGAGAGCGAGATTGCCTTTGCGGCCTTTCCCGAAACTCCATCGCTGACCCACGCAGATGGCGGTTAAGCGATGGCTTGAGGTTACGAGAGACGTGACGAAATCCGATGCCTCAGTGGCTGCAACGCTCGCCGTGAATGGCAGGACCAGTGCATGGCTGAAACCCATGGCGGACAGAAGGCGCATTTTATGTTCCCAGCCTGTGAGGAGCATGGGAGCCTTGTCCGGGCTGAGAATTCGGGCCGGGTGCGGATCGAAGGTGAGGGGAACCGCGATTCCATCCATCTTCGACGCTTCCTGAATTGCACGATTCAAAACCGACTGGTGGCCACGGTGTAAGCCATCAAACACACCGATAGCCAGCACGAGCGGCGCACGAATCGAGGAGAGCTCGGAGATTGAACGCAAGACTTTCATGGGCCCTCCTTTGTTAGGCGCCCCTTAGGCGCGAAACAGTCGGAAGGTCGAGTACCCTCTCGCAAATCCAGGATGGTTCCTCTTCGCGAAGTTGGCTCACGGTGATTGCATGATCCAGTGAGAAGCGCCCGGATTTGGTGCGGCGCAAGCTTCGCAGATGAGCACCGCAGGAAAGCGTTTCGCCAATGTCATGGGCATAGGTGCGAACGTAGAAGCCTTTGCTGCACACAACACGAAATTCAATATCAGGCAGCGTTATGTTGCGAATTTCATGCGCGAATACATGCACAAAGCGCGGCTCACGCTCGACGACCTTGCCTTGGCGCGCGAGCTTGTACAGCGCAACCCCGCCCTGTTTGATGGCGGAAACCATCGGTGGCAACTGATAGAAGTCGCCATCGTACTTTGCAAACGCTTCCTCAACGTTCGCGGCAGTCAGTTGAGGCACTGGCCGTGAATCTACGACTTCGCCATCCGCATCCTGGCTGTCGGTTGAGATCCCCAGACGCATGCTTCCTACATACTCTTTGTCCTCTGCCATGAGGAGGTCTTGGATCTTGGTGCCGCGGCCCAGAACGATCAGGAGTAATCCCGTGGCGAGTGGATCAAGCGTGCCGCAATGGCCCACTTTTTTGATGCCAAGACGCTTTCTCACAAGAGCAACCACGTCGTGGGACGTCATGCCAGATTCTTTGTCTATCATGAGGACACCGTCGATTTCTTGAGGTCGCATGTGGGGCGTGAGTTTTAGGAAAGTTGCAAGGCGCTGAGCTACTCGATAGCACTCATGTGCCGGTTTATTGCGGCAAGCACCTCGGACTGGACGGTTTTCAGAGGGCTCGCGATTTTGGCGCCCGCGGCGAGTTTGTGCCCACCGCCCCCAAATTCTGCGCAGATGGCGCAAACGTCAATTCTTGGATTTTTCGATCGCAGACTGATTCTGATGAGGCCCTCGGAGATTTCCTCAAAAAACGCGGCAACGATAACCCCGTCAATCGAGCGGATTGTGTCAATCAAGCCCTCAGTGTCATCAGGAATAGTCCCGATTTTTTTAGCAGTAGCTGCGGTTAGCGCAAAGCTTGCAACTCTGTCTTTACTTGAAAACTCGAGTACATTGAGAAGCTCTCGCAGCAATTCAAGGCGTCTACGAGGGCATGTCTCATAAAGGTTTTGGTTGATCTCACCGACTTTGACCCCTGCTTCAACCAGTAATGATGCAATCGCGTAAGTGCGTGCTGTGGTGCTGGGATACTGGAAGGATCCTGTGTCGGTGGAGATTGCCGCGTAGAGTGCATTTGCGATTGCGGCAGTCAGTGGGAAGCCAGCGCGGTCAAAAAGCTCGAAAAGGATTTGACCCGTTGCGGGCGCAGAAGTGTCTACGTGAACAATGTCGCCGAGTCTGTCGTTTGAGACATGATGATCGATATTCACCCAGATTGCACCTTGTGGAATCGCCGAAAGGCAAGCTTCCCCAGCGCGATTGCGCACAGCGGTGTCTAAGATGAGAACAACATCGAACGGTTTTGCATTTGTCTCAGGCCTTCCGATCCGCGCAGATTCCTCCAGGAATTTGAACCGCTCAGGCAGCCCGTCCTCGTTCCAGATCGTGACATCTTTTTGAAGATTCAGAAGGCATAGCCCCATTGCCAGAGAACATCCGATAGCATCCCCGTCCGGCCTGAAATGGCTGATAACTAGAAAGCGATTTTTCTGGTGCAGAAGTGCGATGATTTCATCAAGGGAACCGGAGGCGCTCATATTGCGTGGTGATGCAGTGCTGTGGCTTTGCTGGCGCGATATGCCAGTGATCGATTACCGTTTGAAAAAAGACGGCTTGAGACGCGTCGGTCAGGGCAGGTTTTCTGGAAGTTTGGGATTTCCGAAATCGTCCTCGTCTTCAACGGCTGGAAGGAGATTGAGCTCATCCATCAAATGAATGACCCTGGTACCTCTTTCAATGCCTTCATCCAGTTTGAAATGCAGTTGAGGCGTGTATTTGATGATCACCCTGCGGGAAAGCAAGTATTGAAGCTGTCCGCGCATGCCTTTGAGTTGAGTAATGACATGTTTGGCCTGCTCGGTGCTTCCGATCACCGACATGTAAATGTGAGCGTGTTTCAGATCCGGTGTGACGTCGACCTGTTGAATAGTGACGAGTTGGGCGTCGAAAATCATTTCACGCCTCAAAAGGTCACCTAGTTCCCTTCGGATCAGTTCATTGACCCGCTCAAGACGGTGTTTGGCCATGGTCGTGGTTGCTAGGATACCGAAAAGCCTGTTTCGCCCGAGGGCGTAGAAGAACTCAGGTTTTCCGGTGATGACTAGAGTTGCTGAGGCACTTTCTCAAGCGTATAGCACTCGATGATGTCACCCTCTTCATAGTCATCAAAGGTGCCAAGGCGAATGCCGCACTCCATCCCAGTGCGCACCTCTTTAACGTCGTCTTGAAATCGGCGGAGCGTTGCGAGGCCACCGTCGTAGATCGGCTGTCTGCCACGCAGGACGCGTGCACGCGCTGAACGCAGAATCCTTCCATCTATGACGTAGGATCCGGCAACGGTGCCCTTGGTGAGCGAGAACACTTTTCGAATTTCAGCGTGGCCGATGATTGATTCGCGGGTTTCCGGATCGAGAAGTCCGGCCATGGCATCTTTGATTTGATCGATGAGCTCGTAGATGATTGAGAAGAGTTTGACTTGAACGCCTTCGCGTTTGGAGGTTGCTGCTGCCGTACTTTCCACTTTTACATTGAAACCTACGACGATCGCGTTGGAGGCTGTGGCGAGGAGCACATCGCTTTCACTGATGGGACCCACCCCCGCATGGATGATTTCCAAATCAATCTTTTTACTCTGGATTTGTTTCAAGGACGCCACCAGCGCTTCACTGGAGCCTTGAACATCAGATTTGAGAAGGATCCGGAGTGACTTGCGTTGTTCGTCGGCGATGCTCTGGAAAAGGTTCTCCAGAGTCGGCCGGGAGGGAGCGGCGAGTTTATTGAGGCGCAGCGCAGCAAGTCTTTCGTCTGACAAAGTGGATGCCGCTTTTTCGCTTTCCATTACAACCAGTTCGTCGCCCGCGTTGGGAAGGCCGGAAAAGCCAATAATCTTCACCGGCGTTGAGGGCCCGGCGCTCTTCAGCGGCTTGCCGTAGTCGTCGAGCAATCCTTTAATCTTGCCGGAGTAGTTGCCGCAGATGAACGCGTCTCCGGTTTTGAGTGTGCCGGTGCGAACGATGAGGGTTGCCGTTGGGCCTCGGCCTTGCTCGACTTGGGCCTCGATCACCGACGCGCGTGAAACGCCGCTCGAGGTTGCCTTGAGCTCTGAAACTTCCGCAACCAATAGGATGCTCTCAAGAAGCTGTGAGACTCCTTGGCCTTTTAACGCTGAGACTGGCACACAGATCGTGTCGCCGCCCCAGTCTTCGGGTGCTAGACCTTTTTCCTGCAACTGCCCTTTGACCCGGTCCACGTTGGCTCCGTTGGCGTCAATTTTGGTGATCGCCACAATGATTTGAACCTTTGCCGCCTTTGCGTGGGAGAGAGCTTCAAGGGTTTGCGGCATGATTCCGTCGTCTGAAGCCACAACCAATACGACAATGTCGGTGACATTCGCGCCGCGGGCCCGCATCGCAGTGAATGCAGCGTGCCCTGGGGTGTCGAGAAAGGTGATTCTTTGTTTGTCGTGTTCAACTGAATAGGCGCCGATGTGCTGAGTGATGCCTCCCGCTTCCCCGGCCGCCACGCGTGTCTTTCGAATGGTGTCCATGAGCGTGGTCTTCCCGTGATCCACGTGGCCCATGAATGCAACAATTGGCGCGCGGACCTTGAGTTCTTCCTTTTTGGGTTTCTCAACCGGTTTGGGTGGCTCAACCACTTTCTCGACCGGTTTGTGGACCCCGGCTCCTTTTTCTCTTTTTTCGCGCTCAAAGAGAAAGCCGTGCTTTTTGCAAACTTGAGTGGCGACTTCAACATCCACCGACTGGTTTAGGTTCACAAAAATGTTCATTCCCATCAGGTCCCGCATGACCTCGAAGGGTTTGAGATTCATCGCCGCCGCCAAGTCTGTGACGCCGATCGGAGGTTTGAGATGAATGATCTTTTCCTCAGGCTTTGCTCCCAGCTCGGCTGCGGCCGACGGTGCGGTGGCCAACCCAGAGCCATCTTGAGCGGCTGCTTGCAGACCAGTAGGATTCAGGGGTTCAATCCCCGCCTCGGGCTGTGTGCTTTTCTCCGGGCCGAGCTTTGAAATTCGCGGAAGCGCCGCGAAAGGCTTTATCGGTTGCACTGCCGTCCTCTTGCGGACGAGTTTGGGTTTCTCGTCGATGAGAGAGACTGCCTCTTGGGGTGCTTGTTTTTCAGGCGCTGCATTGGACGCGACTGGCTTTTCAGGTGGGGGGACTGACGCTTTTCCAGTGATTCGTTGGATGCCGACACTTTTTTTCGTCACAGCAGCTTGCGCGGGTGATTGCTCAGACGGGCTCGGTTCCGTAGCGGTTGACTTGGCCTGCTTGATGCGCTTTGAAGCAGTCTTTGTGGAAGACTCTTCATCCCCCGTTTTTGCAGATTTGGCAATGCCTTTGCGCGCGGCGAGGCGCGAGGCAGCGGTGGCCTGGTCTGCATCGGTTGGGGTGCTGGAGCGTGTGTTTCGAGTGGGCATTCAGTTGGATTTGGTGCGTTGAGATCCTGCAGCTTGGACTAGTGAGCGCATTGGCTGCCGGCTTTTAAGCTTACGCGGCTTTCACTATTGTTTTTGCTGAAGAGTTAATTCGGTTTAGCTAAGAGGTATTCGCAAGCTGTGCTGGGAGACTTTGATTTCGGGCATCCGCAGGCGCTTGAAGCTTAAGAGGCGGACTTTGAAAGATTCGTTCTCGCTGCGTTGTAGATTTCTTCCGCAGTCGCCACGTCGCACCCGATGGCATCGGCGATGTCGGAAGGCTCCGCCATCATGATTACATCGGCGCTCACCATCCCTGCGTCCATGAGTTTTCTAGCGATGTCGACCGTTACCGAAAGAGCGGACGCGAGGGAATCGACACCCTTCGCTACATTTTGTTCAAATGCTTCGCGGGCAGACTCGTCCCGCTCGATGGAAATGTCCCAGCCCGTGAGCCTCGAGGTGAGGCGCGCGTTCTGGCCGCGCTTTCCGATTGCTAGCGAGAGTTGGTCGGCCTCGACTTTGATGAGCACGTTATGTTTGGCTTCATCGAGAACAATAGACTTCACCTTTGCGGGCTTCAGTGCCTCCAGTACGAGTTCCTTGGTGTCAGTGCTCCAGCGGATAATGTCCACCTTCTCGTTGTTGAGTTCCCGCACGATGTTTTTAACGCGCGCCCCGCGCATTCCCACGCACGCTCCGACCGGGTCTACCTTCTCGTTTGCGCTCCACACGGCGATTTTCGTTCGGTGACCCGCCTCCCGAGCGATTCCTTTAATCTCCACGGTCTTGTCCGCGATTTCGGCTACCTCGGTTTCAAAAAGGCGGCGCACAAAATTAGGGTGACTTCTTGAGAGGATGATTTCGGGGCCGCGCGCCCCGTTCTCAACCGCGACCACATAAGCACGGATGCGGTCGCCCACTGCATACTCCTCGGTTGCAACCCTTTCACGGTTGAGCATAATGCCTTCAAATCGGCCCAGATCGATGATCACATCCGAACGGTCGAAACGGCGCACAGTGCCCGTGATGATCTCACCCGCGCGATCCTTAAACTCCTCGTAAATCATGTCTCGCTCGGCATGACGTATGCGCTGCATGATCGCTTGCCTTGCTGTTTGAGC
>JBILKY010000172.1:0-7822 GCA_044376395.1 Chthoniobacteraceae bacterium | reverse complement strand
GCTTGCGGGTGATCAGGTTCGTGCGCTGCAGGGAGCGCAGTTGAATGCGTTTGAGAGCGGGCAGATTAGAGGGCTGACAACGGGGCAGGTGAGATTGCTGGTGAGCCGACAGATCGCGTCGCTGGATATGATGAGGATTGGAGCGTTGAGTTCGCCACAGTTGCAGGCGATGAGCGGGCAGTTGGGTGCGTTGAGTACGGAGCAGGTGGGATGGCTGAGCGGGGGACAATTGAGGGGTTTATTGAACGGGCAGTTGACGACGCTACGGAGCGAGCAGTTGCAGGCGATCGCGACCGATGCGTTTGGATCACTGCTTTCCAGCCAGATTGTAAGTCTCAGCACGCAGAGAATCGTTACGCTGAGTACCAAACAGGTCGCAGCGTTTAGTTCGCTGCAGATCCGCGCCTTGACTACCGCCCAACTCAACGCGTTGACGAGTCAAGTATCCGCGATCGAAACTGAGGACGTTGCCGCTCTCACCTCAGGGCAGTTACAGAGGTTGTCTACTCAAATAATCAATTTACTGAGTACTTCTCAAATTATCGCACTGTCTACGATGCAGGTTCCAATGTTGGTGACCACACAGCTTCGCGCTTTCTCCATGGACCAGATCATGGCGCTTGAGACTCGCGATATCCGGATGCTGACTAGTAACCAAGCTCGTTCTTTTACTGTCTCATTCTTGAATGCGCTTTCAACCAGTGGAATTCCTTCGCTGAACACTTCGGCGTTTCGAGCACTGGATTCCTTCCAGATGAATGCCCTCAGCAGTCAGCAGCTAGCTGCTGTGACACCGATTCAATTGGCGGCTCTTCCTACCTCTCAGATGCAGTTTTTTAAGGATCGTCCCGAGGGATTCCGCCTTTCCGACAGTCAGCAGAATGCGCTGTCTAAAAGTCAGATGGACGCTCTGTACTTGTAGTGCTTGATCTCAATCGCAGCTGGATGCCGCTTGGTCTAGCTGGGCGTAAAAGGCTGTTATCTGTGAGTGGTTTTTAGACTCTCACTTGCAATGTCGAGCGCTGCAGCATAGGCCGCTTCTGGTGTATGGCCTAGCAGGCAGCGCTCTTTCTTGAACCATGTTTCCTGACGTTTCGCGTATTGCCGCGTCTTTGCTTTGATGGTTTCAAGTAGATCAGTGCGCGAAATGCGGTTTTTTAAAAAATCCTGTATCTCTTGAAGTCCAATCGCTCGAATTGCCGTGAAGCCCAGTCTGTTTCCCAGATGTGCGATCTCTTCAATCGCGCCTTTTTTGAGCATGCATTCAGTTCTGATGGCAATCCGCTCATTCAATTCTTCCCGTGGGCGCGTGATCCAGATCCCTGTGGGTAGACTCGGCGACTCACTGGGCGTGCGAAAACTTGTGAAAGGGCGTCCGGTCAAAAGGCAAACTTCAAGCGCCCTGATTACGCGCCGCGGGTTCTGGAGATCGAGGGCGGTTTTTGATGCCGGGTCGAGCTTGATTAGCTTGGCAACCAGACAGTCCATTCCTTCGGACTCCAGTTGGGCCCTGAGAATAGGATCCGCGGCAGGCAGTCCTTCGGCCAGTCCCTTTAACACAGCGCGAATGTAAAGTCCGGTTCCGCCGACCAAAATAGGCACCCGCCCCGCTGCCCGCACCTCAATAATCTTTTTCCTGGCCAGTTTCAGGTAGGTCGCAACATCAAAACTCTGCATCGGATCAAGGCAGCCCACCAAATGATGTGGGATGCCTTGCCTTTCACTCTCTGGAATCTGGGCAGTCAGCACTCCCATCCCCGTGTAGATCTGGAAAGCATCCGCCCCAATAATCTCCCCGTTGATCTGCTCCGCCATTCGAATCGCGAGTTCAGATTTACCAGATGCTGTAGGGCCAGCAATCGTCAGGCATGGGAGCGGGTTTGTCATCGACTATCCGCCGTTTTGTTTCGAGGCGACAGAAGGTAGGAACGAATGCGCCGCTTTTGCCAGCACCCTTCGCTTATAGAGCTTGTCTCCGCAAAGCGCATAGAGCGTCTCGAGTTCAGGTCCGCCGAGGGCGAGGTTTGCCACTTTGCCGTTTGGTGTGGGAAGGATGCATTGCACGCGGCCTGCGGCATCGCAGACTTGGATCCCGATACGTGTTGCGACGAAAACACGCCCATCGCTGGAGACCTCGATCCCGTCGGCGCCTGCGTCATCCGCAAGATCCGGCATCTCGAGCCGAAAAAAGCGCTGCTTGTTCGCGAGTGTTCCGTCCGGACGAACTTGGTAGCTGTAGAGCCAGTGGGTACGGCTGTCCGCAACGTAAAGGAGGGATTGGTCTGCAGATAGCGCGATGCCGTTTGAAAATTTCAAGCCCGTATCCACGACCTTCTTCGTGCCGTCCGGTTTGATCATCCAAATTTTGCTGGGATTCTTTCCGTCCCATCCGGGCTCCGTCACGTAAATGACTCCGTCATGCCGCACCACAAGGTCGTTGCCGCGAAAACCGTCGGCGATGACGTCCATCGAGCCGTCGGGTTTGTAAGCGACAATCTTCTCCTCGCCGCCCGCAACGGCATACAAACGACCGTCCGGACCGAAGGCCTGACCGTCCCCTTTGCCTGATTCTTCAATGAAGGGCTCCGGCGCTGCACCGGGCCTGTGGGTGTCGAGCCGATACGTCTTGCTGTTGCCGACATCGTTGAAGAAGAGAATCCCTTTGGAATCAACTGCGGGTCCCTCGAGAAATTTGTAACCCTCGCTCACGAGTTCCCATTGTTTATCATGCACCAGTAGTTTGCGAAACGCGTCCGGACCCTCGCTGCGTTTGACTGGAGACGGCCAGTTTTTCCACAGGTAGCGCATGGCTTCTGGAAAAATCACGCCGATTTCTTTTCCGTTGTGCCCTCCTTCGCCCCAGGCATGCGCGACTTCGTATCCGGAGAATTGAAGTGCGCGTTCCAGAGTCTGATTCGCCATCCACCAGTCGCCATACGAGTTGTTCAGATCCTGCGCGCCGTCCTGAAGGAAGATGCGCAACGGCCGAGGTTCGGTTTTTCTCACGAGCGACTGCAGATGATCGCCTCCGCGGATGTCCGTAAAGCTGCCGATGCCGGAAAACACGCGGTTGAAAAGGTCGGGACGCTGGAAAGCAGCGTTGAAGGCGGCCATTGCGCCTGAGCTGTGGCCGCCGATGGCGCGATCGTTGGGATTTTTTGAAAGCAGGATCGCCCGGCCGTCGCTGCTTTTTTGCGATTCGACTGCGGGCAGCAATTCCGTTTCGAGGAAACGGGCGTAGTCCGGTGTCATGGAGTCGTACTCGAAGGAGCGGTTCATGCGATCCGCCGCACCCGGGAGTGGAGATCTTGCGCGTCCCGGCTGCACAAACACGCCGATCGTGACGGGCATTTCACGCTTGGCGATAAGTTCGTCGAAAACAGTCGGTGCATTGTTGGCGATCCCGTCCTGGTGCACATAGAGGCATGCGGGGGTTGAGGGACTGTAATTCGCTGGAATGTAGATCCAGTACCGCCGCGAGGTGCCCGGAAAGACTTTTCCACCCTCAAGCTGAAACTCAAGCACCTCCCCTTTTGGGATAGGTTCCTGCGCAGCGACTCGGGTGGCGTAGGGAGTGGTGAGTGCAATACCGACGATGCCGGCGATGATGAGCGGCGAAATTAGGTTTCGGGAGGGATGGGACATGACCTCTTTTGCGCCGGGCCGGCCTTGTTTTGCAACCGCAGACTGCCTCGTTATCGCGTGCCGACGCCATCCGTCTGCTCAGCGGGCGGTGTGGAGGGGAGGGAGAGTGTGCGTTCCAGCAATTTCTTACTGTCTTCCCAGATGCCCGGTTTGTTGGTGTGCATCACGACGGCGATCGCCTCCCTGCCGTCGCGCACCGCGGCGCTGACCAACACCTGCTGGGCGGGCGAAGTGTAGCCGGTTTTGACTCCGCAGCAGCCGGGGAACGATTTCAGCAGGTGATTGTGGTTCCAGAGCGTTCTCTCGCCGGAGGTCGCACTGTTCCACAAAGCCTCGCGGGTTGATACAATCTTGCGGAAAAGCGGCTGCTGCATGGCGGCTCTGGCGATCAGTCCGAGATCCCGCGGCGAGGTGTAGTGTTCCGAATGGTGCAAGCCGTGCGGGTTCGTGAAATGCGTTGAGATGCATCCCAGCTCGCGTGCCCTTGCGTTCATCTTGCCAGCAAACTCCTCAATCGAACCGGCGTTGTCGCGTCCGAGTGCGTGCGCGACATCATTAGCGCTTTTGAGCATCAAGCCGTAAAGCAGTTGCTCGCGCGAAAATCGTTCGCCCTGCACCAGGTCAAGACTGCTTTCGCCCACCTGCGTGTCGCTTTTGGCGATTTCCACTTCGTGCTCCAACGAGCCCGATTCAATCACGATCAATGCGGTCATGATTTTTGTGGTGCTTGCGGGGTAGTGGCGTGCGTCGGCGTTTTTTGCGTACACCGTTTCGCCGCTGATCGCGTCGAGCGCGATTGCCCCGCTTGCTGCTAATTGCATTTCGTCGTCCGTAGAAGCTTGAGTCGCTGGCGGCGCAGCCGTCTTCGCGCTCGGTGTCTTGGACAGTTTTGTTGGGGTTTTTGCGGCAGGCTTTTTGGTCGGTTTTGTTGCGGACTTTTTCTTGGACGCCGCCAAAAGAAAATCCGGACGCATCATTGCGGCCGGGATTGCGTACTCTACAGCACCGCTTTCTTGCGCGAGTGAAAGCAGCAGAAGAAGCGCTATTAATCGCAGATGTTCCATGAGCGGGGGTGTTACAAGGCGGAGGGATGTTGAAGGTGCCCGTTCACCATCATCCACGGTACTCGTGCGGTATGGCTCAGCACCTCGGTGCATGCATTTTCCAGAGAGCCGGAGCTTGGAACTGCGATCAGATCGGCAAGGGCACCCGACTGGATGCAGCCGAGTTTGCCCTGCTGTTTGATGGCTTTTGCCGGCGCGGTCGTGATGGTTTCAAGCAGTGCGTGCGCGTTCATCGCAGGGTTGGTTTGAGAGAGTCTGCGAAGTTCCTCGAGCAAGCTCAGGGTGTTGGTGCTCGCAAGGCTGTCGGTGCCGATAGAGATGTTTGCGCCGAGTTCTTTGAGGCGGTTGAACTCGAATGTTCTGTGACCAAAGTAAGTGTGGCTTCCAGGGCAGTGGACGATGTGCGGGAGGGAGTCGGCTGGAAGCGTCGATAGAAGGGCGAAGTCGGAGGCCTCAAGCTCGTTCATGTGTGCGAGGATGGATTCCGCACCGATCGCGCCGTTGCGCCAAAGCCAACCAAACGGCGTGTCATGGCCGCAGTCGTGCATCGGACGTTCCAGCTCCTTTAAAAAGTCGTACAGCTCCCCGCAGCCATCCTTGAACATGGCGGACTCCTCGGCTGACTCGGCGACATGGGTGGTGAGAAGCATGTGGTTCGAGGACGCGCATGCCTGGGCCAGTCTGTAGAGCAACAGGGACGCCGTGTAGGGGGCGTGCGGGTTGAGGCCGTATGAGCACAGCGGGTCCTTTTGATGCTCGAAGAATGAAAGAGCCCCGGCGACGAAATCCTCGGAGGTGAACCGGTGCCTGATATCGATCATTTCGTAAAACCACCAGATCCTGATCGGGGACTCCGGCATGCGGCTCATGAGCTCTGGAAAAGCCGCCATGCTGCACATGCTCGTGGTGCCGAACATCCTGGCCTCTTCGATCCCGCGCGCGATGGATTCGAGAATGTCGGCATCGGAAAGCTGCCGTTTGATGGAGTTGAGCTTCTTCACCCACGCTGAAAAGCTCTTCGGCGGCGCGATCGCATCACGCATGCAGGAGTAATCTAGGTGACAGTGCGCGTTGATGAGCCCCGGAAGGAGGATCTTGCCGTCAAGACGCACGATTTCCTCCCCGTTCAAGGCACGCACTTCGGCCTGCGGCCCGACTTCCGTGATTACAGTGCCGGAAACCCGGACGGCGCCGTTAGCGATCGGCGGCGAGCACATGGGCAGGACTACGGGGGCGTGGATGAGCATGTCGTGCTCAACAACGCCCTGAGATCGGTCCAAGGTCAATCCTTGGTTGCGGTGCGAAAATGCGAACGGTTCTTGGGCTGGTTTATGTGCGTGAATGTGCACGCGATGCACGCTGGGCGGAGCCGGTGCGTGAGCAGCGAAGTAGTGACAGGCCCGTGCAGATTACAGCCCGAGGACTCGACGCAAGTGCATTTCCGGTGCAGGATATCGGCCCTACTGTGAGTGAATCCACCCCGGCTTCTGAATCCAACGCGGACGATTCGACGATTCGCGCGCATCGTTCGAAGCCGGATTTTCGTTTGAAACTGCGGGAGGTGCCGCACAAGCCCGGTGTGTACCTGATGCGGGACCGTTTTAACCGGGTGATCTACGTCGGCAAAGCGCGCGACCTCAAGAAGCGCGTCTCGAATTACTTTATGCCGTCCCGCCGCATGACGGCTGACCCGAAGACAAGGGCGTTGCTGGAGAGTATTTGGGACTTTGAATGGCACACCGTTTTCAGTGAACCCGAAGCGCTGCTCTTCGAGGGCAAACTCATTAAGGAGTTTCGTCCGCGCTACAATGTGTCGTTCCGGGATGATAAGCGTTTTTTACTCGTGAAGGTCGATGTGCGGGACGAGTGGCCGCGCTTCAGGCTTACCCGGATGCGGATCGATGACGGGTCGCTGTATTTCGGGCCGTTTGTGCATTCGGGCGCACTGAGGCAGACGATGGCTTTTTTGAGGAAAAAGTTTGGCGTGCTGACTTTCGGACGCGGATCGCCGAATGCGCGCGAGCTTAAGAGCTCAACGTATCAGGTGCCTCTGCGGCTCGCGGATTTGAGCAAGGAAGAATACCAGCGCCGTATTGAGCTCGCAGCGGAATTTCTCGATGGAAAATCCAAGGAACACCTGGATGAGCTAGAACTCGAGATGCGTGCGGCGGCGGCAAAACTCGACTTCGAGCGGGCGGCTGAGATCCGGAATATGCTCGATGATCTTCGGAAGACGACCGCACCGACCCGCAAGTTCACGCGTCTCTCGCTGCCCAGCACCGTGAATCCGGAGGATGACATCGCCTTGCTTTTCGAGGCGCTGCAGTTGCCGCGTGTGCCTAGGCATATGGAGTGTTTTGATATTTCAAATATCTCTTCGACCTACATCGTGGCGTCGATGGTTTGCTTCAGGGACGGTGTTCCCGACAAGGAAAGCTACCGCAAGTACCGGATCACCTCCACGAACGGGCAGAATGATTTTGCGAGCATGGCGGAGGTGGTGCGCAGGCGCTACTCGCGGGTGCTGAAGGAATCGGGCCGGAGGGCGCGCGCCCGCGCAAAGGCGGCAGACCCGGATCCGGTCGTCGGCGCCGTGGAGGAACGGAATGCGAGGGACGCGTGGGTTGATTTTGACGTCAGCCAGGAGGATTCCTTGGATGCAGCCCAGCGCGCGGGTGCAAACCTTCCAGATTTGATCATCGTGGACGGTGGCAAGGGGCAGCTTTCATCCGCATGCGCCGAGTTGCAGCGTTTGGGTCTTTACGGAATCCCGATCATCGGGTTGGCGAAGGAATTTGAGGAGATTTACAGACCGGGAATTTCCGAGCCCCTCGCGCTTCCGCACAGCAACGGTGGTTTACGGCTGCTGCAGCGGATCCGTGATGAAGCGCATCGTTTTGCGAATGAGTACCACCAATTGCTGCTCAAAAAGCGCGTGGCTGAGAGTGTGCTCGATGAGTGTCCCGGTGTTTCCAAAACTAGAAAGAAGCAGCTCCTCTCCACGTTCGGGTCTGTTGCAAGAATGCGGCAGGCGAGTGTGGATGACATCGCTGCGGTGGACGGCGTGAGCGCCAGGCTTGCGGCCGAGATTTTCGAGTTTTTGCGGAAGCGCG
>JBILKY010000171.1:0-7914 GCA_044376395.1 Chthoniobacteraceae bacterium | reverse complement strand
AGACAATGTATTGCTACACCATCTGATCCGTTCGACTTGCATGTCTTATCCACGCCGCCAGCGTTCGTTCTGAGCCAGAATCAAACTCTCCATTAAGAGAATTCCGCCAAGAGTGCTACCTCTTGAAGCGATCTGACCTTTTAATGTCCGGCAAACTACGGCCTCACGGGCTTTCGTCTGTCCAGACCGGTCAAGTTAACTTTTGTATTAACCCAAATATCTTGACGTATAACGCACAATTCAATTTTTGCTTTCCCACTATCAAAGCCATTCCTGTTTTGGGATTTCTCTGCGGCGCTTTACGCACCGAGTTTCCTCCGGTTTTTTAGGACCGGATCGTCATCCCGACTTGGAACCAAACTTTCAAAGAACAAGGCCGCTATTCGCGGCGGGTTGGGGACCATACCAGACTTCCAGCACCGGTCAACCCACTTTCGCATCGCACACCAAACTTTTTTTCGGCGTACTCTGCTCGGCCTGCGTAAACCTCCGCTCATCACTGGGATCACCGGAAATCCGCTGCCGTCCTGCCAACCCCGCGCTATCCACAGCGCGCCCCGATCACTTCCAACCGCAAGGGCCGGTTCCAATCGGGCCGCGAACCATACTTGCCCCAATACAACCGTCAAGCATCCGTAACAGAATTATTCCATTCGTTCGGGATCACGCCTGAAACCACTTCGCAAGTGCCTTATCCAGACCTTGGTCGAGCCGCTCGCGGAGTGAGTTCTTTTTCGCGCCGCCGCCCTCCCCTGCCCCCGCCACTGCGACGCAAAGGGATGTGAGCGCTTCGACGTCAGCCACTGAGACGTACTCAGGGCCTATGCTGCCATCGGCCGCGCAATTGTGGTAGTTGCCCAGCGCGACGCACACGGCTGCGGCCCGACAACCAAATGCTTGATAGGCGGTTGCCTCGCAGGTTCCCCCGCTCATCAAGCACCTCTGGCCCGGCAGCTTCATCTCTTGCACGAGGCCCCAAAGCTCCTCGGTTAGAGCAGGTTCAAACACGGACGTTTTGTCACCCACCCGCACAATCACCCCATCACCCATTTTCGCCGGCGGCCTCTCAGCGCTTGTTTCGAGGGAAAGAACCGCAACGTCCCGCGGTATCCAACCCGACTTCGCGAGGTAGGCGGCTCCCAGCAAACCAACCTCCTCCGCGCAAGTGAATGCCGCGAGAAAGGATGCATCGCACCCGCTTTCCTCCATGCTCACCAGCGTTGCAACCATTGCAGCGCACCCGACGAGATCGTCGCACGCCCGGGAAAAAATGCGGCCATCGGACACCTCGAAGCTTGGTAAATCCCAAACCGCAAACCCGCCGTGATCCACGGTTGGAAAATTCTTTTCGAGAGCCGTTTTTGGCACGCCACCCAGGAACTCTCCTGCAACATACGCGGGATGATCCATGTGAGCGCTCAACATCCATCGAGGGGATCCCCCCCCGCGCTGAAAATTCGCAAGGATGTTTCCGAAGGCATCAACACTGGTGCGCACGTGCGAGAGCTCTCCCAGCTGCCTCAAAATTTCCTCCCGCACTTTATGCTCATGAAACGGAGCAGTCGGACAGTTGAGGATTTGCCGTGTGATTTGCAAAAGCCGATCGATGTTCATCTAAGCGCAGTTTATTAGATTTCTGGGCGCAGCCTGCTAGGATCCGCCACCGACAGTGAAGAATACTTGGAAACAAAGACGATACAAACTGGAGGTTTGGGGCTGCGAATTTCTTGCGAAAACTATTCCTCGGCTTCCACGGCGCTCTTGCGTTGCTCTGGGCCAGCTGACAGGAGCGCTAGGCTACTGGTTTGACCGGCGCGGCAGGTCCGTCGCGCTCGAGAACCTGAGGATCGTGTTCGGCTACGACCTGCCGGACAAGCAACTACAACTGATCGCGATGCGCTCGTACCAAAATTTTGCCCGGACCATGCTGGATTTGTTCTGGTCACCCCGTGTTGACAAGACGAACTACCATATGTACCTCGAGGTCAATGGATTCAAAGAGGCATTGGAGCGCTCCCGACTCGAGCGCCGTGGCGTGACCTTTGTGTGCTTCCATCATGGGGCCTGGGAGTGGGCGCCCCTTGCGGCGGAGTCCGCGGGAATGCAGGTTCACATTGTTGCGGAAACTTTTAAAAACAAAGAATTAACGGATGTATTTGTGCGGCTCAGGAGCCGAGGTTTTCACAACGTGATCCCACAGGAGAATGCATTTCTGAAACTTTTGAAGCGCTCTTTGAAGGGGGAACACACAGCGCTCCTGGGCGACCTCACGGTGCAACCAAGCCAAGCGGCTGTGATCCTGCGGACATTTCAGAGGGATGGTGAGCCGCTTGAGATCTGCGCGACGCGAATGCACGCCATCCTCGCGAAGCGCGGCCGCAGCCTTGTAGTTCCCGTTTTTAGTCATCCTCTCCCCGACGGCCGGTGCAGGGTGACGGCCCTCGAGCCCATGGAAATCTCCGAGGACGACCTGGAGGAGACAGTCACGCAACGAACATGGGATATCCTCGAAAAGCAGATTTTGAAGTGTCCTGAGCTGTGGCTCTGGGCTTACAAGCATCTGCGCTACAGGCCTCGAGCTGCTTCACGCAATTATCCGGAATACGCTCGAGAATTCGGCCCGTTTGAAGCCATCCGGGAATCTTCACTCAAAAATAGTCCTCCTACAAATCTGAGCAATCCGTAGGGTGTTTAGAAGCGCCGCCCCTCGTCCCTTTTTTACCAACAGCCCACCACTGCCTCATGAAAACGAACTCCATCCTTGTTTTACTGACAACACTCCTGTTGGCCGCAGCCAATTCGTCCTGCACTAAAGGAAGCCTCGTCGGGAGAAAAAAGTCGCACCCGCCCTATATCGTTAAAGCGCTTCGTCCAAGCGATCCGTCAAAAGTTGAGGTGAAGGTCTCGCTCTCCAAAAAGCATGTCTATGTGATGGAGGGGGACAAGCTTTTGATGGTAGCCGCGACCTGCATCGGGACACCGCAGAATCCAACTCCTCGCGGCAATTTCACGATCATTGGCAAGGAGGAGCAAAAGCGCTCGCACTCTTACGGTTTTTTTGTAAACGGAGACTCGATTCTGCCGGGTGAAACGCGCAAACCCCAACCGGGCCGGTTTGTCGGGTACCCGCTCGGGTACTGGTGTGAATTCAAACCTGGGTACGGGTTCCATTCTGGATACGTTCACCCAGACCCCCGGACGCATGGGTGCCTGAGGCTGCATAAATCGGTGGCTCCAAAGCTGTTCACCCTCGTAAGGCAGGGCACTCCGGTGTCCATTAAGGAAACTCAACCTGAGGACGATTTGCACGGTGTTCACGTGCAGAAGCCGATGGACTACTTGGACGACGACCCGCCAGAGAGCTTTATGATTTCGGCACAGGTATTTGAAAAGCCCCAAGGTCCCCTGCTTGAATAGAAGAAGTACAGGAGGTGGATTCCGCAAAGGCTAATTACCTCCCGACCATGCCCGTAAACCTTCGTCGAGGTCCCACGCAGCGCCAACCATCCAAGGACATTCAACGAGACCTCAGAAACACTAGCGCTCACCCGAGACAACATAGATGTATCGCATCCGAAAGGACGCTGATAATTTAACGCGCTTCTTGAGCCCGAAAAACCCCGCCCTATGAGTCCAGCACCGGCAAGTCCGCCAAACCGAGTGAATCTCCGCACCCCGGACGTGATGGCGCGAGTTCAAGAACAGGTGGAAACCCACTACAAAAGCGAGATCGTTGACGGCCTTCGCTTACGCGGCGGGGAGATGGAAGTGGACGGACTGAAGATCCTTTTGGCGAAGCAGTTCGGGTTCTGCTATGGCGTGGAGCGCGCGATCGACCTGGCGTACGCCGCGCACAAAGTTTTCAGCGACAGACGACTGTTTATTCTTGGAGAAATCATCCACAACCCCGAGGTGAACAGGCAAATTCGAGAGATGGGGATCGTGAACATTCTCGACCCATCGAGCCAGATAGCAGCGGAGAGGCTCACGCCCGAGGATGTGGTGATCGTCCCCGCCTTTGGAACGGAACTCAACACGATGAAAACGATTCGGCAAATCGGGTGCCAGATTGTGGACACGACTTGCGGGGATGTGATGAGCGTGTGGAAGAGAGTCCGACAGTATGCGAACGAGGACATGACCTCAATCATCCACGGCAAGGCATCTCATGAGGAAACCAAGGCAACCGCGTCGCGCGCCAACTCCGAGGGCAAGGGGCACTACCTGATTGTTTTAACCCTGGAAGAGACCGATCTCGTGTGTGATTACATCAAGCACGGCGGGGACAGAATTGAATTTTTAGCGAGGTTTCATGGCGCGTACAGCGATGGCTTCGACCCAGACTTGCACCTTCGACGCGTCGGCGTGGCGAACCAAACCACCATGCTGCGTGGTGAGACCGAAGAGGTTCAGCGCCGCATTGCCGCGGCGATCCAAAAGCGGGACGGGCAGCCCGAGTCCTCAAACTTCCGGTTCTTCGACACGATTTGCGGCGCAACTCAGGAACGGCAGGACGCCCTCAGATTAATGCTCAGCCAGCCCATGGATCTCCTGCTGGTAGTCGGCGGATACAACTCCTCAAACACCTCCCATCTTGCCGAGATGGGACAGGAAAAACTTCCTACCTACTTCATCAGGAACGCAGGCAGGCTCGAGTCGTCTGAAAAGATCGTGCATTACGACCTGAAAAAGAAATCGGAAGTGGAGGCGGTTCACTGGCTGCCGGCCGGCAAAAAGACGGTTGGGATCACGGCCGGGGCAAGCTGCCCGAACAACCTTATTGAGGATACGATTCTCAGGCTTTACCACCTCAACGGAACGCCCAGAGAAAAGGTACTAGCCTCGGCGACCTCCCGCGAAGGAACCCTTTGAGGCCGCGAACTCATTTTAGCTGGTGAGCGCGAAGCCCCCGAAAGACCGGATTGTTAAAAATTGCACCGTCAGCGAAGTGCACATTGCAAACAGCCAGCAGTTTCCTACACTCCCGCCCCTCGTCAATCCACCGCCAATGAATACCCCATGGGATGTCCAATCTTCGATCGCACTCTACAATATTGACCGTTGGGGATCGGGATATTTTTCGATCAACGAAAAAGGACATATCAGCGTGTTGCCAACCCAAGACCCGGCGACGCCAATCGATGTGGTTGAACTTCTGGAGGAGGCACAGGAAAGAGGGTTGACCTTTCCAATGGTCCTGCGGTTCCAGGACCTGCTGCGGCACAGGGTAGAAAAAATCAATTCCACTTTCGCTGAGGCCATCGCTGAAATGGGCTACAAGGGGGAGTACCGGGGCGTATTTCCCATTAAAGTAAACCAGCTTCGCGAGGTTGTTGAAGAAATCATCGACGCAGGCGCCCCCTTCCATTTTGGAATCGAAGCGGGTTCGAAACCTGAACTTCTTGCGGCACTGGCGATCCACAGGGATCCGGAAAGCCTGATCATCTGCAACGGCTACAAAGACGCGCTCTTTGTCCAGAACGCGCTGCTAGGGAGCAAGCTCGGGAAAAAGGTGGTGCTGGTAGTTGAGAAGTTGGAGGAACTTTTCCAGATCATCCAGGTCTCCCAAGAGGTCGGAGTGGAGCCGATGATCGGCGTGCGTGTCAGGCTCGCGTCGAAAGGCGCGGGAAAGTGGGCGACGTCCGGAGGGGAAAACGCTAAGTTCGGCTTGAGCACGTCCGATCTGGTCACAGCCTCGCAGGCGCTGAAGGCAGCGGGGCTCGCGCATTGCCTGAGGCTTGTGCATTTCCACGTGGGCTCTCAAGTTCCCGATATCGGCACGATCAAACGTGCGGTGCGTGAGGCAGCCCGGTTCTACGCAAAACTCTGCAAGATGGGACACGAGATGGGTTACATCGACGTGGGCGGCGGACTGGGCGTCGACTACGATGGCTCCCGCACGGCGTTTGAGAGCTCGATGAATTACACAGTCGCCGAATACGCCCGGGACATCGTTTGGAACATCATGGAGATCTGCGACACAGAGAAAGTCGCGCATCCAACCATCGTTTCGGAAAGCGGACGGGCGATTGTCGCGCATCATTCCATACTTGTTGTAGATGCTTTCGGCGCGATCGAGAAAGACAAGGCTGCCACTCAGATCGACCCCACACCGGCGGACCCGAAGCTAGTGCTGGATATTTTGGAGCTTCAAAAAGCCATCACGCTGCAGAATTGGATGGAAACCCTCCATGACGCCCAGCAGATCAAAGAGCAGACGCAGTCCATGTTCGAGCTCGGGATGATGGAGCTTGAGACCAAGGCCAAGATCGAGCAGACCTACTGGCAGATCGCCCAACAGATCGTAGTCCTCTGCAAGGGAATGCGCTACACCCCGGATGAGGTTCGGGAACTCGAGATCAGTCTTGGCGACCAATACGTCTGCAATTTTTCGGTGTTTCAATCACTGCTTGACCACTGGGCTCTGGGCCAACTTTTTCCCGTGATGCCGATCGACCACCTCGAGCGCTTCCCGGACCGGAACGCCACTCTGGTGGACATTACCTGCGATTCCGATGGCAAGATCTCGAAGTTCATCGATCTTCAAGACGTTAAGGATACCCTGCCCCTGCACCAACTGGTTCCGGGCCAGCCATACCGGATCGGCTTTTTTCTGATGGGCGCCTATCAGGACATCATGGGAGACTTGCACAACCTGTTCGGCAGAGTGAACGAGGCGCATGTCTTTCTTGAAGAGGACGAGGAAAACGGATGGTACATCGAAGAGGTTCTCGAGGGATCAACCATCGGGGAAGTTCTGGCGATGGTGCAGTGGGATCAGGCTGAATTGACGCGCCAGATGAAGTCCCAGGTGGACGCGGCCATCAAGACTGACAGGTTAAAGCCAAACGAAGCGATGAGGCTGCTAGCCAGCTATGAAAAAGCTCTCAAAGGCTACACGTACCTCCAAATACCGCATCAGCCAATCAAGTAGGTTCAGCGTGAGGCACGCATCGATCCGGGTGCGGCAGATCAAAGGCCAGCGTCGTGAAATCCAATGTGGCTGCCAAAAATTTTTAATGGGTTTCTGATCCTCTTTGCGCTGGACGCCGCTTTAAGCGAGGGCTTGGAAACCTGCGAGGCTCTCGCCGGGCCATACGCCAAGGCGTTCACCTTCCTACAAAACGCCGTTGCAACCACAACGGCCATCTCGGGTTTTTTGGTGCTTGTCGCGATCTGCAGCTATCGAAGAACTCCTTGGAGAACCCTAGCTGTTCCACTGCTCTTTGTTTTCTGGGCTTCAATGGCTTTTCTTCCACTTCCCGCGATTACTTCATCCGAAAAGCTGTTCAGATTTGCTGCGTACGCGCAGCTTCTCATCGCAGTATGTTCTCTCTGGGCGACGCGTGTCCGGTTTTCTGGCGGTCATTGGGTTATTCCAGCCGAGGCCTTTGTTGGCAGTACTTTTTCGATGTCCCGCATGGTCGGCGCGACCTTGATCAAACTTTTCGTAGTATGCCCGATTTTGATCATCTACCTGTGCGCGTGCCTTGTCTGGTCTGTTGGCCGGATGAGCCACGGATTCATCACCATCAGCGAAGACGGTCTCTACACGGAGAAGCGGGTCTACGATTACCAGGGCAGGAAAATCCACCTACTACCGACGGTTCACATCGCCTCCCCCGATTTTTACGGGAATTTGATCAGGGACTTCCCTCGGACAGATGCGGTGATCCTCCCTGAAGGGGTGACGGACCGTAATAAGCTGATTCGGGACGGGTTGGACTACTCCGGACCGGCGGACTCGGTCGGCCTTGCGACACAGCCATCGCTGGTGGACCTTTCAAATCTCACGTTCAGGGCTTGCGATGTCGATGTCAGTGAATTCTCGCAAAGCACACTAAGGGACTTGGAAAGCATCAGCAAATGCCTGAAGCAGTGGACAGATGGCGACCAAGCCGGGTGCTTGCAGCA